>CAUUJL010000066.1:0-11977 GCA_963545375.1 uncultured Oribacterium sp.
CGAAGTTTTTCGCTTAGTATCCGCTACGTGGCGAAGCTAGCGAGAGCGTGCCCCGAATTTAGACCTATATTGCTTAGAAAACTATTTTGATTTTTTTTTACAGCCCCTTCTTTCTATTTTCAGAAAATTTTTAACAGAAATAGAAAATGAAAGGCAAGTCTTCAAGAGCTATTGACAAAAGTTTGACAAAAAAATTTTTTGGCATTTGTACAAATATCATAAAAATAGTAAGAAAATATAGGGGAATTCTATGCACAAAATTCCGTGCATAGGGTTCTCTTTCTTTGTTTTTAAGAATCTTCATAGTATAATAAGAATTGTCTATGAGAAAGATTTTGGGAGGTATAAAAATGGGTGTTACCACTTTTAAGGGTGGCGTTCATCCCTATGACGGAAAGGAATTGGCAATGGACAAGTCCATTGTTGATTTGCGTCCTGAGGGGTTGATGGTTTATCCACTTTCGCAGCACATTGGAGCCCCTGCCAAGCCTTTGGTACAAAAGGGAGATCGGGTTCTTTTAGGACAGAAGATTGCAGAGGCAAACGGCTTTATTTCCGCACCTGTTATTTCTTCTGTGTCAGGTACCGTTAAAGCCATTGAGAAGAGACTGACCGTAGGGGGAGCTATGGTGGAGTCCATTGTGGTGGATAATGATCAACAATATGAATCCATTCCGGGCTTTGGTGATAAAAGAGACTACAAAGCAATGTCTCGGGAAGAAATTGTAAACATCGTAAGAGACGCCGGCATTGTGGGCTTAGGAGGCGCCGGTTTCCCTACTTTTGTAAAGCTTAGTCCGAAAGAAATCGATAAGATTGATTTATTTTTGGTGAATGGTGCGGAGTGTGAGCCTTATCTTACCTCCGATTACAGAGATATGCTGGAGATGCCGGATAAGCTGATCGGCGGCTTACAGGTGGTGCTTTCCCTTTTCCCCAACGCTAAAGGAAAGATTTGCATTGAGGACAACAAGCCTGAAGCCATCAAGCTTTTAACGGAAAAAGTTAAGGGCATGGACAATATTGAGGTAGTAGCCTTAAGAACCCGTTACCCTCAGGGGGGAGAGCGTCAGCTGATTTATGCTGCCAGCGGAAGAAAGATTAATTCCTCCATGTTACCGGCGGATGCAGGGGTTGTGGTGGACAATGTAGACACTGTTGTGGCTATTTATGAGGCGGTTTGCGAGTCCAAGCCGTTGGTTAGAAAGATTTTAACAGTAACCGGAGATGCGGTAGCCAGCCCCGGTAATTTCCGTGTGCCCTTAGGAACCAATTATCAGCAGGTGATTTCTGCAGCAGGCGGTTTCTCGGAGGATCCGGAGAAGGTAATTTCTGGCGGACCGATGATGGGTATGCCGCTTTTCGTGCTGGACATTCCTGTGACCAAGAACTCCAGCTCTATTTTGGCGTTTAAGAAGGATCCGGTGGCAGAAGAAGCGACCACTCCCTGCATTAACTGCGGAAGATGTGTTACTGCCTGCCCGGAGAATCTGATGCCTACCTTGATGATGGTGGCTTCTCTTCAGAAGAACACGGAACGCTTTGAAAAGCTTTACGGTATGGAGTGTATCGAGTGCGGATGCTGTTCCTATGTGTGTCCCGCAAAGCGTCCTTTGACCCAGGGCTTTAAGCAGATGAAGAGAAAAGTAAATGCAGAGAAGAGAGCAAAAGCCGCAAAGGCCCAGGGAGGTAAATAAATGAAACTTTTACATCTTTCTGCGAATCCCCATGTGCGTGACAGGGTGACTTCCGCGGAATTAATGAGAGACGTTGTGATTGCCATGCTTCCCACTGCTATTTACGGTGTTTTACAGTGGGGATTTCACGCTCTATTCGTAGTGGTACTCACCACTTTGATGGCGGTTTTTACAGAGTTTGCTTACCAGAAGGCTATGAAGCTGCCGGTAACGGTGAATGACTGGTCTGCTGCGGTAACCGGTATGATTTTGGCATTAAACTGTCCTCCGGGAATTCCTTATTGGATTCCTATGGTGGGATCCGTGTTTGCCATTATTGTGGTAAAGCAGCTTTATGGAGGCCTGGGAGCCAACTTCATGAACCCGGCTTTAGCGGCTCGTTGCTTCCTCTTGATTTCCTTTGCAGGAAAGATGACTGCTTTCAACAACGCAGGGGCAGACGGAATTGCCACCGCAACCCCTCTTGCAATTTTAAAAACAACTCCGGATGCCAGCATGAATTTGATGGATATGTTTGTGGGAAGAATTCCGGGAACCATCGGAGAGGTATCCAAAATTTGTCTTTTGATCGGTGCTTTATACCTGATTGTTCGGAAGGTTATTTCTCCGAAAATGCCTTTGATTTATATCGGAACCGTAGCGCTGTTTACCCTGATCTTCTCCGGAAGAGGATTTGATATGCATTACCTTGCTTCCGAAATCTTAGGAGGCGGACTGATTTTCGGTGCCTTTTTTATGCTGACAGACTATGTATCTTCTCCCATTACCCCCAACGGACAGATTGTCTTTGCAGTGCTTGTGGGAATTTTAACCGGATTGTTCCGTCTTTTCGGCGGTTCTGCAGAGGGAGTTTCCTATGCGATTATTTTGAGCAATATTTTGGTACCGACGATCAATAACATGACGATACCGAAGGCATTTGGCAGGGAGGGAAAGTAAGATGAAAAAAGATTCCTTTATGAAAGACGCCTTAGTGCTTACTGCCATTACCTTAATCTCCGGACTGCTTTTGGGCGTGGTATACGGAATGACGAAGGATACCATTGCCAATGCCATTAAAGAAGCAACCAACAAAGCCTACAAGGTGGTTTTGGATGCTGCGGATTATGACAGTGAGGAACTGAAGGATACTTTACAGAAGGCTACCGAAGAAGGAACTTTGGCAACGGATAACGGCGGCGCAGAGCTGACGGATGCTATTGTGGCTAAGGATGCTTCAGGGGAAACTGTAGGATATGTGCTGAAAGGACATGCAGCAGGCTACGGCGGTCCCGTTGTAGTGGTTGTAGGTGTGGATAAAGACTTAAAGGTTACCGGAATTTCTTTTCCGGAAACCTTACCGGAGACGGCAGGTCTTGGACAGAAAGCAACTCTTCCCGAGTTCTACGAGCAGTTTGCCGGAAAAACCACAAAGATTGCCGTGAAAAAAGGCGGCGGTGCAGGAGAGAATGAAATCGATGCGATTTCCGGTGCCACCATTACCAGTACTGCGGTAACCAATACGGTAAATGCATCCACGGAATTTGTGGAAAATTACGTTTTAAAGTAGGAGGGGGAAATGAATAAATACATAGAAAGATTATATAACGGTATTATCAAAGAAAACCCTACCTTCATTATCATGCTGGGAATGTGTCCTACCTTGGCAACCACCACCAGTGCGATAAACGGATTGGGAATGGGATTGTCCACCACAGCGGTATTAATGTTTTCCAATATGCTGATTTCCGCCCTTCGTAAAACTATTCCGGAGCGTATGCGTCTTCCGGGAGAAATCGTGGTGGTAGCATCTTTGGTTACCATTGTTCAGCTTTTGATTCAGGCCTATGTACCGGCTTTATATGAGGCTTTGGGAATTTATATTCCTTTGATTGTAGTTAACTGTATCATTTTAGGAAGAGCGGAGTCCTATGCTTTGTTTAATGGCCCGGCCTTATCCTTCTTTGACGGTCTGGGCATGGGTATCGGCTTCACTTTGGCCTTAACCGTTATCGGATCCGTAAGAGAGTTAATCGGCGCAGGAACCATCTTTAACTTCAGACTGATTCCGGAGGCTTACAGCATCAGCATTTTCGTATTGGCTCCCGGAGCCTTCCTGGTTCTGGCGGTTCTTACCGCAATTCAGAACAAGCTGCGTCTTCCTTCCGCAACCAACGGGGATGCTCCGGAGGAATTTGTTTGCGGCGGAAACTGCATGGGCTGCTTCTCCGAGTGTAAAGAAAAAGCTCCTGAAAAGAGTGAAGTAGAGAAGAAGGAGGCGGCAGTATGATTGATTTGCTATTGATTGCCATTAAATATTCCCTGGTCAGTAACGTAGTGCTTTCCCAGTTCTTGGGAATCTGTCCTTTCCTGGGAGTATCAAAGAAGACAGAGTCCTCCAAGGGTATGGGAGGAGCGGTAATCTTCGTTATCGTGATTGCCTCCGTAATCACCCATGGCATCTATGTTGCCTTCCTGGCGGCTTCCAGCCCCCTTTGCAAGGCTCTGGGCTTAACGGATGGTTTGGAGTATCTGAATACCATCGTGTTCATCTTGGTTATTGCGGCACTGGTACAGTTTGTAGAGATGTTCTTAAAGAAGAATGTACCTTCTCTTTATGAGTCCTTGGGTGTGTATCTTCCTCTGATTACCACAAACTGTGCGGTATTGGGTGTGGCCTTGAATAATGTTTCTTATGGCTATAATTTTGCTCAGAGCTTGGTTTATGGACTGGGAATTTCCGTAGGTTTTGCTTTAGCATTATTGCTTATGGCAGGAATCCGGGAAAATATTATCGAGGGAAATGATAGAATTCCCCATTCTTTCCAGGGGTCTCCCATTGTGCTGATTACCGCAGCCCTTATGGCGATTGCATTCTTCGGCTTTGGCGGATTGATTTAAGGAGGATTGAGTATGAGTCTGATGACAACATTGGTCCTGGTTGCCGCCGGTTTAGTGGGTGCAACAGGTTTGATTTTGGGCGTATTTTTAGGAGTGGCCTCCGAGAAATTCAAGGTGGAGGTGGATGAAACAGAGGCAAAGATTCGCGGGGCACTTCCGGGAAACAACTGTGGTGCCTGCGGATTCCCCGGCTGTGACGGCTGTGCTAAGGCCATGGCATTGGGAGAGGCTCCTGTAACACAGTGTCCGGTAGGAGGAAGTCCCGTAGCGGAGAAGATTGCGCAAATCCTTGGTGCCGGAGAGGTGTCCATGGATCAGGAAAAAAGGGTTGCTCATGTGCATTGCCAGGGTTCCTGTTCCAAGACAAAGCAGATTGCCAGCTATACAGGTATAGCTGACTGTAATGACTTGGCGGTGGTTCCGGGAGGAACGGAAAAGTCCTGCCCTTACTCTTGCTGTGGCTATGGCTCCTGCGTAAAGGTCTGTGCCTTTGATGCCATTCATGTGGTGGATGGTGTTGCCATTGTGGATAAGGAGAAGTGTACAGCCTGCGGTGCTTGTATTAAAGCCTGTCCCAAGGCGTTGATTTCCTTTGTTCCTTATAAGAAGAAACATATTGTTTCCTGTAAGAATCTTTTAAAGGGTAAGGCGGTTAAGGACAGCTGTTCCATCGGCTGTATTGCCTGTGGAATCTGCGAGAAGAACTGTCCCTTCGATGCCATTCATGTCCTTAATGATTTGGCAGTGATGAATGAAAAATGTACCGACTGCGGTATTTGTGCTCAGAAGTGTCCCACTTCCGCCATTACCGGAAAAAGAGTGAAGAAGGTAGAACCGAAGGAAGAGGTACAGGAAAAGAAGGAAGAAGCTAAGGAAGCTCCTGTTTCCGCAGGCTAAATGCAAAAGATATCTTTATCATCATCAGGATATGGCAGAAAAGAGTATTTCATAAGCATAGAGAAATAAACTGAATAAAAATTTTCATAAAACTCTTTTAAAACTTACAAAAGTAGTCGATAAAGTATCTGTTGTGAAAATTTTCATTAAAAGGGAACTGTCTCGAAAAGACGAAATAAGAAAGAAAATTACAGTAAAAAGTACTAAAAGCAAAAAAGAACTACCATAAAATTTGCTTTTGCTTTGAAAGAAATTGTAAAAGTTTTTTTCTTGACAATATTGTCTATTTCTTGGGGCTAGTGTAGAATCCTTTTTATATGGAAAATGGCAACGGGAATTATCTCGTAAGTGAGCAATCAAGGAGGAGAGCGGCATGAAGGAATGGTCAAAGGCATTCAGAAATCTAACGATTCTGAGTCAGTTTGGATTATCCCTTGCAATGCCGCTTTTATTATGCTTATTTGTGGCGTATCAATTAAGAGAGCATTTTCATCTTTCTTACTGGATATACCTGCCTGCATTTTTCTTCGGTCTTGCGGCTTCCTTTATGACAGCCTATAAGTTTTACCTGTCTGTCTCCGAGAAGGAGAAGAAGCAAGAAACAAAGGATCGAGCTTTTAACCAACATCGTTAGGAAGCTCCGACTTTAGCTTTTACAAAAGAAAGGATAAGAAAAATGAAGGTACAATCTACTGTGAAAAAAGAAACTGTGCAGATTGCTGTGCAGTGCGGAATAGCTTGCCTTGTGCTGCTAATCTGTTTTTTCTTTCTTCATATAGCAAAACCGGAAATAGTCAGCTTTGATTATAAGGTGATTCTTTCCGCCGTATTGGGAAGCTTTGTAGCAGTAATGAATTTTTATCTCATGGGGATTACTGTTCAGGAGATTGTCAATACGGAAAATCAGGAGGATGCTTACCAGAAGATGAGAGCATCTTACCGAAACCGTACCATGCTACAGTTGATTTGGATTGTGATAGCGCTAATCGCTCCCATTTTTAACGCCGTAGCGGGTATTGTTCCCTTACTTTTTCCGGGAGCATTTCTGAGAATACGAGGGGTTCTCGACTGGAAAAAGAATACGAAAACACAAGGAGGTGAAAACTAGAGTATGAATTTTGATATTTCTGGAGCAAAAATATTCCTTAAAATTCCTACAGGAATTCCTTTCCTAGGAGATTTTCTGCTTTCGGAAACCCTAGTGGTCAGCTGGATAGTTATGGCGATTATCACCGGACTATGTATCTTCCTTACCCGAAATCTGCGGGTGGAAAATATTAGTAAAAGACAAGCCATTGCAGAGCTGATTGTAGAAAGTGCCAACAACTTAGTGCGCAGTAACACGGGAGGAACCAAGTTTGATAAGATGATTCCTTTTGTGGCAGCCCTTTTTGGCACCAGTATCGTTTCCAACTTAATCAGTTTGACCGGATTACGAAGCCCTACCGCAGACCTGTCCACAGAGGCAGCCTGGGCACTTACGGTTTACGTAATCATCATTGCCAACAAGATTAAGGCAGGTGGAGTTATTGGATTTTTGAAGGGATTTACCCAGCCCATTCCGGTTATGACGCCATTTAACATCCTTTCGGATGTGGCTACCCCCATTAGTATGGCATGTCGTCATTTCGGTAACATTTTGTCAGGAGTGGTTATCAGTGGTTTGATTTATGCATCATTGACCATTGCTTCTTCCGCAGTCTTGGGCTTGATTCCCGGTGTTGTAGGAGATTTTCTATCAAATATTCCTATTTTTGCAGTGGGTCTGCCCGCTATCGTAGGATTTTATTTTGACTGGTTTTCCAGTGCCATGCAGGCATTTATTTTTACCATGTTGACGATCATGTATATCGCCAACGCAGCAGAAGGATAAACAATTTAATTTAGGAGGACAAGAAAATGAGTGAATTTCAGTTTTTAGCAAGA
Organism: uncultured Oribacterium sp.; assembly: GCA_963545375.1. Lineage (GTDB taxonomy): Bacteria > Bacillota > Clostridia > Lachnospirales > Lachnospiraceae > Oribacterium. The sequence goes on from CAUUJL010000066.1 coordinate 7,401, forward strand.
GGTATTGCATTAGCAGGATGTGGAATCGGTGCAGGTGCTGCATTAATCGCAGGTATCGGACCCGGTATCGGAGAAGGTAACGCTGTAGCAAAGGCTTTGGAAGCTATCGGAAGACAGCCCGAGTGTAAGGGTGACGTTACTTCTACCATGTTATTAGGTTGTGCGATTGCCGAGACAACCGGTATCTACGGATTCGTAACCGGTCTTCTTCTTATCTTCGTTGCTCCCGGTATGTTCATGAATTTCTTAAAGTAAGAACAATTACGAAGCAAAGCGAAGAAAGGAGAAAAGTATGGAATCGCAACAGTTGGTAACCATCATTCCATGGACCTTCATTGCCCAGATTTTGAACCTTTTTATTCAGGTATATCTCATTAAGCGTTTTCTTTTTAAGCCCATTAACGAGGTTTTAAAGAAGAGACAGGAAGCGGCAGATAAGGATATACAAGAGGCAAAGAAAGCAAAAGAAGCAGCTGAGGCTGTTAAGACAGAATATGAGACCAGTATGTCTGATGCTAGAGGAGAGGCAAACCGTATCATTGAGGATGCGAAGAAGGATGCCAACCTCCGTGCCGAAGAATTGATTAAAGAGGCGGAACAGCACGCAAGCTCCATTAAGGCAAAGGCAGAAGAGGATATCCGTTTAGAGAGAAAGAAAGCCTTGAATGAGGTAAAGGATGAAATCGGAAGCATTGCTATGGATATTGCGGGAAAAGTTGTGGAGAAGGAAATCCACGAAGATGAGCATAAAGCTTTAATTGATGAGTTCTTACAAAATGTAGAGGAGGCATCATGAATAAGGCATCCAGCTTGTACGGGAAAAGTCTTTACGACTTAGCCAAGGAAGAGCATCTGGAAAAAGAAATTTTAGAAGAGATGAGCTGTGTAAAAACACTTCTGGAGGAAAATCCGGATTATTATTCTCTTCTGGCAGAGCCTTCCATTCCCAAGAAGGAGAGATTATCTCTTTTGGATCAAGCCTTTGCAACGGAACTGCAACCTTATTTATTGAATTTTTTGAAGTTGCTTTTGGAGAAGGGTCTGGTAAGAGGCTTTAAAGAGAGCTACAAGACCTACAAAGCACTGTATCAGGAGGATCAGGGGATTGCAGAAGCTCTGGTCACCAGTGCGGTACCTTTACAAGAGGAGCAAAAGTCAGCTTTAATCGAAAAGTTGCAAAAGCTTTGTGCAAAAACCATTATTCTCTCCGAAAAAATCGATCCCAAGGTATTGGGCGGTTTGAAGGTGGAAGTAGCAGGAAAGACCTTAGACGGTACGGTTTCTGCTCGATTGAAAGAGATTCGTAAAACTGTTAATGAAGTAGTCTTGTAAAAAGGATGGGCATAGAATGGAATTAAAACCAGAAAAAATTTCCGAGGTCATTCGAAGCCAGATTAAATATTACCAAAATGCCATTGTTCAGAATGAAACAGGCACCGTACTCACCGTAGGTGACGGTATTGCCCGAGTTTCCGGTCTGACAAATTGTATGTCCGGAGAGCTTTTAGAGTTCGAGGACGGCACTTTCGGTATGGCTCAAAACCTTGAAGAAACAAGTGTTTCTGCGGTACTTTTCGGTTCCGATGTAGGAATCAGAGAAGGGCAGAGTGTAAAGCGTACAGGTAGAGTAGTATCTGTTCCTGTAGGAGAACAATTAATCGGACGAGTAGTAAATGCGATTGGACAGCCTATTGACGGTATCGGTCCCATTGAGAGTACAGAGTTCCGTGCAGTGGAAAGCCCTGCACCCGGCATCATCAAGAGACAGCCGGTTAAAGAGCCTTTACAGACAGGAATCAAGGCGATTGACTCCATGATTCCTATCGGAAGAGGACAAAGAGAGTTGATTATCGGTGACAGACAGACCGGTAAAACCACCATTGCTATTGATACCATCATTAACCAAAAGGGTAAGGATGTTATCTGTATCTATGTAGCAATCGGACAGAAGAGATCTACTGTTACCGCATTGGTAAATGAATTAAAGGAAGCCGGCGCTATGGATTACTCCATCGTTGTTGCGGCTACCGCTTCCGAGCCGAGCCCCTTGCAGTACATCGCACCTTATGCAGGATGTGCTATGGGTGAATACTTTATGAATCAGGGAAAGCATGTCCTGATCATCTATGATGATTTGAGTAAGCATGCGGTGGCATACCGTGCAATTTCCCTTCTGATTCGTAGACCGCCAGGAAGAGAAGCTTATCCCGGAGACGTATTCTACTTACACTCCAGATTGCTGGAAAGAGCGGCAAAGCTGTCTCCTGAATTAGGAGGAGGATCCTTAACAGCCCTTCCTATTATCGAGACACAGGCCGGAGACGTTTCCGCATATATTCCTACCAACGTTATTTCCATTACAGACGGACAGATCTTCTTGGAGACAGAGCTGTTCCACAGCGGTATTATGCCGGCGGTTAACCCCGGTATTTCCGTATCCCGTGTAGGTGGAAATGCGCAGATTAAGGCCATGAAGAAGGTAGCGGGAACCTTGAAGCTGGTTTACTCTCAGTATAGAGAGTTACAGTCCTTCGCGCAGTTCGGTTCCGACCTTGACCAGGATACCAAGCAAAGACTTGCCCAGGGTGAACGTATCGTAGAGGTACTGAAGCAGGGTAAGGGAGAGCCTGTTGCCGTTGAAAAGCAGGTTGCTATTCTTTATGCGGTAGTTCAGGGAATCCTGACTGCTGTAGAGGTTAAGGATATCCGTCACTATGAGGAAGAGCTTTATCACTTCTTAGATGCCGATGCAGAGGCTCTGAGCGCAATGAATGCCATCAGAGAAACTGGTAAGCTGGAAGAAGAGACAGAGAAGAAACTTAAGGCTAGCTTAGAGCGTTTTACAGCGGAATTTTTAAAGAGACTGTAAACCCAGGAAGAAGGAGAAAACATGGCTGCAGCAAATATGAAGTCAGTGAAACTCCGTATTAAAAGCATCCAGAATACCATGCAGATTACCAAGGCCATGGAGCTGGTAGCTTCCTCTAAGCTTCGAAAGGCAAAGGAAAAGGCGGAGAATACCAAACCGTATTTTCAGACTTTAAAGAAAACTCTTTCTGAAATTGCCAATGGAAATACAGATTTTTCCTCTCCCTATACCAAGAAAAACAGCTCCGAAAAGTGGTGCTATGTATTGATTGCGGGAGACCGCGGTATGGCGGGAGGCTATAATGCCAATCTTTTCCGTACCCTGGAGGAAGAAATCAAGGGCAAGGAATTTGCTTTGTTCCCATTAGGAAAGAAAGCCTTAGAGTATGGACGGCAGAAGAAGTATGAGCTGTTTAATGACAGCTATACTCATGTTGGAGAGGTTGGAATTTCCGACTCTTACAGCATTGCCCAGAAAATCTGTGAAGCCTATAAAAATCAGGAATTCGGCCATGTGGCATTGATCTATACGGATTTTGTGTCCATGATGAGCCAGAAGGCGGGAGCTATATCTCTCTTGCCCTTGTCTGATTTTAAAGAGGAAAGCGAAGAAGAAGCGAAGAAGATTCGTAACCTGATTCTCTACGAGCCAAGTGGAGAAGATGTTTTTAATGCGATAGTACCGGAATATCTTGCAGGGCTGGTCTATAGCGGAATTTGTACTTCTGTTGCCAGTGAGCTGGCAGCAAGAAGAACGGCTATGGAGGCGGCTACAGATAACGCCGGAGAGATGATTGATAAATTAAGTCTATTCTACAATAGAGCAAGACAGGCAAGTATTACCCAGGAAATCACGGAAATCGTTGCCGGTGCGGAAGAGTTGTAGTGTAGAAAAAGGAGAGATACATGACAGAAAAACATGTAGGAAAGGTTATACAGGTCATGGGTGCCGTCCTGGATATTCGATTCCAGGAAGGGGAACTCCCCTCCTTATTGAACGCAATTTCCATCCAGCTTGGAGATACCGAGCTGATTGCGGAGGTTGCACAGCAGTTGGGAGATGATGTGGTACGTTGTATCGCAATGAGTTCCACCGATGGCTTGGTTAGAGGAATGGAAGCTGTTGATACAGGAAACCCCATTACAGTACCTGTTGGAGAGCCCTGCTTGGGAAGAATCTTCAACATTTTGGGAAATCCTGTAGATGAAAAACCTGCCCCTGAGACAGAGGAGAGATGGGCGATTCACCGTCCGGCTCCTTCTTTCGAGGAGCAGACCCCTGCTACAGAGATCCTGGAGACGGGTATCAAGGTAGTAGACCTGATTTGTCCTTACGCAAAGGGAGGAAAAATCGGACTTTTCGGTGGTGCGGGAGTAGGTAAAACCGTATTGATTATGGAGCTGATTCACAACGTGGCAACAGCTCACGGCGGTATTTCCGTATTTACCGGTGTAGGAGAGCGTACTCGTGAGGGTAACGACCTTTACGGAGAAATGAAGGAAAGCGGCGTTTTGGATAAGACTGCCCTGGTTTACGGACAGATGAACGAGCCGCCCGGAGCGAGAATGAGAGTTGCACTTTCCGGTCTGACCATGGCGGAGTACTTCCGTGATGTGAAGCACCAGGACGTATTGCTCTTTATTGATAACATTTTCCGTTTTACCCAGGCAGGTTCAGAGGTATCCGCACTTCTCGGAAGAATGCCTTC
>CAUUJL010000067.1:0-11781 GCA_963545375.1 uncultured Oribacterium sp.
CCTCTAAGAAATCAAGACCTACACCGTCAAAGGGAAGTGCCAAAATGCTTTCATAGGCATCTCTTACATCGCCAAAATATGTCTGTAATATAACCTTGGTGCTGCCCTTTACAGAAAGAATTCCCTGATATAATGCGGTAAAGAGCTCCAAGTCTTCCTTCTCTAAGTCCCTTACCAGATAAGCCTCATCAAAGGCAATCCACTTGGCACCAAGAGAAACGAATCTCTCCACATAAGCCTTATAAGCGGAAACTGCCTGCTCCAGGAAATCCTTCTCGGTCTTCTTCTCTGTATAACGAAGCAGCTTTAATAAGGTAAATGGTCCGATAACTACAGGCTTAGTCTCAACCCCTAAAGCCTTTGCCTCCTCATACTCCTGGAAGGGCTTGTCACCCACAAGGGAAATCACATCCTTATCGGAGATTTCCGCCACCATGTAGTGGTAGTTGGTATTGAACCACTTCTTCATTGCCAAAGCCTTCACGTCTCCGGCCTCTCCCTTATAGCCTCTTGCCATAGCAAAGTACTGCTCCAAGGGACTTAAGGACAATTCTCTATAACGATCCGGAATGATGTTAAAAAGCACTGCTGTATCTAAAAAGTTATCGTAAAAAGAGAAATCATTGGAAGGGATGAAATCCACTTCCTCCTGCTGCATCTTTAACCACTGCTTCTTTCGAATATCCTTTGCAAGCTCCTGTAGCTCCTGCTCGGAAACCAATCCCTTAAAAAACTTCTCTGTTGTAAACTTTAGTTCTCTTAATGCTCCCACTCTTGGGAAACCGATTACTGATGTTTGCATGCTTTTTTCTCCTTACTTTTTATTTTCCTTTACAAAATGCTTTTCTTGTCATTCCTTAGACTCCCCCTAATGAGAGTCTTTGAAGTGGATATAGTATAGCGTAAAAACGTTTCCTTAGGCAAATATAAAAAAACAGGACTTAGCTATAGTTTTTGCCTATAGCCAAGTCCTTCACCCTAAATCGGTTCTCTCGCCCTTACTTCTCTCTTATACCAAGCCCTGTGCCAGCATAGCCTCAGCGACCTTCTCAAAGCCGGCTACATTGGCTCCAACCTCAAAGTTACCTTCATGGCCGTAGCGCTTTGCCGCCTCGGATACGCTCTTGAAAATGTTTTGCATAATTCCCTTAAGCTTCTCATCCACTTCTTCAAAACTCCAGGAAAGTCTCTGAGAGTTCTGGCTCATCTCCAATGCGGAAACGGCAACACCGCCGGCATTGGCTGCCTTACCGGGCATGTAAAGGAAGTGATTCTCCAGGAATACATCCACAGCCTGCTCATCGGAAGGCATATTTGCTCCCTCTGCTACGCAGAAGCAACCGTTCTTGATTAAGGTCTTAGCCTCTTCTCCATTTAGTTCGTTCTGGGTTGCGCAGGGTAATGCCACATCGCACTTTACACCCCAGGGACGCTCTCCTGCATGGTAGGTCGCTCCCGCAACACGGTCGGCATACTCGGAAATTCTGCCTCTCTTCACCTGCTTAATATCGAAAAGCACATCCAGCTTGATGCCTTCCGGATCATACACATATCCGCCGGAATCGGAGCAGGTTACTACCTTACCCCCAAGGCTCTGTGCCTTCTGGATGGCATACTGAGCAACATTACCGGAACCGGAAACCACAATGGTCTTTCCCTTGATTTCCTTTCCTACGGACTTTAACATCTCATCCACAATGTAGACCAGACCGTATCCTGTAGCCTCCGGACGAGCCAGAGAGCCTCCGAAGGTTCTTCCCTTTCCGGTAAGTACACCCTCGTACAAATTGGTGATTCTCTTATACTGTCCGTACATATAAGCCACTTCTCTTCCGCCTACACCGATATCACCGGCAGGAACGTCTTCGTTAGCTCCGATGTACTTATACAACTCTGTGATAAAGCTTTGGCAGAAGCGCATAACCTCCGCATCGGACTTGCCCTTAGGATCAAAGTCCGCACCACCCTTGCCGCCACCGATGGGAAGGCCGGTCAGAGAGTTCTTTAAAATCTGCTCAAAGCCCAGGAACTTCAGAATAGACTGATTTACGCTCGGGTGAAAACGGAGCCCTCCCTTGTAAGGTCCGATAGCAGAGTTAAACTGCACACGATAACCGATATTGATATGGTGCTTTCCCTGGTCATCTGTCCAAGGCACTCTAAAACTAATAATTCTTTCCGGCTCCACAAAACGCTCCAGTAAAGCATTTTTCCGGTAAAGCTCCTCATTGGCTGCCACAATAGGCTCCAAAGACTCTAAAATTCTCTTCGCTGCCTCTAAAAATTCTGCCTCATTGGAATGCTTCTTCTCCAGTGCCTGATAAACCTCACTTACATAGGACATAAACTTGCCTCCATTCTTTCCTCATTTACCGCTAAACTATAGCACTAAATCATTTTCAACTACAATAGGAAATATCTTGTATTCCGAAAAAGAATACTAATTGCTCCTTCCATAAAATCACGATAAAATATCACGTAAAATGGAAGAGCAAGCGGGATGCAAAAGAATGATCCATGACGGAATTTTGCCTGAAAATACGGATTCCTGATTGATTCTATGCGTAGGAGGAAACATCTATGTTAACTGAAGCTGAGCGAGAGAAAGTTTACTATACCAGAGGCTTTCGAAACTTTTGTTTTCGTGCCGAAAAAGCTAACCCTCATGCCCTACTACTCCGATTACGCAAAATTCTTTACTTATGTTTCATGTGTCTTATCGTATTTGCAATGGTTGGATTTAAAATAACTTGGCTTGTAAAATACCTTTTATTTATAGGTTCTCTGAGTATTATAGCTAATTATTTCTGGGGTATCTGGTTAACACTGATTATATACAAACATTCAGTATTGTTTCAGTTGATGGAGACAAAGAAGCAACAAGAAAAGATGCAGAAATATCTTTCTGAATCTCGTGAGGAATTACTACAAGCAATCATTGATGGAAATATATTGGTCAAGGATTTAGGAGACGGAATTGTTTTGTACCGAAACAAAAAAATATATACATTATTTTACAAGGGGTTCTTTTATGACATGGAGCTTTATGAGAAGTTGAGGAAAGTATTTTTAGAGCCAGGCATTGCAATTCAGCAGCTTAACAATAATAACAATATCCCTAAAGAGTAATTGGGATAAGCAAAAAAACAGCCCCACTTTCGTGGAGCTGTTCTTATTAATCTACCTGGTATGGTAACAGAGCAATGTGTCTTGCACGCTTGATAGCGGTGGTAATTGCTCTCTGGTGTAATGCACAAGAACCTGTAATTCTTCTGGGAAGGATCTTTCCTCTCTCAGAGATATACTTTCTTAATGTTCCTACATCCTTATAATCTACCGGCTTTACCTTATCTCCGCAGAATCCACAAACTTTCTTTCTGCTGCGGAAGCCTGCGCCGGCTCTTCTTGGTCTTGCTGAACCACTCTTATCTGACTTCTGAAATGCCATGGCTTTCCTCCTTCTATATTGCAGCTATGCTGCTCTTCATCCTGAGGAAACCTTCCCTACCTAAGTGAAGGGGAGTCCCTCGTCCTCTACCCCATCAGGTATATTCATAAATCCTTCTCCAAGATCCTCTTCTCCGCCGCCTACATAGGGGCCGGAAGAACGGGAATAGGAAGTGTTGCCTCCCTGTCCTTTGCTGTCTGCAAACTCCTGGTCATCCACAATAATGTCTGTGGTATATACGGTTTGTCCGTCTTTGTTCTGATAACTGCCTGTCTGAATACTGCCGGATACCAACATACGCATACCTTGATGCATATACTTCTCTGCAAATTCTGCTCTCTGTCCGAAGGACACACAACGGATAAAATCTGCTGTAGGCTGTCCATCGTTTTGGTTTCTACGGCCTCTTCTGTCCACGGCAAGAGTATATCTTGCAATGGCCATGCTGTTCTCACCCTGGGAATACCGAATTTCCGGATCTCTTACCAATCTACCCATCAGGATAACTCTGTTCATGTTTTACTCGCTTTCCGCTTGCTTATTCAGCTACTGCTTCTGCTGCAGGCTCATGCTTCTTTGTCTTAGCTGTTTCTTCTTCTGGCTTAACCACAAGATAGCGGATTACCGGTTCCATAATACGAACCTGGTCCTCGAGCTCGTTAGGAGTGTTTGCATCTCCTGTGAACGGGATGAAATAGTAGTAGGCTTCTTTCATGTGCTGAATTTCATAAGCCAGTCTCTTCTTACCCCACTCTTCGATAGGCTCTACAACAGTACCATTGTAACGGGTGATAAATCCCTTAATCTTTTCAATGGCTGCTGCTCTCTCCTCATCATCGAGCTTCGCACTGAGAACAACGCATAACTCATACTTGTTCATTCGCTTTTACCTCCTTTTGGTCTCTGGCCTTTCCTTTTGGAAAAGCAAGGAATAGTGATACAGCTAACAATGATAGCAAAGTTCTCTACTGATTGCAAGCATTAAAATTAGTCCATAGCAATAATAAAATTAGTCCACGTCAATAATATAAATCCTCTCCTTTGCCAGTCTCTGCAAAAGAGCATCTTCCGTATCGTCTGTATAGCCGCTGAGCTTTCGAAAGGCCTCCGGGTTCAATATTTTCAGCATCACCACCGGATCCTCCGGCAGTTCATCCTCCTCATCGGAGAGAGCCGCTTCCTCCGCCCTTCTGTCTAAAAGTTCCTTGGTAGGAAGGGCATAAAGTACAGACTTTTCGATTTCTTCCAAAGGCTTTTCTTCCAGGCTAAGCTTTCCTATAGTCCGAAAGCCGTAGGGGCTGTAAATGCTTTCCGCCACGGGAATCAGGAAGCAAAAGGGCTCTCCCTCCTCCTCTAAAAGCGAAAAGGCATAGCGAAGCAGCTCTCCCATAATCCCCTGCTTTCTCTTTTCTTTCTTGGTACCGATGGCATAGAGGTAGCTTGCCGTAAGCTCCTTTTTAAAGAAGGACATACTGAAAGGGTTGATATGGAGCATGCCCACAATCTCTCCCTCTTCCTCCATGGCAAGGATTCTCTTCGGTCTTTTACGATAATAGAAGTCCACAAAGGCTTCCGAATCCTCCGGGAAAATCTCCCGATACAAGGCCTTCGTTCTTTCCTGTTCCGCCTCCGTTCGGAGAAGAAGAATTCTTCTACTCATACTCTTCTACGTCCTTCTCGTATTTATCCGTAAGATACTTCTCATAGCCCTGGAAATCCTTCTGCAATACCATGTATTTTCTGGCAAAGCCAATGGGATTATAGCTTTCCTTTGCCTTCCGAAGACCTTGCAGCCCCATATCATCCTCCCGGTTTACCAGCTTTGCCTGGGGGAATTCATGAAGCAGAAATTCCTGGTTAATCACCTGATAAATTCCGGGGACATTGGGATTACCCTTTTCAATGGAAATGCTGGCCATTTCCTCACGGGGATTGTAAGCGCCGATGGAGAAGGCCTCCAGCTTTCCGTCTATGAATATGCCGCCGATATAGTGGTCGATGGTGAAGCAGTTTTGTAAAACCTCGTGGATTCCCTTGATTTCATATTCCAGGGTTTCCTCTCCGTTTCCTTCCTCCTTGATTCGGTGGGTATACCAACGATCCAAAAAGTCCCAAACCGCCTGTTTTTCCAGGCAGCGAATACTTCTGTATTCCCAGCGACCCTCATATTCTCTCTTGAACTTGTTGACCAGATTCTTCTTCTTATGAAAACGCTTTCCCGGCAGGGTTCGTAGCTCCTCCGCATCATAGAGGTAGTCCTTGTAATCCTCCTCTTCCCGTACGATAAAGCGGGGATCCTCCTCCAAATGCAGGTACTTTACCGCCTCTTCGTCCGCCAGATAGATTTTTAAAGGCTTCTTCAAAACCTGATTAAAGTAATCCTTAATCAAATCAAAATACTGAGGCAAATCCTCTTCGTCACAGTAGGGCGTGGCGGTATACTGCTCTCCGTCCTTCTCCATCAGAATAAAAAGAGCCTTGTCCTCCCACTCTGCAATGCGGGTGTCACAATATTCCGCCCAGAGGTAGCTGTCCAAAGCGCAACTATCACAGGTTTTGTTCGGTCTTCGATAAAAATAAGGAGCAATACGGACGGAGTCCTCCACCCGTATTGGCTCAAATACCAATTTTTTCGCATCCAATGCCATATTTGTCCTTCCTTTCAGGAACTGCTTACTACTCGGGACATTTTACCACAGAATGCAAAAAAGCTTGTGAAAAAACGATAAAATTCCTCCTTTCTTTTGAAATTTTTCATTCTTGAGAAAGACTTCTCTGTAGACTCTCTCCAAAGCAACAACGTTGACCGGTCTTAGCCTTACCATAACAAAAGAAAGGGCCTCTGCCTAGACTCCATATTCGGATAATATCCGTATACGGATAAGGTTTTCGCCCTTTCTCTATTGATTTCTCTCCTACTGCCTTGAGGAATGATTGGGAGTAATACGGCGGATGACGCTTTTTGAGTCGGCTTTTTTCGAAGCATTCCCTCCATGATCTTCCGATGCCCCCATCCCGTAAATCTCCAGCAGCTCCTTCGTATAGACTCCCTTATCCCGATATAGAATCAGGGGCGGTAAAATCCGAAGCTCCACAGAGGCTCCCCGCACCGCTTCCAAAAGGAAAAGCTTTGCCTCCCCCCCCACAAAGGAATGAACCATCTGCAATCTTTTCGGCTCCAGGCCTTTTTCCCGTAAAATGCTGATAATCTCCGCCATTCGTTTCGGCCGGTGCACAAGATAAAACTTCCCCTTAGGCGCCAGTAAATATCTTGCCGCCTCCGCCACATCCGTAAAGCTACAGCTCACCTCATGTCTTGCAATATTTTTCTTTTCCAACGGATTTTGCAGGTCTCCCTGCATATAGGGAGGATTTGCGGTCACCACCGTAAAGGAGGAAGCCAGGCTTTTTCCCTCTACAGTCCTTTGCTCTTGGATTTTGCAAAGGTCTCCCTCCAGGATATGGATTCGCACCTCTTCATTTAAAGCTACGGATCTTCTGGCAAGCTCCACCGCCTCCCTTTGAATTTCTATTCCGTAAATGCTTTCCGCCTCGGTTTTTGCCGCCAAAAGCAAGGGCACAATTCCATTTCCGGTACAGAGATCGAAGACTCTTCCTCTCTTTACCCCCTGCTTTGCGAAATTCGCCAAAAGCACCGCATCTGTTCCATAACAAAAGGCTTCCGAATCCTGAATAATCCGGTAGCCCTTGCATTGTAAATCATCTATTCTTTCCATGAACAAATCTCTGCTCTTTTCCTTATAAGTCCTGTATTCGTTTCAAAGCCGGGCTTTCTATCCTCTTTATCCTATTTCCCTATGAAAACCATACTTAGGCTTCGTCTTTTCTCCGTCTTGGCTTAAACTTCAGTTCCGAAACCTCATACTCCCGAAGCTCCTTCTCATCTTCCTTTTCCAAGTTTACAATCAGCTTTACCTTCTGGTTTAAGACGGAAACGGAAACCACCTCTCCCTTTAAGCCCTCCTTGGTGGTGGCATAGTCTCCCACCGCCGGCAGCTTGGAGTTTAAGAACTCATAAACCTCTTCTTCATTTTTCAAACAGCACATCAAACGACCGCAGACCCCGGAGATGCTGCTGGGGTTTAAGGATAAGCCCTGCTCCTTTGCCATCTTGATAGACACCGGAACAAACTCCGGAAGATAGCTGTGACAGCACAGAGGCCGACCGCAGGAGCCGTAGCCTCCCAGAAGCTTGGTCTCGTCTCTTACCCCCACCTGTCGAAGTTCGATTCTGGTACGGAAAATCGCCGCCAAATCCTTTACCAATGCACGGAAATCCACCCTGCCGTCCGCAGTAAAATAAAACAGTGCCTTTCCCCGGTCAAAGGTATATTCCACATCGATTAGCTTCATTTCCAGCCCATGCTCTTGAATCTTCTTCCGGCAAATCTGAAAAGCTTCTCTTTCCTTCTCATGATTAACTTCGTACTGCTTCCGGTCCTCCTCTGTGGCCTTTCTGAGAATTTCCTTAAGAGGCATCACAATCTTTTCCTCCGGAAGCTCCTTATTGGCCATCAAAACTTCCCCGTATTCCACGCCTCTGGAGGTTTCCACCACGGCAAACTCTCCCCTTGTAAAGCTTATGCCCTTGGGGGCGAAATAATACACCTTTCCCGCGGTGCGAAACTTTATTCCAATTACCTCTGTCATCTATAACCCTTTCTTTATGGCTTTTTCTATGGCTTTTCTATAATTATGTATTGGATAAGAACAAAAAGAAATCTAAAATCTGATAGTTTTGGGCAACATTTACCGCCCGTCCTTCTTTATAGCGTTCTATATACTCTCCCCACTGCCCCAGTGTCCAATAGGAATATTTTTCCGCCATGGCCGTAATGCTCTCTCTGGCACTCTGCCCATAGAGCAAATGATGGTCTTTCGTGCTTTTATAGCATAACACATCCCGTAAAATAATATCAAGAAAACAGTAGAGCTCTTGCCCGTCCAGCTGTCCCAGCTCCTCCGCGTATTTCTGCATTTCCTCCTGCTTCTTATGGGCAATCTCCTTTAAAAAGGCGGGTAAGGTACGAAGAGCCGGAATCTCCTGCAGCAATTTCCACTGCTTTTCTATGGGCATATCCCCCACATAGACTCGAACCACACGGCTCAAAACGGTGTCTAAAAGCTTGTTTTCATTTTCGCAAAGGAGAATCATGATAACATGCTCCGGAGCTTCCTCCAGGGTTTTTAAAAGGGCGTTTTGTGCCTCCACCGTCATCTTATCGCTGTGACAAAGCACGTAGACCTTGTACTTCCCTTCCTTCGGGGAAATGTCCACCGTCCCCTTCACTTCCTGACGAATCTGGTCAATGGAAATGCTGGATTTCTTCTCTCCGTTTTCCTTCTCCTGATAATCCACAAAAATCAGATCCGGATGCTCTTCCTTTTCAATGCGAAGACTCAGACTGTCCTCCGGCTCTTCCTTTTTACTTTTATGAAAAAGCCGTACCACAAAGTCCTTCGCCATTTGACGAAGCAAGTCCTCTTCCTGCCCAATCACAAGATAAGCATGATGGATTCGATGATCCGGTATGGAAATCCCCTTCATTCCTTGCCTTTTCCTCTTCCTGTTCTCTTCTTATCACAATCGGATGACTCGCTACAGCCCTCTTTCCGTCCCCGATTTTATATCCGCCAGAATCTCTTCCACACATTTGTCAAAATCAAGATTGTGATAGCGTTTCTTAATGCCGGCTTCCCGAAGCTTTTCCTCCGAAAAATCCTTATTATCCGCCTGAAAACGTCTTTCCAGCTCCTCCAGAGCCTTGGGATCATTCCCCTGCTCCCGAGCCTTGGCTCGACTTAGGCGAAGCTCATCCTCCAGCTCAATATAAACAGGCTGAATAAATTCCTGCCCCAGATAATCTTTAATACTGTTGTAGCTTTCCAAGGTTCCGATGCAGAGAAAGCCCTTGCCTCTCTCCCGAAAACCTTCCTCATAAGCCGTACCGTAATACCAAAGTCCAAAGGCAGTATCGTAGCTGCGGCTTTCCATCATTTTCCCCTCTGAAAGAAGCTTTAAAAACTCCTCTTCCAAAAGAAAATGATATTCCTCCCCCTCCTTTTCCATGGGCCGCATAGGCCTGGTGGTATAAGGAATAATCCTTTTTAAGTCGCTTCTTTTCACCAGCTCTTGGAAAATGCTATCCTTTCCTACAGCGGATTTTCCGCAGATATAGTATATCATTGCTCCTCATTCTCCTAAGGCTGGCCCGGGCCCTGATTCTCTCCGCTATCATCCGCAGACTTGGGGCCTTCTCCCACTACCGCATCATCAGAGCTATGACTCTTACTGCTTTTCTGACCGGCCGTAGATTCCTTCGTTGCTGCCGTACTGCTCTTTTTACCGCTTTGACTCTCCAGGGTGGGAGATTCCCCGATACTTTCCTTGTTGCCCTTACCGGAGGAACTGCTTTCCTCTTTGGAGGCGGAATCTTTTCCGGATTCCTTCGTAGATTCCTTGCTACTCTCCTTATTGCTTTCCTCGGATTTGGTCGATGTTTCTTCCTCCGAGCTTTCTTCCGTAGTCTTTTCTGTCCTTACTTCCGTTTCTTTCTTCTTGCTCTCTTTGGTGGCTTCCGTAATCACAACCGCTTCCTTACTGCTCTCTGAGGCAGCTTCTGTCGCCTTTAAATTCGGTAAAGAAAAGCCTGCAATATTCTTGAAAAACAAAAAGCAAACCACGATAGCCACAATGGCCAGGGATAAGGCGAAGAGCAGCTTCAGAATATCCCCGATAAAATTGGCTTCCTCCTCCACATGCTGCTCACTTCTTCTTTTCTTTCTATGATCCTTCATACCTAATCTATAACCCCTTTGCAAAAACATTTTTCCTTAGAATCTTGCATATTTTAACATGAAAATGCAGAACAATCTATGAGGAACTAAGCCCTAGCTTAAACTTATTACAAAGAAAACTAATTTAAAATGTATGGAAAGCTATATTCATGTGCATGGAAAGCAAAACCGGTGCGAAATAGATTACAGAAATTTCTGCTTCACTTCTCCGGAGGAAACAATCTTAGTACTGCCATCCCGGCAACGTACGGAAAGAGCCCCGTCCTCTAAAATCCCTTCTACCCTTCCCAGAAAATCCTGATGATTCTCCGTAAAGAGAATATCCTTTGTTAATAAGATATTTTCCGTCCTGTACTCTTCTTCCACCTTGTCCTGATCTAAGAGAGAAAAATAGTGAAACAGGATAGAAGCTAGAAACTGATTTCGATTTATATTTTCCTTCTTTTCCTCATGATAATCAAACAATGTTCCGGCAATGCCGGAAAGCTCCTCCGGAAATCCGGATTCCGGCAGAAAAAGATTAATCCCGATACCCATAATACAATAGGCTAAAGAAGAAGAATCGCTAAGCTGTCCTTCAGCTAAGATTCCCACAAGCTTTTTTCCATTATAAAACAGATCATTTACCCACTTAATGGAAAGCTCTATATCAAAAACCTCCTTTACGGCACGTTTTACCGCAACAGCTGCATGGCAGGTTAGAACCAATGGGTTCTTGTTTTCTCCCCTGGGCTTGGTCAAGATACTGAAGTACAGGCCGGAGCCCTTGGGAGAAAGAAAGGATTTGCCCATCCTACCCCGTCCGGCAGTTTGATAATCGCTAAGAAAAACGGTACCTTCCGAAATATGGGAAAAGATATCTTCTCCATAGGGAAGCTCTTGAATTCTTCTTTTACATTCCGTATTGGTGGAGTCAATTTCATCAAATAAAAGTACATGAGGTTCCAAAGATAAGCATCCCTGATTTCTTAGCTGATAAAAACGCAATATTTCTGTAGAAGATAAGGGCTCCATAATTCCTCCAAATTTCTATATAACATCAGATTATTATGAATATAGATATATGAACATAAACTATTTGAAATCCAAAATAAATTTATATACAAAAAAATCCCAAGAACATCTTGGGATACCGTGACGCCAACGAGAATCGAACTCGTGATACCACCGTGAAAGGGTGGTGTCTTAACCGCTTGACCATGGCGCCATAACTCTATAGTAGAGCGAAAGGCGAAGACCGGATTTGAACCGGTGATCAGGGTGTTGCAGACCCACGCCTTACCACTTGGCTACTTCGCCACACATTCTCTTGTCTTAGCGAAGAGAAATGGGAAACGCCTCCAGATGGACTCGAACCAACGACACCGCGGTTAACAGCCGCGTGCTCTACCGACTGAGCTATAGAGGCATAAATAAATATCCGATTGAAAGAGTTTATCATAGTGAAATAAAGATGTCAAGACAAAAACCAGACGCATTGGATAAGCCCTCGACCTATTAGTAACTGTCAGCTG
>CAUUJL010000068.1:0-11229 GCA_963545375.1 uncultured Oribacterium sp.
AATATAGGTCTGAATACGGGGTAGTCTGAGCCCGTCGGTACTTGCGAAAAACAAGAGAAACGCAGTTTTTCGCTTAGTAATACGTGGCGAAGCTAGCGAGAGCGTGCCCCGTTTCAGACCTATATTGTTTAGAAAAAATATATTGATTCTTTACAGTTCCCTAACTGTCAGTAAATGTAGACTTTCGAAGAAAAGCTTCTTCTTACTTCTTGGTAATCTTGGTTCCGGTCTTACCCTGTAATGCTTCTCTTGCCTTCTCCAAAAGGGTAATCATAGCTTCATTTCCCTTCTTAGCGGAAGCGAACTGGATAGCAGCCTGTACCTTTGGAAGCATGGATCCGGGAGCGAACTCGCCCTGGTCTGCATACTTCTGAGCCTCTTCTACGGAAAGGTCTGTTAACCACTCCTGATCCGGCTTACCATAACGGATAGCAACCTTCTCTACAGCAGTCAAGATAATCAGCATATCTGCTTCCAAACTCTCTGCCAAAAGGGCTGCCGCGAAGTCCTTATCGATAACCGCAGCGGCTCCGGCAAGGTGCTTTCCTTCAGAAACCACGGGAATTCCGCCACCACCGCAGCAAATTACCAGCTCTCCCGCATCGGACATAGCCTTAATTGCGGAAAGCTCTACAATCTCCTTTGGCTTTGGAGAAGCAACTACACGACGGTATCCACGTCCTGCATCTTCCTTAATGTTCCAGCCTCTCTTCTGTGCCTCAGCCTCAGCCTCTTCCTTGGTCATGAAACGACCGATTGGCTTGGTTGGATTCTGGAAAGCAGGGTCATCCTTATCTACACGAACCTGAGTTACTACGGTTACTACTGGAGGTACCTTTCCTCCTCTGTTCAAGAATTCCTCTCTCAAGGCATTCTGGATATCATAACCGATGTACGCCTGGCTCATAGCTACACATACGGAAAGAGGAGTCGGATCTTCCTTATGCTCGGAAGCAAACTCTCCCATAGCATTGTTGATAACACCAACCTGAGGACCGTTTCCGTGAACAACTACTACTTCATTTCCGTCTTCTACAAGGTCAACGATAGCCTTTGCGGTGGTCTTTACGGCTACCATCTGCTCCGGCAAATTATTTCCCAGGGCATTTCCCCCTAAGGCGATAACAATTTTCTTTCCCATAATTATTCTCCAATAAAAATTTTTACTCCTGAAACAGGAAAAATAGGCTTTTCAAATCCTTTTTAAGGGAAGAATAGCGCCCCGAATAAATCGGGACGCTATATCATTCTCCCTCTAAGCGTTTATTCTTAACGAGTATCGCACGCGTAGTGTGCGATATCTCGTTTTGCTTCAAAGGTTCTATCTGTCTGCATGAATTATGCTTCAGATTTTATCTTGTCTGCACGAATTATGCTTCGAAGATTCCATCCTGTCCGCACAAATTATGCTTCGAAGATTCTATCCTGTCCGCGCTTCTGTAACTCCTCTAATACCTTTGCTGGATCCTTGAACTTCTCAAGAAGGATCATAGCTGCGATAACGTATGGCTTGAAGGAAGCCTCCTTGTAAAGTGGGTCTCTGTAACGATCGAATACAGTTGCGTCAACCTCACCTTCCTTGCAGGATACGCCGGTGATATCAGCAGGTAAGCAGTGCATGTAGAGAGCCTTTCCGTCCTTGGTCAGCTTCATCATCTCTTCTGTACAAGCCCAATCCTTGTGCTGAGCGTTCTGTGCAAGAAGCTCCTTCTCAAGAGCCTTGATGCCCTCTGTGTCACCCTCACCGTAAAGGTTGGTTCTCTTCTCCATAGCTGCAAATGGAGCCCAAGACTTTGGATATACGATATCAGCATCCTTGAATGCTTCCTTCATATCGTTGGTAACCTTGAAAGATCCGCCGGACTCCTTAGCATTCTTCTCTGCTACGTCTACAACGTCCTTCATTACATCATATCCTTCCGGATGAGCAAGAACTACTTCCATACCAAGTCTTGTGAAAAGACCGATTACACCCTGAGGTACGGAAAGTGGCTTTCCGTAAGAAGGAGAGTATGCCCAAGTCATAGCCAGCTTCTTACCCTTTAAGTTCTCGATTCCGCCCATCTCGTGGATTACGTGTAAAGCGTCAGCCATACACTGTGTCGGGTGGTCGATATCACACTGTAAGTTAACCAGTGTAGGTCTCTGCTCTAAAACGCCGTCCTTGTGTCCTGCCTCAACAGAATCAGCAACTTCGTGCATGTAAGCATTTCCCTTACCGATGTACATATCATCACGGATACCGATAACATCAGCCATGAAAGAAATCATGTTAGCGGTCTCACGAACGGTCTCACCGTGAGCAACCTGAGACTTTCCTTCATCCAAGTCCTGAACCTCTAATCCAAGAAGGTTACAAGCGGAAGCGAAGGAGAAACGAGTTCTGGTGGAATTATCACGGAATAAAGAAATTCCTAAACCGGAATCAAAAACCTTAGTGGAGATGTTTCTCTCTCTTAAGTTTCTGAGGGCATCTGCTACATCCCATACTGCCTTTAACTCATCATCAGACTTTTCCCATGTAAGGAAGAAATCGTTTAAGTACATCTTGTCAGTCTTAAGTCCCTTAATTTCCTTTACTAACTCTTCAAACTGCTGCTTCTTATCCATTTTAATCTCCTTTAAAAATGTGTTTATCCGATAAAGCCCCATGGCTTAATCTTTATTCTTATTTTGTACCTCTACTCCGGTATTACCGAAAAGTATAGTACTTGATTTACACTTTAGACTCTAAAACTTAGTCACAGTAGTACTGTGGAAGAGCTGCGTAGAATGCTGCACAGGTTACCAAGTCCTTCTTCCATGTGATCTCGTTAGGTGCGTGAGCCTGAGCCTCAGCTCCGGGTCCGAATCCGATTACAGGGATACCGTTTCTTCCCATGATGGAAACACCGTTTGTAGAGAAGGTCCACTTGTCAAGAAGAGGTCTTGGCTCTCTCTCTGCCACTGTATCCACTTCACCGATTCTCTTCTCACCGTAAAGATCCTTGTAAGCAGCAACGGAAGCCTTACATAACTTGTGATCCTCAGGAAGTACCCATGTTGGGAAGTAGCACTCGATTGGGTATACACATCCTGTGAAGGAAGGACGATCATAGTTGTACATAGAAACTACAACATCCTCACCGTACTTCTTTACTGCAGGAAGCTGTCTGATTTCCTCAAGACAAGACTCCCAAGTCTCTCCGGCAGTCATTCTTCTGTCCAAAGATACAGCACAGCTGTCAGCTACTGCACAACGAGAAGGAGATGTGAAGAAGATCTCGGAAGCGGTAACAGTTCCTCTTCCTAAGAAACGAGCCTCTTTCCACTGCTCATTGTACTTCGGATTTAACATCTTAACCAATCCGCGGATAGAAGTAGACTCTGCATCTCCGTTGTTGTTTAATGCACGAACGTCGGAAAGAATGTCAGCCATCTTGTAGATTGCATTGTCTCCTCTTTCAGGAGCGGAACCGTGGCAGGAAACACCCTTCACGTCAATGCGGATTTCCATACGTCCTCTCTGTCCTCTGTATAATCCACCGTCAGTAGGCTCGGAAGATACAACGAACTCAGGACGAATCTTATCTTCGTTGATGATGTACTGCCAGCAAAGACCGTCACAGTCCTCTTCCTGTACAGTTCCTACTACCATTACGCGGTACTTATCGTTCAGAAGTCCCATGTCCTTCATGATCTTTGCAGCATATACAGCAGAAACGGTTCCGCCGAGCTGATCGGAAACACCTCTTCCACCGATCTTGGTGTCATCCTCGTATCCGTCGTATGGATCAAATGTCCAGTTTGATCTGTTTCCGATTCCTACGGTATCGATGTGTCCGTCGAAGCAGATCAGGGTCTTTCCGGATCCCATGAATCCCATTACGTTACCCTGTGGGTCAACCTTAACCTCGTCAAAGCCAACCTTCTCCATCTCATTCTTGATAGTCTCAACGTGCTTTGCTTCGTCAGCGGACTCTCCCGGATTCTTTACGATTGCTCTCAAGAAAGCACTCATGTCAGCCTTATAGCCTTCCGCTCTCTTCTTAATCTCTTCCAAAACTTCCTTATTTAACTGTCCCATACTAATATCCTCCTTAGTTATATATAAGCCTGTTATCCAGGGTGTTGCACAATTTGTTTCTTTGAAAATGAAGTTCTATCTTACTTCTCTTTTGCTTCCCAGATGATGTTCTTCCAACGCTCAGGGTCGGTATCTCCCTCGGTGTTGAAGCAAAGCACCTTACTGTTCTCGTTAAGCTGTAACTTCTCTCTTAAATCCTTGAAGTCATCCTGCAACATGATGGCAGCCAATGCACCGAAGCCTGCTGCACCGGACTCTCCGGAGAATACCTGATCGTCTCCCTTTAACGGAGCGTTCAACATTCTCATTCCTCTTGCAGCAACGATATCCTCAGCAGAGATAAATGCCTTTGCATGATTCTTTAAGATATCCCAAGAAGTAATGTTTGGCTCTCCACAAGCAAGTCCCGCCATGATGGTAATCATGTCGCCGTCTACAATACGGATGTTTCCGTCATTTGCCACAGCGCCCTTGTAAAGACAATCTGCAACGGAAGCCTCAACCACAACCATGATAGGAGGATTCTCCTTGTAACGATTAGCGAAGTATCCAACTACAGCACCTGCCAAAGAACCTACACCGGCCTGTACGAATACGTGTGTGGGTCTTTCTCCCAGCTGGTCTGCAGCCTCATCCGCCATGGTTCCATAACCTTCCATAATCCAAGCAGGAATCTTCTCATAGCCTTCCCAAGCGGTATCCTGTACTACGATTCCGTGCTCTTCCTTCTCGGCAAGAGCTGCAGCCTGTCTTACACACTCGTCATAGTTTACATCGGAAATCCATGCCTTGGCATTCTCAGCCTTGATGTGGTTCAAACGGGTCTCTGTAGAGCCCTTCGGCATGATGATTACACAGTTCTGTCTTAACTTATTAGCCGCCCAAGCTACTCCTCTTCCGTGGTTTCCGTCGGTAGCGGAGAAGAAGGTTGCTGTTCCGAACTCTTCCTTTAACTTCTCGGAGGTTAAAACATTGTAGGGAAGCTCGGAAATATCCTTTCCGGTTTCCTCGGCAATGTAACGAGCGATAGCGTAGGAACCGCCTAATACCTTGAAGGCATTTAAGCCGAAACGATAGGACTCATCCTTCACGTAGATGTTTCCCAGGCCAAGATATTTTGCCATATTGGGAAGCTTGCAAAGAGGGGTCTCAGAGTACTGAGGGAAGCTCTCGTGGAAGGTTCTTGCCTTCTTTACTTCTTCCATAGACATAAGAGGAAGATTCTTGTCCTCTGTCTTTGGCATTTCGTTAATTTTCCATTTTAAATCCTGCATGGCTATTCCTCCTTTTTTTCGCCACTATACTGTTACTTTTTGCTTTGGTCAATATAGCTGTATAAAGTAAATTTGCTGATGCCGTAGAAATTGGAAACCTTGTCCCCTGACTTGGTAATCAGGAAGGCTCCCGCATCCCGTAAGAACTGGATGGCTTGAATTTTTTCTTCCTTATTCATCAGAGCCGGCGGCTTTCCAATCCGCTTCACACTTTGATTAATCAGGTTGTCCAAAAGGTCATTCACGTTCAAAGGAATCTGTCCGTCCCCGTTACTGTCATGGCTCTCCACCGTGGTAATGGACTGCAATGCCGCATCCACATTCATCAGTGCGGTTACATCATAGTTGATGCCCAGAACCCAGCGGTATTTTCCGGTGCTGTCCTTCAGGAAAACTGTAGAGGACTTTAGGATTCTGCCGTCCTGGGTAGTAGTGCGATAGCCCAGATGGTCCACAATAATGTCTCCCTTTTCTATCGCTTCCAGGGTTTCCAGTACCACCTTTGAGGCGCCGTCTCCTATCTTTCTTCCGCTTACATGTCCGTTGATGATGAAAATGATGGTATGTTCCAAATCCTTTACGGAAAGATCATGGATACAAACCTCGCAATCCTTTCCGAACTGTCTGGCAATACCGTGAGCCGTACTCACCAGCATTTCCAAGCTGCTATCCTCTGTCATTTTCCCTCCTTTCTACCGGAATTTATGCTTTCAAAATCTATCGAAATGCACTACCTAAAAAATTTTTATGTACCCCTATCTTAGCACGGTTTTTTTACTTTGCAATGGTTTTTTCAAAAAATTTTTTAGCTTCCAAAAATTTTTTTATGTTCTCCATTGCAATTACTTTCAGGGAATGATAAAATCCTATCAAATATGTTTTTCCCTAGAATTTTCAAGGCTTTACAGCGATTTTTTTAAGGAAAACTGTATACAATTTTTCGCACTGAGCCAAGGGCTCTTAGAAAGAAAAGGAGGATTGAGCTATGTTTTTAATCGGAAATGGACGTCTTTTCACCAGAGACGAAAAGAACAGCTTTTTCGAGAATGGCGCAGTAGTTTGGACAGACAACACTATTGTAGAAGTAGGAGATTTTGAGACATTAAAGAAAAAATACGCAGACGCGGAATTTATTGATGCAAAGGGTGGTGTGATTCACCCGGCTTTTATCAATACCCATGAGCACATCTACTCTGCTTTGGCAAGAGGCTTATCCATCAAGGGTTATGCTCCTAACGGATTCTTAGAGATTCTGGACGGACTTTGGTGGACTATTGACCGGAATCTGGACAACGACTTAACCAAACTTTCCGCAGAAGCTACCTATTTAGAATGTATCAAGAACGGAGTAACTACCATCTTCGATCACCACGCTTCCTTCGGAGAGATTTCCGGATCCCTTTTCGCCATCGAAGAGGCTGCCAGAGACTTCGGCGTGCGTTCCGTTCTTTGCTATGAGATTTCCGATCGTGACGGTAAGGAAAAGGCACATGCCGCTATTAAGGAAAATGTTGACTTCGCAAAACACGCTCTTTCCCTGAAGGACGACTTTATTAAGGGAATGATGGGTATGCATGCAAGCTTTACCATCTCCGATGAGACCATGGAACTTTGCCGTAAGGAGAAGCCGAAGGAGATCGGATACCACATCCACGTGGCGGAGGATATCTTAGACCTTCACCGTTGCTTAAAGGAGCACGGCAAGAGAATCGTAGACAGACTCTATGACTGGGACGTATTAGGGGAGAAGACTCTCCTTGCGCACTGCATCTATGTAAATCCTCACGAGATGGATTTAATTCGGGATACCAATACCATGGTAGTACACAACCCGGAATCCAACATGGGTAATGCCTGCGGATGTCCTCCTACCATGGAGATTGTACATAAAGGAATTCTTACAGGATTAGGTACAGACGGATACACCCATGATATGATAGAATCCTGGAAGGTGGCTAATGTTCTCCATAAGCATCATTTGGTAGACCCGGGTGCCGCTTGGGCAGAGGTTCCGGAAATGCTTTTCCAGGGCAATGCTCGTATCGCTAACCGTTATTTTGAAAAGAAGCTGGGCGTATTAGAGAAGGGTGCGGCTGCAGATATCATCATCACCGACTATATCCCGCCAACACCGATGAATGCCGGCAACTTAAACGGCCACATGCTCTTCGGTATGAACGGTCGTTCCGTAGTTACTACCGTAGGAAACGGTAAGGTTCTGATGAAGAACAGAGAGCTTCAGGGAATCGACGAAGAGAGATGCCTTGCCAAGATTCGCGAGGGTGCAGCTCGTTTAGAGAAGAAAATTAACGGTTAAAACGGAATTTCACAAAAAGCAAAGTCTTTCTATAGAAGAAAAGGGTAGCTGAGAACCCTTTTCTTCTGGAAACTTTGTTCGCAACATTAATGGGCCATTCTTGGTCAGGCAAGAATACCCCATCAGGGAAAAGCCCTCCTGTAAATCAGGAGAAGACGCAGGATCTTAAGCAGGAGGGCTGTTTACCCGAAAAGGAGATTTCCATGAGTGATATTATGACCCCGATTCCCTTTGACAGATTGATGAACCGTATTTTGGTAGAGCATCAACAGGGAGCTGTTTTTGGTATGCAGAAATGCTACCAGGCAAAAAACCTTCAGCCAAACACTCTTTTTGGCAGAAAATTAGAAGGACAGATTGGACCCGCTGCAGGACCTAACACCCAGCTTGCTCAGAACATCGTAGCTTCTTACTACGGCGGAGCTCGTTTCTTCGAGTTAAAGACCGTACAGAAGATGGACGGTAGAGAGCTGGCAGCTTGTGTAGCAAAGCCCTGTATCACAGCAGAGGACGAGTGTTACAACTGTGAGTGGTCCACAGAGTTGGAAGTACCACAGGCTTTTGCAGAGTATGTAAAGGGCTGGTTCGCTTGTAAGGTTATGGCGAAGGAGTACGATTTAGGTGATCCGGACGCTTTCCAGTTCAACATTTCCGTAGGATATGATCTGGAAGGAATCAAGCTTCCCAAGGTAGACCGTTTCATCAATGAGATGAAGGACGCTAAGGACACCGAAATCTTTAAGGAATGTAAGGCATGGCTTTTGGCTAACCTTGACCGTTTCCAGAAGGTGACCAAGGAAGATGTAGAGGCTATTCAGTCCGAAATCATCAACAGCGTTACCGTTTCCACCCTTCACGGCTGTCCTCCTTCCGAGATTGAGGCGATTGCTTCTTACCTGATTCAGGAAAAGCATTTGCACACCTTCGTAAAGTGTAACCCTACTCTTTTAGGATATGAAACCGCTCGTGCAATCTTAGATGAGATGGGCTACGACTACATCGCCTTCACAGACTTCCACTTCAAGGATGACTTACAGTACAGCGATGCAGTACCTATGTTAAAGCGTTTGCAGGAATTGGCAAAGAGCTTGAACTTAGCTTTCGGTGTAAAGATTACCAACACCTTCCCTGTAGATGTGAAGAATAACGAGCTTCCTTCTCAGGAAATGTATATGTCCGGTAAGTCCCTCTTCGCTCTTTCCATGTCTGTAGCAAAGATGCTCACCAGAGACTTTAACGGAAGCCTTCGTATCTCCTTCTCCGGCGGTGCGGATTACTTCAACATTGAGCGTATCGTGGAAGCCGGCATTTGGCCTGTAACCATGGCAACCACCCTCTTAAAGACCGGTGGATACCTTCGTTTCATCCAGATGGCCGAGCTTTTAGAGAAGAACCTTGCAAAGCCATGGGAAAAGGTTGAGCTTTCCTTAGTAGAGAAGATGATTGCAGACGCTAAGAGCGATAAGCACTTGGTAAAGCCTGTTAAGCCACTTCCCAACAGAAAGTCCGACAAGAAGGTTCCTTTGGTTGATTGCTACACCATGCCTTGTCGTGACCGTTGCCCGATCCACCAGGATATCACCAGCTACGGCCGCCTGGTAAATGAAGGCAAGTTCCAGGAAGCTTTAGAGGTTATCTTAGACAAGAACCCGCTTCCCTTCATGACCGGAAACATCTGTACCCACACCTGTCAGTCTGCTTGTACCAGAAATCACTATGAGACAGACGTACAGATTCGTACCAACAAGTTAATCGCCGCAAGAGGCGGATATGATGCAGTTCTTCCCGGATTAAAGAAGGAAGGTGCTGTTCAGAAGAAGGTTGGTGTTATCGGAGCAGGTCCTGCCGGTATCTCTGCCGCTTTCTTCCTGGCAAGAGCAGGCGTAGAAGTGCATGTTTACGATAAGGACGCTGTAGCCGGCGGTGTAGTAGCGAACGTTATCCCCGGATTCCGTATCCCTGCTGAAGAAATTCAGAAGGACGTAAACCTGGCTAAGCAGTACGGCGCTCAGTTCCACCTTGGACAGGAAGTGAACGATATTGACGCTTTCCGTAAGGAAAATAACTTTGACGCTGTAGTCGTTGCTATCGGTGCCCACAAGGAAGCTCCCCTTGTACTGGAAAAGGGAGAGGCTTACAATGCCCTTCACTTCCTTGCTGACTTCAAGGCACAGGACGGCAAGTTAAACTTAGGAAAGAACGTTGTTGTAGTCGGTGCAGGAAACACCGCTATGGACGTTGCAAGAGCCGCTAAGAGAAATGCAGGAGTAGAAAATGTTTATCTGGTTTACAGAAGAACCAAGCGCTACATGCCTGCAGATCAGGAAGAATTGGAAGAAGCTATTGAAGAAGGTGTAAACTTCCAGGAGCTCCTTGCTCCATTTACCCACGAGAACGGTAAGTTACTTTGCCACCGCATGGTACTTTCCGATGTGGATGCTTCCGGAAGACGTTCCGTTAAGGAAAGTGATGAAGTGCTTGAGGTTCCCTGTGATACCGTAATCGCTTCCATCGGTGAGAAGGTAGACGGTGCTTTCTATGAGAAGAACGGTATTACCGTTAATGAGAAGGGACTTCCCGTATTAAAGAAGGAAACGAACGAGACTTCCGTTTCAGGTGTTTACGCTGCAGGAGACGGTGCCTTCGGCGCTTCCGTAATCGTAAAGGCTATTGCCGATGCTAAGCTTGCCTGCGAAGCAATTCTGAACAAGACCATCGGAACCGACCGTCCTTCTCAGACAACTGATGAGAAGATTTATGCTAAGAAGGGCAATCTTGTAGAGCCGGAGAAGGGATTAAATCCTGACAAGCGTTGTCTTGCCTGCGACCACATCTGTGAGAACTGCTGCGATGTATGTCCTAACCGTGCAAACTTCGCTATTAAGGTTCCCGGCGTAGAGATGCACCAGATTATCCACGTAGATTATATGTGTAACGAGTGTGGTAACTGTGAGACCTTCTGCCCATACGATTCCGCTCCTTACAAGGAGAAGTTCACTCTCTTCCACAGAGCCGAGGAAATGGAAGACTCCACCAACGACGGATTTGCATTCGTTGACAATGACGGAAACGCCATTGTTCGCGTAGGCGGCGAGAAGATGAACTACAAGGTAGGCGATAAGAGTACAAAGCTCTTCTATCGTCTGGCTGAATTGGTAGATACCGTTTACAACGATTATTCCTACCTCTTAATCTAACATTTAAAAATCCAAAAAAGACTGCAGAAAAAGTTATTTTTTCCATGCAGTTGTAGGTCTGAATTCAAGGCGGGCTCTCACAGAGCTCGCCTTTTAGCGTGAAGAACTGTAAAAATTCAGAAGTTTCGCGATGATGTAGTATGGGGCTTGTAATTGGGGCACGCTCTCGCTAACTTCGCCTTCGTAGTGAAGGACTGTATTCTTTGTAATGATGCGCTCTGATGCAGTATGGGTCTGTAATCGGGGCACGCTCCCGCTAACCTCGCCTTCGTAACAGTACTAACTTCAAGCTTCGCTTTAGCTCGCTTTCAGTAAGTACTGACGGGCTCAGATTGCCCCTCTTACAGACCCATACTGCATCATTCGCTTCATTTA
>CAUUJL010000069.1:0-11107 GCA_963545375.1 uncultured Oribacterium sp.
GCAATAGCACAGGATACGGCAAAGCTTGTTGCATACTGGTATACGTAGAAGTTGTAGTAAAAATGAGGGATTCTGCTCCACTCTACGGAAATCAGATCATCAATCTTCATATCCGGACCAAAGTAATAGCTATTCAAATCATGATAGACTTTCTCCAGGCTATCTGCAGTGATGGCCTCTCCTGCTTCCAACATAGAAGCGGCTTTACGTTCAAACTCGGAAAGCATAGTTTGTCTAAAGAAGGTTCCCTTAAAGCTCTCCAGGAAATGGTTGTAAAGATAGAGCTTCTCTTCCTTGTTTTTTGCCTGTTCCATCAGATAGTATAACAGCAGCACTTCGTTGGTGGTGGAAGCTACTTCCGCAACAAAAAGCTTGTATTGAGAATTCAGGAAGCCCTGCTCCTTCTCCGAATAATAGGAATGCATGGCATGTCCCAGCTCATGGGCTAAGGTAAACAGGTCATCCATGGTGCCCTGATAGCTCATAAGGATAAAGGGATGAACGCCAAATACAGGGTTGCAGTATGCTCCCACACGCTTTCCGTCATTTTCCTTGGCATCAATCCAATACTCGGAATAAGCTTTTTTCAAAAGCTCCTGATAGTCCTCTCCTAAAGGCTTTAGACCTTTTAAAATTACTTCCTTGGCTTCCTCAAAATCAATATGGTACTCGTAGTCCTTTACCATGGGCGCGTAAACGTCATACATGGAAAGATCCTCTAAGCCAAGCATTTCCTTTCGAAGAGCAACATAATCATGAAAGGCGGAAATCTTCTTGTGAACGGCGGAAATCAGATGATCCCAAACCTTCTCGGAAACATCCACTTCCCCTACGGAAGCAGCAAAGGCTGTAGGATAGTTTCTGGCCTTGGCAAAGAAATACTGCTGCTTTAGCTGCGCGTCAAACAATGCGGCAAAGGTATTTCTATGATCCTGATATACCTTATAAAATGCTTCATATACCGCCTTACGTAGCGGACGGTTATTGCCGGTCTGTAAGGGGACAAAACGGGCGTTACTGACGGGGATTTCTTCCCCGTTCATTTCCACGGAAGGAAATTGAAGATCGGCATTTTGCAGCATGGAAAATGCCTGATAGGGACCGCTGGCCATGGACTGAGCCGATGCCAGAAGCTTCTCGGCATTCTTATCCAAAGTATGCTCTTTTAATCTTCTGACGTCCTTGATATAGACGGAATACCTCTCCAATTCCTTACAGTCTGAAAATGCTTTATCCAGATATTCCGAAGACAGGGAAAGAATCTCCGGATCGAAAAAGGCTAATTTCTCTCCGTTTCGAACCTCTACCGCCATTGCTTTCTGATTTAAACTTAAGGCTTCCTGGTCTTTGGTATCCACATCGCTTTTCATCATGCTGTAGGCTAAAAAGTGGCTGGACAATAAGGCCAATGCTTCTTTTTCCTTCAAAGCCTTCAATAAAATCTCCGGAGAACTGCCGAGACGTCCCTCATAGGAAGCAATTTCTGTTGCTTTCTCTTCGGATTCCGCCAAAGCCTTTAAAAATGCTTCATCATTGGCATATAAATCATCAAAGTGCCAAACCTCTTCTCTACTTAGCTCATGTCTTTTTACACTCTTCATGCTATAGCCTTTCTTATAATTCTACTCTCTTGGCATCAGACCAGATTTTTTCCAGGTTATAAAAGGATCTGGTTTCTTTATCAAAAAGATGCACGATAACGTCCTTATAATCCAAAAGAATCCAACCGGAGCTGCTCTCTCCCTCCGCTTTACGATTATCCAAATGAACGGTTTCTTCCAGGGCATCCTTTAGGGCATCCAGCTGTCTTACGTTGTCTGCGGATACCAGCACAAAATAATCCGATAAAACGGAGATTTCGGAAATGTCCAAAACGATGATGTCACTTCCTTTTTTCTCATCTAAAACAGATACAATTTTTTTACATAAGTCCAATGATTCCATTTATACCTCCTTTTTCTCTTGATAATATGCTAACGCATCCAGGGATAAAGAGCAACAATGCTGTCCCTTTTCTTTCACATAGGCAATACTTGCTTCCAAACAGAGCTTCACCGCCAAATCCAAATCTCGAAAGGCAATTTCCCGGATAGCAGTTAAGTCCTCCCGATTTCCTCTTCTTACTTCAATATAATCAGCCAGATAAACAATCTTTTCCAGAGTGGTCATCGCCGGTTTTCCCAGGGTATGGTAGTAAATGGCGGAGAGAATCTCTTCATTGTCGATTTGAAAATGTTTTTTGGCATAACAGGCGCCGTAAATACCGTGAAGAACCTGGGGCGCCTCCAAATACTCGGGAAGCAGAGGGATATGCTCTCTTTGACAAGCCTCCAATAATTCTTTTTTTCCCATGTATTTTGCACAGTCGTGGCAAAGTCCTGCAAGCTCCGCCTTTTGGAGATCTACCCCGTGGGCCATAGCCAGACAGATGCTGGTAAAGGCCACACTTAGAGAATGCTCATAGCGCTCCTTCTTTAAATGCTCCTGTAAATGCTTTCGAATTTCTTCGATTTTTTGCAAAAATTCTTTTTCTTCCATGATTCCTCTATGCTATGGATATCCTTTTCAATATAAATATCCTTTTTAATATAAATATCCTTTTCGATATAGATTTCCGCTTTATGATTTCCTTCTTTAACGGTAGAATCCCTTTTTTAAAATATACTCTTCCACCGACTTAGGAAGCATTCCATGGATGGACTTTCCTTCTTTCAGTAGATTCCGAATCTCCGTACTGGAAAGATCGATAGCCGGCATGGGAAATAACTTACAATGTAAAGATAGCTCTTTCTCCAAAGCTTCCTTTTCCTTTTGGAAAGTAGAGAACTCCATCTCCCCGTTTCGATTGGCAACATAAAAATCTACCAGTTTCCCCAGTTCTTTGATTTTATGCCAGGAACGAAGGGTTAAAAACTGGTCGGTTCCGATTAAAAGACTGTAGGAATTCGTCGGATTCTGCCGCAGAAGTTCTCTTACCGTATCGATGGTATAGGAATTCCCATCCCTCTCCCCTTCTATGGGAGAGCAATCAAAATCCGGGCAATTTTCAATAGCCAGTTCCAAAAGCTTAAGCCTATCGGAAAAGGGAAGCAAATCCTTCTGCTCTTTATGATAGGGGGTGCCGGTGGGAATAAAAAGAACCTTGGAACAATGAGTACTTTCCATGGCGGCTTCCGCCATTTTTAAATGTCCGAAATGCACCGGATTAAAGCTTCCCCCTAAAATGGCTATGGGTTTCATAGAGAGAATTTCCTGTCTTTTTCTTCTTTTGCGGGTTTGTATAAAACAATCATTCGACCGATAATCTGTACCAGCTCCGTTCCGGAACGTTCAGCAATGGTATTTCCCAATTCTCTCAGATCATCGATACAATTTTTTAAAACATGAATCTTCATTAACTCATGTTTTTCCATATATTCCCTAACCGCTTCAATAAATTCAGGAGTAATGGAATTCTTTCCTAAAGAAAGGGTTGGTTCTATCTTCTGTGCCGCTCCTTTTAAAGCGGAACGCATTTTACTGTCTTTGATGTAGGATTTCATTCCTCGTCCTCCGTATCATAATATTCAAATTCATGGGCGTAAATCTTGATGGTATCCCCTTCCTTTAAGCCCATCTTCTTTAATTCTTTAATAATTCCCTGCTCTACCATAAAACGTTGGAAGAAAAGAAAGCCCTTTTCCGCTTCCAGGTTGGTATAGCCCAGCATTTTCTCCATCTTGGGGCCTTCCACGACAAAAACACCCTCTTCCGGATGATCATAGCTGATGGCCAGCATTTCTACCGCACCAAGATTTTCCAGATCCACTTCGCTTTCATAGACTACAGCCTGCTCTTTATTTTCCTCCAACAGCTCCCAGGTTTTCTCCAATATGGGTAAAATTCCCTGATTGGAAGCTGCGGAAAGACGGAAAAAGGGGAGCTTATGCTCTGTACAATACTTCTCCAAAAGGGCCAGGTCTTCTTCCTGTTCTTCGCTTTGTACCAGCTCTATCTTATTGGCGGCTACAATCATAGGCTTACGGAGAATTTCTTTATCATATTCTTCACATTCTTTTTGGATCTGTAAAAAATCATCCAGCGGCTTTCTGCCTTCCGTTCCGGCGGCATCCACCATATGAATCAGAACTCTGGAACGATGGATATGCCGAAGGAATTGAAAGCCCAGTCCGACACCGGAGGAGGCACCTTCGATAATCCCCGGAATATCCGCCATAACAAAGCTTCGGTCACCCTTTAAATTCACTACGCCAAGGTGAGGATTCAAGGTAGTAAAATGGTAATTGGCAATTTCCGGTCTGGCATTGCTGCACATGGAAAGTAAGGTGGACTTTCCTACATTGGGATAGCCTACCAAGCCTACATCCGCAATTACCCGTAATTCCATACGAAGGGTAATTTCTCTGGCTTCTTCTCCCGGCTGAGCAAACTTTGGTGCCTGCATGGCAGGGGTGGCAAAATGCATATTGCCCAGGCCTCCTTTACCGCCCTTTAATAAAACCATCCGCTGATTCTCTCCGCTCATATCCGCAATCAGCTTACCGGTCTCGTCATCCTTTAAGAGCGTTCCTTCCGGAACCTTTAAGATCAGGTCCTTGCCGTTCTTTCCGTGCATCTTTCTGCCGTCTCCCTCCTGTCCGGGTTCTGCGGCATATTTTGTTTTATGACGGAAGGGTTCCAGGCTGTTCAGCCCCTTGTCCACTTCTACAATAATGTCTCCGCCCTTTCCGCCGTCTCCACCGTCCGGGCCTCCTGCAGGAACAAACAACTCTCTACGAAAGGATACATGGCCGTTGCCACCTTTTCCGCTTTTAACATAAATTTTTGCAATATCTGCAAACATGAATACTCCTTTTTCTAAAAAGAAGCAGGACGATTTCCTGCAAAAATATTTTCCTTTACTATAGGAAAACCCCACGCCGGATAACCAGCATGGGGTTAATGTTTCCTTATGCCTTTGGAAGTACAGATACTTGCTTACGATCTCTTCCTAGACGGCCAAATTTAACGACTCCGTCCACCTTTGCAAATAAGGTGAAATCATTTCCCAAGCCTACATTCAGACCTGGATGAATTCTGGTTCCGTTCTGCTTGTACAGAATGTTTCCAGCCTTAACGAACTGACCATCTGCTCTCTTTTGACCAAGTCTTTTCGACTCGGAATCTCTACCGTTTTTGGTAGAGCCCATACCCTTATGATGAGCCATGTAATATACCTATCCTTTCCTAAAAATTAACCAATCTTGTCAATTTTTACTTCTGTAAAAAGCTGTCTGTGACCATTCTTCTTGTGGTAACCGGACTTTCTCTTGTAACGGTAAACGATAACCTTCTTACCCTTACCATTCTGAAGAACAGTTCCGCTAACCTTTGCATTGGCAACTGTTGGTGTACCAATCTTCAAAGAACCGTCATTGAGAAGAAGAACCTGATCAAAAGTAATCTTTGCTCCCTCTTCTACTTCCAACTTCTCCACACGGATTACATCGCCTTCACTGACTTTGTACTGCTTTCCGCCACTTACAATTACTGCGTACATTAGGAATCCTCCTATAAAAATTTACTCGCTAGCTGTGGTGAGACATGCTTCTTAAACCTCGCTAGGCGGCATCTAGGTTACTTTACAGTAAACTGCCCTCTTCGTCAAGCTTTTTATGGCAAAATACTGCGATAATAAGGATAATTTGCCTGTACTTCATCTACGGAAATATTACCCGCTGTTCCGTTTTCATGGACTGCCAGCATTTTCCCTTCCTTGGTCCATTTTATAAAGACAACCACATGGCTTTCTCCGCTGGGTTGAATAATCAAATCTCCCGCCTTTAATTCACTGCGCTTGATTTTCTGTCCTTTTCCGATTAATTCCTGGGTGCTGGAGGCGAAATCCAAGCTCCTATCCACACTGGACCAGTAAGCCCATTGTACGAAGCCGGAGCAGTCTAAGCCCTTTCGATTTCTTCCTTTATAGTCCGAAGAAGAGATGGTGGCTCCGAAGTGGTTTCCTTCCAAGCCCTTTACCCCGGCTTTTCCTCCATAAAAATAGGGAACTTTTCCAACCGATGATAAAGCAAAATGAATTAAAGCCTTTCTTTCTTCACTAAGATCCTCCGGCAAATCCTTCATATACGCGGATATTTCCTCCTCCGTAAGAGGAGACTTCTTTTCAACGGAAGAGATACTGAGACCGTAGTCTTTAAACCAGTCCTGTTCCTTCAAACGCTTTACGGCAGCAATGGTATAGTCATCCCAGCCATGCCAACGGCTTCCCGGCTTTTGGTCCTGTTCCTCCAAATCCTTCATAGAATCCAGTTGAATATTTCTCAGTCCGTTTTCATCATCGAAACCGACTACAGTGATTTTAATGGTTAAATCCACATGTCCGGGACAATAATTTTTGGGTAACTTTTTCTGCTCTTGAATACTGTTTGCTTTCTGCTCTGCCTTTGTTCCCGTTGTTTCCTTCGGGACTTTACTTTCCTTCGGCAGATTTGAGGAACTTAGTTCAGCATTTTGGGAGGCGCTGTTCTCCCTATTTTCACTAGACTTTTCCGTCTGCTCCGGCTGTGTTTTAGATTCGGAGCTACTCTCTCCTCCTTCTCCGGTGGAGCTCTTTTGGCTGTTCTCCTGATTTGCTTTTGTTTCCTGCGTTTGCTTACTTTCCTGTGCTTGTTTACTTTCCTGTGCCTGTTTATTCTCCTTTGTAGTGTTTGTGTTCTGATTTGCTTTGCTGTCAGTCGCTGTTTCGGAGGACTTTTCGGAAGCACTTTCCTCCCTGCTTTCTTCGCTTGCTTTTGTTTCCCCGCCTACGGGAGCGGCGGTATTGGCTGCCTCCTCCGCCAGCATTTCCTCTTTAGCATCCTTATGAATACAGCCCTGGTCATAATAGACCGGACCGATGCTTAAGCTATAGGAATGAGACTTTGTATACAGCTCGTTAACAATGGCACGAAAACGCTCTTCATCCAGATAATTATGCTGATAGGTATACACACTGGCCATAGCCAAAATATCCTTTACATTACTGGATTCCTGAATTTCCTTTCCGTCTCCGTTGTAATATCGATAATGGATATTTTTAAAATAAGGGATGGCCCAGCTGTTTTTTTGATCCGGTGATTGGCCGGATGCCTGGGGATTGTATCTTCCCAGAATAGCGGAACGCTTCAGTCCCAAAAGCTTTGCGGTATGCTCCGGGGTGTCTCCCGTACTATCATAAATCTTGGCAAGATCAGCACTTTCCCTTTCCATCAGTTCCTGATAAATTCTTCCTCCAACAGAGTCCAGGGGATTTCCGTCCTGACGGATATCCACAAGATTGTACCGATCAATAAAGGGGCGAGGATTTAAAAATTCATCCTCCTTACGATCCGTATGGAGGGTATTGGTCCATTTCCCCTTTTCCGTCACACTACTGCTGGTTTTTAGAAGGCTGTCACTACTCTTGTTTAAAGCATTTTGCCTGTCATGCATTTTTTGGGCATATACGATGGACAGGCATAAAATCATAAACAAAGAAAGAAAGAAGAGCAAAAAACTTTCCTTCTTCTTGCTCTTCAAAAATAACTTAGCTTTTTCTATAGCCGGTTTCCATTTTCCTTTTTTCTTTCTACTCTTTGACAAGTGTTTTCCCCTACTCTATTAACTAAATTGAAGTTTTTACTTTACTCGTAAATATACTTATAAAGATACTTATCCCTTACTACTTTTCGTAGCTACTTTAAAGTATCAAAAACTTTGCAAATCCTTCTATCTTTTTTCGAAATACTCTTTTAACATTTTCTCACTATCCTTTTTTTCTAAGCTTTTCCAATAAGGCTTGAAAATCCGCAGGATAGGGAGCGGAAAATTCCATATACTCCCCGGTCCTGGGATGTTGGAACCCCAGTATCATGGCATGTAAGGCCTGTCCGGAAATCCCATCCTTTCTGTTTTTCAGTCCGTATACCGGATCGCCCAGAAGGGGGTGGCCAATGCTCTTCATGTGCACACGGATCTGATGGGTACGACCTGTTTCCAAACGGCACTCCACCAGAGTGGAGTCGGAAAATCGTTCCAAAACCTTATAATGGGTTACCGCCTCCTTACCGTGCTTGTAGGATATGGCTTGTTTTTTTCTATCTTTTTCATCCCGACCTATAGGCGCGGATATGGTGCCTTCTTCCTCTTTGATTTTTCCAAAAACCAAGGCATGATAGCGTCTTGTGATACTATGCTCTTCTAATTGCTTCGCAAGACTTTGATGGCTTAAGTCATTTTTACAGATTAAAAGAAGACCTGTGGTATCCTTATCAATACGATGGACGATTCCGGGACGATTCACTCCATTAATGGAGGAAAGAGAAGCTCCTGCATGGGCTAATACGGCATTCACCAATGTACCGCTGTAATGTCCCGCTGCTGGATGGACCACCATTCCTCTTTCTTTATTAACCACCAAAAGATCATCGTCTTCGTAAACGATATCCAAAGGAATGGATTCCGGAAGGACCTCCGGATCCTTTTGTTCAGGAATAGCAAAGTCTATACGGTCTCCCGCCTTCACCTTTAGGGAAGCCTTGGCTTTTTCTCCGTTGACAGAAACACAGCCCTCCTGAATACATTTTCCCAGATAGGAACGACTGAAATCATGATCTTTCTGTTCAGACAAATATTTATCCAGACGTTGTCCTTCTTCTTCCTTTGCTACTTCCCAAATCATTTCTTCTCCTTTAAGAAGGCAAATTCCTCTTCTTTATAGTAAAAGAAGAATAGAAACAGAAGGAAAAAGCAAGCCCCGGTAACATAGATGTCTGCAAGATTGAAGACGGGAAAATCAATGGGACGAAAATATATAAAATCCACTACATAGGACTGTCTTTGCCGATCGATACAATTCCCAATAGCTCCGGAAAAAACCAAGAGAAGGGAAAAAAGAAAAGGCAGATACCTTTTCTTTATCGGCGTTTTGTGAAAAATAATCAGGACTCCCGCCAGCACAAAGATCGTAATGAGCAGGAAAATGATTTGTTGTCCGTGTAGGATACCGAAGGCTGCTCCGGCATTTTCCACATAGAGTAAGGAGAGAATATTGGGAATCAGTTGTATTTCTTTTCCGCTCCTTAAATATTCCACTGCCAATGCCTTGGTCCACTGATCCAGAAAAATCAACAGGGCACTGCACAGGAAGAAAACAATCCATGATATTCCTTTTTTACTCATACTTCCTCACTTCTCATATACTGCTTCAATACCGCTTCAATGCGTTCTTTACTGATGTCCTCTTCAATATAAGGACTGCAAAGATGATGGAGCAAAACAAATTGGAGATGCTGATTTTTTTGTTTTTTATCCTTGGATAAGGCTTCAAAAATATCTTCATACTTTAAAGCCTTGCAACGGGTTTCCAATCCCATATCTTCCATCAGCTCCTGCACCTTTAAAATATCTTCTTTGGCAATATTTTTACAAAGGGATAGCGCCATCAGGCTTCCGAAGGCAACGCATTGTCCATGGCTATAGGAAAAATCCGCAACCTTTTCGATGGCATGTCCTAAGCTGTGACCGAAGTTTAAAAATTTTCTGTCTCCATGCTCATAGGGATCTTTTTCCACAAAATATTTCTTAATACGATTACTTTGATAAATCGTCTCCAAGAGAATTTCAGGATTTCTCTCCTGCAAAGCTTCTTTATGCTCCAGGAGATAAGGTAGATATTTTTCGTTATGAATTAAAGCGTGCTTGATAATTTCGCCCATACCGGAGGCATACTGTACCTTCGGTAAAGATAAAAGGCAATGCATGGAGGAATACACCAGCTTAGGCATATGAAAGGCACCGATTAAATTCTTATAATGATAAAAATCCACTCCGGTTTTTCCGCCGATGGAAGAATCCACCTGAGCTAAAAGCGTGGTAGGAATCTGAATAAAATCAATTCCCCGAAGATAGCTTGCAGAGGCAAAGCCGGTCATATCTCCCACAACGCCGCCACCCAGGGCAATCATCATGTCTTTTCTTTCCAATTCCATATCCAAAGCAGCCTGGTAGATTTTTTGAATATGCTCTAAATCTTTATACTCTTCTCCTGCAGGAAGTATACATACGCTTATAGCGGAAAAAGAGTCCTGTATGGTATTTTTTAAATCCTCTAAAAAAAGCTTAGCAACCTGGTCGTCGGTTACGATCAGCGCTTTTTTCTTTTTAGAAGATACAGAGTTTAAACGCTCCGGTAATGCCGAAAAATCCGTTTCTAAAAAAATACTGTAGATTAATGAATCTTCCTGATAAATGTCTAACTTTCTCATGCCAATTCTTCCCCTTAATCTATTACTTAAAGACAAATAAGAATAATAAAGCTTTCCGAGCTTGACAGAAATCTCGGAAAGACAAAAAAAGGCATACCCCATAGGATATGCCTTAATAAACGAGATTACATATTCAGATGAATGCCGTTATACTCCGCATTAGAGGAGAATACACTTCCTGCAAAGTCACCGGATAATTCCACATCCTCTGGGCCAGCGATGAAAATATAAGTGGAAATCTTCTTGATATCTCCGCCAATGGCATACACTGTTCCGGAAACAATATCAATAATTCGCTGAGCAATTTCAGTATGAAGGCCTTCCATATTCAATAAAACAGAGGTGCCATCCAAAAGATAATCACTGACGTTGATTGCATCTCCCAAAGAGCTGGGCTTCATCATGACAACCTGCATGCTGGCTGATTTAGGCTCTGCCTTTTCTTTGGACTTACCAAACAATCGAATCTTCGGTTCAGCGGACGCTTCCTCTTCTCTTCTGGCAAAGAAAGAGCTTCTCTTTGGTGCTGCTTCCTCTTCTTCCTCGTACTCGTCCTCAAAATCATAATCCTGATCCAAGTCATCGTACTCGTCTTCACGATCCAAATTCATTTTCTTCATTAAATTGCTAAAAAAGCTCATATCGATCTCCCAATTTGGTCTAATTAAACAAGATTATTTTACTCAATTTTAAGATATTGTCAAGCTTAAAAAATATCAATTTCCCTGAACATTTTAAGGCTCTCATACAGCTTAGGGTAAAAGGGCATAATCAATAGATAATCTGCCCATCCGTGACCATATTTCCTTGTAAAACAATATGAT
>CAUUJL010000070.1:0-11083 GCA_963545375.1 uncultured Oribacterium sp.
ATCCTTTTATATTATCAATATACGGATATTATCCGAATGTGGAGTATAGGAGATTAATCAATCTGGTAGTAAGATAGTAAGCGAAAGAATTTAAGTGCCTTCAAACATTCTAAATCTTAATCTAAGCTAGATTCTCTATATCCTTTTTTCAATTTTTCTATTCAAAAAATCTAAATTTTCTCATTATTTATTTCTGTTATTTTAATTTTCTGTAGGTGACTTATGAAAAAAACAAATTCTACTAATGCTAATGCTAAAAAATCCGGTCGTTTAAAAGCTAATTCTAAGAGAACAAGAAGAAAGATGGATGCTCTGGAAAAGAAAAAAATCATTGCATCTCTTACTTTGATGGATGATCTCTTTATGCAAGTAGTTCTGGAAGAGCAAGCTTGTACGGAGTATATTCTGCAAACGATTTTGGACAAGTCTTCTTTAAAGTTAAAGGAACAAAGACTTCAAAAGAGGTTGCCAAATCTGCATGGAAGAGCTTTAGTCTTGGATTGCCTTTGCACCGATGAAAAAGGCTTGCTTTATAATATTGAAGTACAGAATTCATCTGCCGGAGCCATTCCTAAAAGGGCTCGTTATCATGCCGCACTTATGGACACGAATACTCTAAAGAAGGGAGAAAAGTTTTCCAAATTGCCGGAAAGCTATGTTATATTTATTACAGATAAAGATGTATTGGGAGAGGGAGAACAGTTATATCAAATTGAACGTGTTATCAGGAAATCCGGCAATTTGTTTAAAGATGGTTCCCATATCCTTTATTTCAATACGGCAAGGCAGGATGACAATGCATTAGGAAAGCTGGCTAAAGACTTTAAAGAAGCCAATCCTAAAGAAATTCAATCTGAAGTTTTGTCTCATAGAGTTGCCTCATTAAAGGAGGGTAAATTAGATAGGGAAGGAGAAAAG
This sequence comes from uncultured Oribacterium sp., assembly GCA_963545375.1. Classification (GTDB taxonomy): domain Bacteria; phylum Bacillota; class Clostridia; order Lachnospirales; family Lachnospiraceae; genus Oribacterium. Next base: position 919 of record CAUUJL010000070.1, read on the forward strand.
AAGATGAATGTCTTATTAGAAAAGTATAGAAAAAAAGCAGTAGAAGAAGGTATAGAAAAAGGTTTAGCCCAGGGAATACAACAGGGATTAGAACAAGGCCTAGAACAAGGTTTGCAACAAGGCCTTGAAAAGGGCTTGGAGAAGGGTCAAAATCGTCTTGCTCTTTTAGTAGGTCATTTACTGAATGCAGGACGGATGGATGATCTTAAGAGAGTTTCTTTTGATGAAGAATATCGGGAAAAGCTTTTGAAAGAGTTCGGGCTTTAAGCTATTGGATATCATGATAAAAGAATGGACTATAAGATAAAGGAGCAACTTTGGATACGAAAGAGAAATTAGCTGAATTAAAGGACTTAATTCAAAAAGCGAACTATATCGTGTTTTTTGGCGGTGCGGGCGTATCTACAGAAAGCGGTCTTCCGGATTTCCGTTCTGTGGATGGCTTATATCATCAAAAATATGCCTTTCCGCCGGAGGAAATCTTGTCTCATGATTTCTTTATGGCGCGACCTAAGGAGTTTTATCAGTTTTATAAGGAAAAGCTCTTGGTCCCGGGAATTCTGCCGAATCCTGCTCATTATGCTTTACAAAAATTGGAAGAGCAGGGGAAGCTAAAGGCAATCATCACTCAAAATATTGACGGTTTGCATCAAATGGCAGGTTCCAAGGCGGTTTATGAGCTACATGGCAGTATTCATCGCTACTATTGTGTGAAGCATCATCATCGGATTCCGGAAGATGAAATTGACTTTTCGACATCTATTCCTTTGTGTCCTCATTGTCGTAGCATGATACGTCCGGATGTGGTTTTGTATCAGGAAGGTTTGGATGAAGGCATTCTTTCAGAGAGTATCGCTCATATTCAAAATGCGGATTTACTGATTATCGGAGGGACATCCCTAACGGTGTATCCTGCAGCCGGCTTGATTCGGTATTTTCCTCATCATGGAAACCATAAGCTGGTTCTTATCAATAAAGAGGAGGGACGACTGGATACGGAGTGCGACTTGGTGCTCTATGGAAAGATTGGAGAGATTCTTTCGGAAGTGGTAAGTTAAGAAGAAGAGATAAAGTGTTCAGAGGCGGTTTAAACTGCCTCTTTTTTCCATAGGAACTCTATAATAGCGCCATAAAAAGCCGGAATAAAATAACTTATACGAAAAACTAAATATTTTTATACAAATAAGCAGAAAGTTTTGCTATAATCATTGGGACATTTTGTATACAGTTTTTATAAAGAATGTAATGGAGTTACCGGAAAGGACAGGATGGAAATGCTCCCCACTACTTTTAGCTCTTACGATAGGCAGAAGTATTGAAATGCATTGCTTTATAAGAGATTAGGAGAACGAGAATGAAGGCTTTTTTACAAAGGAAGAACATTGAGATTTCCCTGAAGCGCTATGGTATTGATGCCTTATCCGCTATGGCTCAGGGCTTGTTTTGTTCCCTCTTAATCGGAACAATATTAAACACCTTAGGGCAGAGGCTGGGGATATCCGCATTAACCAGGGTGGTTGCTACTATTGGCGGTGTGGATTATACCGTAGGGGCAATGGCTTCCGCTATGAGCGGGCCGGCAATGGCAACGGCTATTGCCTATGCTTTGCAGGCGCCTCCTCTGGTGCTTTTCTCTCTGATAACCGTGGGCTTTGCTTCCAATGCTCTAGGGGGTGCAGGAGGACCCTTGGCGGTACTTTTTGTGGCTATCCTTTCCACGGAAATCGGAAAAGCGGTTTCCAAGGAAACAAAGGTTGATATTTTGGTGACGCCTCTTGTGACCATTGGCTCAGGAATGCTTTTTTCGGCAGTCTTAGCACCGGTAATCGGAAAGGCGGCGATTCAGGTGGGAAGCCTGATAATGTGGGCGACAGAGCTACAGCCTTTCTTTATGGGCATTTTGGTATCCGCCTTGGTTGGTATTGCTTTGACACTCCCCATTTCCTCCGCGGCGATTTGTGCGGCTCTTGGACTTACCGGACTTGCAGGAGGTGCTGCAGTGGCAGGCTGTTGTGCCCAGATGGTGGGCTTTGCCGTCATTTCTTTTAAGGAAAATGGTGTTTCCGGTCTGGTTTCACAGGGACTGGGTACTTCCATGCTGCAAATGGGAAATATTGTGAAAAATCCCCGGATTTGGATTCCGGCCACCGTTGCCTCTATGATTACAGGACCACTGGCAACCTGTCTCTTCCATTTTGAAAATAACGGTCCTGCGGTTGCCTCCGGTATGGGAACCTGCGGTTTGGTTGGACCTATCGGCGTTTACACCGGCTGGCTGAAGGGCATAGAAGAGGGGAGTAAAACGGCGGTAACGGCTACCGACTGGCTTTCTCTATTGCTTTTGTGCTTTATTCTTCCGGCAATTTTTTCTTTGCTTGGCTCTGCTTTTTGTCGGAAAATGAAGTGGATCAAAGAGGGAGATATGAAGCTTTCCTCCTAAAGCGAAGCTGTAATGTAAGAACTTGTAAGAAATTTTCTATGGCTTTTTTGTAAAGAACTGAGTATAGTTGGACAGGTCAAAGGCTTTAATTCTTAAAGAATAAGCCAGAAGATAGTCAAATATATTTGCAACTGTGCAATGCAATAAAGTAAAAGCAATGAAGCAGCAAAGCAGCAAAGCAGCAAAGCAACGCAAAAAGCAACGAAGCAAAAAAGCAGCAACGCAAAAAGCAACAAAGCACAAAGCAAGTATGTCAGTTCAAGGAGAGGAAAATGGCTTTACAAGGAAAAACAAAGAATGTAGCCATGTTTATGTTAAGCATGGCATTTACGGCGCTTTTTTCCACGGGAGCTTTCGCTTATAATCTTTCGGCGAAGGTAAAGGACGTGGAGATTACGGACAATAGGCAGGAGATTCAGTTGCAAATGGATGCAACAGGAGATAGTAGCGGTACCGACGGATCGGTTTACATTTTCGAAATCAAGCCTTATCAGACAGACCTTGGCGGTCGTACCGATTTTATTGCCAAGGGAAGCCTTGGGGAAAACCAGAAGTTTAACTTCCCCTTATACGCAGGTCCCGGAGAGCTTCGTCTTTACAGTGCCTTTGTGCCGGCGGTAAAGGTGGGAAGCCGTTATGAAATGATTGCGGATAGAAGATATATTGAGAATCCCGAGGTGGTAGCGGAGAACCAAAGTCCTGCATTAAATCCGGGAAAGAAGGGACTTCGTGTAGACCCCAATATCTTAGACGATGCTTTGAGCCTGAACATTAAGCATGCGGGTGTGGATATTCCTACCCAGCGCTTCTTCGGGCAGGGAATTTCCTATTCCTACGAGGGAAAGACCTTCCAGATCAACAAAGAGCTGATTGATCAGTTGGATGGAGAGGTAAAGCGTCTTAGTGATTCCGGAGTAGCGGTTACCGCCATTTTGCTGAACGCATGGAATAATACCGTACCTGAGCTGAATCCTATCGGCGTTAAGGAGCTTCCCAAGGAGCAGGCGGTTTACTATGGCTTTAACGTAGAGTCCGAGCAGGGCTTTAGAGCGGTTAAGGCGATGGCTTCCTTCTTGGCAAAGCGTTATAACGGCCAGAACGGTCACGGTAAGATTACCAACTGGGTAGTGGGAAATGAGATTAACAACCAGTACTGGAACTATGAGGGAGACTATGATGTTTCCACTTATACCAAGAAATTCCAGCGTGCCTTCCGTGTATTTTATACCGCGATGAAGTCCGTTTCCGCAAACGACAACATTATGTTCTCTTTGGATCATTACTGGAACATGTTCCCTGAGGCGGCTCCTGTGGGAAAATATAAGGGAAAAGATGTAGTCTTGGCCTTCCACCATTTTGACAATCTGGAAGGACATATGGACTTCGGTTTAGCTTTGCACCCCTATCCTTATCCCATTTCCTCACCGGCATTCTGGGATGATGATAAGACCGGAAAGGTTAACGATACGATTGATTCTCCTATTATCAACTTTAAGAATCTTCATGTGATTACCGACTTTATGCAGTTAGACAGCATGAAGAACAAGAAGGGAGAGGTTCGAAAGATTTTCCTTACCGAGGAAGGTTTCACCAGTATTCAAAAGGGACAGGATAAGTCGGATGAGCAGGCAGCAGCAGTAGCCTATTCCTACTATATTGTAGATAACAATCCTTATATTTCCGCTTATCTGATGAGCCGTCAGGAGGATTCCGAAGATGAGGTAAAGCACGGACTGGCTTTCGGACTTTCCAGCATCGTGAACCATCAGTTGGTACATAAGAAGGCACACAGCGTCTTTAAGTACATTGATGACGCCAGCGCAACAGAAGGAACGGCAGACTTTGCCAGAGCCATTATCGGCATCGATTCTTGGGACCAGCTTATTCCAAACTTCCGTTTCCCTGGAAGATAAAGAATTGAAAATATAAAAGAATTGTAGAAATCAAAATATCTTTCTACGCAATATAGGTCTGAACCGGGGCACGCTCTCGCTAGCTTCGCCTCGTATCGGATACTAAGCGAAAAACTGCGTTTTACTTGTTTTTCGCAAGTAACGACGGGCTCAGACTACCCCGAATTCAGGCCTATATTGCTAAGAAAGCATCTTATAGCTTTTGATTTTTACAGTTCTTTTTTAGTATCTAGCGTAAAGTATGGAGTTTGTAGAGGGGAAAAATATGGAAAAAGATATGCTGCAATCAATTTTGGAGCTTGGGGGGAAGGGCTTATTGCTCTATCTTTTAGGCATCAATATTCTTTGTTTTCTAAGCTTTGCCTATGACAAGTGGCAGGCCATACAAAGGGGATGGAGAGTACCGGAAAAAGTCTTATTGGGACAGGCCTTCTTGGGTGGCGCCTTAGGAGGAATTCTGGGAATGTATCTTTGCAGGCATAAGACCAGAAAGCCAAGATTCCTAATCTTGATGCCGGTGGCCTTGCTGTTATGGATTTACTTGATTTTTGGAAGAAAATAAAAGGGCGTTGTGAAAATCAAAAAAATTTTCTATGCAATATAGGTCTGAATTGGGGCACGCTCTATAAGCCCTCTTCCAGCTCTTTAAATACTTCATCCATGGGTTGTGAATCATCCTTTAATGCTTGAGAATAGCCTGTAGTCATCATGGCATGGAAGGCATCATTCGACATTTCTTCTTGAATGGGGATGGACTTTGCCTCTGTTCTTACATTTTCACTAGCTGTTTTCATGATAGCCATAAAACATACCTCCGTTTATAAGAGAATAGGAAATGTGTTGTATATTACAACAATTAAAGGTTCAATTAAAGGTACAAAAAAGGAGCTGTAAAAAAACAAAAAATTTTTTGATTTTTACAGCCCCTTTTTCTTATGCTCCCGAACGGACTCGAACCGCCACTACTGGCGTCGGAGGCCAGCGCTCTATCCATTAAGCTACGGGGGCAATTATTAGCCAAAGCTACAGAGCTGAAATCAGTCTATAACAAAGGTGATAACTTCAAAAGTATAGAACATTCCGATAAAAAATTCAAGGGAATAGCGGAGAAACTTCACTGTCCTGCTGTAGGATTACAATAGCGGAGAAAGTTCGCTGTCCTGCAAAGTATCTTCAATAGCTAAGTTCAACTTCAATCTCCAATAGCAGAGAGACTTCAAACTACATTAGCACGGCAAAGTAGTGGAAATACATTTTATCAGCTTCCTGATAGCATAAAAATTTTAAATGGCATCGATAAAAGAAAAAGAAAAAATTTCTATTCATTTACACGCTGATTCTTGAAAAAAATTTCCCATTTGCTATAATAATCATATTGTACAATTTCAGAAGGGGTGAGTCTATGCAGGAAGATTTTTTGACGAAAATACGCTCTGCTTACAACCAATTTACCAAGGCAGAGAAGAAGGTAGCGGACTATATTTTACAAAATCCCGATCAGGTTCTGTTTATGTCTATTTCTGATTTGGCGGAAACCTGTAAGGTGGGGGATACCTCGGTTTTCCGTTTTTGTAAAACCATGAATGTGAAAGGCTACCAGGAATTTAAGATGACTCTTTCTCTGTCCATGCGTGGCAATGGAAAGGAAAGCAAGGAGGGAGAAGGGGGCAATGTTTCCTTACAGGATGACAACATTGCGGAGCTTGCCGGAAAAGTTTTGGAGGAAACCATTGATTCCATTAAGGAGACTCATTCTCTCTTGGACTTTAACAAGGTTACGGAGGCTATGAATGCTCTTTCCAAGGCAAAACGAATTCTGTTCTTCGGTGTTGGGGCGTCCATGCTGACTGCGATGAAGGCGATGAATAAGTTCCATCGTATTGAGCCGAAGGTTTATTGTTCAGAGATGGTAAGTCAGCAGCTGATGAGTGCCGCTACTATGGAAAGAGGAGATGTGGCCGTGATTTTCTCCTATTCCGGTGCTACCAGAGATATTGTGGAGATTGCAAAGCTGGCGAAGGAGTCCGGAGCAACCGTGGTTTCCATCACCCGTTTCCAGAAGTCGGAGCTTACGGAATATACGGATATTTTATTGCTTTCCGGAGCCAATGTGGGTTCCTTGCAGAAAGGCTCCACCTCCGCAGAAATCAGTCAGCTCTTCCTGGTAGACATTATGTACACCGAGTATTATCGGAGACATTACGAGTATTGTAATCAGATTTTGGAAAAAACTACTGTGGCTATTAAAGATAGAAATTAAAGGAAGCGGTCAAAGGATTAGGCAATCCAAAGCTATAGTTCTCAAAATTATAATAGTTTGATATGAATCATAGTCTGAATCATAGTCTTTATAAAAAATAGGTCTGAAATGGGAGAGAGTATACTCTGATTTCAGACCTATTTGCCTATGAATCTATCTTATCCGTTTTTCTCTAAGCTGTCTCGAAGTTCTTGAATCTTATCTCGATACAGGGCGGCATCTTCGAAGTTTAACTCTGCAGCGGCTGCCCGCATTTTCTTACTAAACTCTCGAATCATCTTCTCAATCTCCGCCCTGGACATGGATTCCACATCCTTTTGGAAGCCCTTCTCATCATCCCGAAGTACCTTGGAAATGGCAATTAAATCTCGAACCGCCTTCTTAATGGTGGTGGGGGTGATGCCGTGGGCTTTGTTGTATTCTTCCTGAATCGAACGTCTTCTCCTGGTTTCGTCAATGGTACGCCTCATGGAGTCGGTGATGGTATCCGCATACATGATAACGTGACCTTCGGAATTTCGGGCGGCGCGACCAACGGTCTGGATCAAAGAGGTTTCGGAACGAAGGAAGCCTTCCTTATCCGCATCCAAAATGGCTACCAGCGTAATCTCCGGAATATCCAGTCCTTCTCGAAGCAGGTTAATACCCACCAAAACATCAAACTTATCCAAACGCATATCCCGGATAATGGCGGCTCTTTCCAGCGTATCAATATCGGAATGGAGATACTTTACCCGAACCTTTGCTTCCTGCAAATATTTGGTAAGATCCTCCGCCATTTTCTTGGTAAGGGTAGTGACCAGAATCTTATTGCCCTTGTCAGTCTCCTTATGGATTTCGGAAAGCAAGTCGTCAATCTGTCCCTTGGTGGGGCGCACCACGATTTCCGGATCCAAGAGTCCTGTAGGACGGATAATCTGTTCTGCCCTTAGGATTTCATGCTCCGCTTCATATTCTCCGGGAGTTGCGGAAACGAAGAGCATTTGGTTGATTTTTCCTTCAAATTCGCTGAAGTTTAAAGGCCTGTTATCCAGGGCTGAGGGAAGACGGAAGCCGAAGTCCACCAGAGTGGTTTTTCGGGATAGGTTTCCGTTATACATCCCGCGAATCTGGGGCAGACTGATATGGCTCTCGTCCACGATAATCAGGTAATCCTCCGGAAAGTAGTCCATTAGGGTGTAGGGAGGTTCTCCGGGCTGGGCGAAATTCAAGTGTCTGGTGTAGTTTTCAATACCGGAGCAAACTCCGGTTTCCCGGATCATTTCCACATCAAAGTTGGTTCGTTCGGAAATACGCTGGGCCTCCAAAAGCTTTTCTTCACTTTTAAAATAGGCCACCCGCTCGTCCAGCTCTTCCAAAATGTTTTTGCAGGCAATCTTCATTTTCTCCATAGGAATAACGTAGGGAGTGGCAGGGAACACCATGCAGTGCTCAAGCTTTGCCTTGCCCTTTCCGGTGAGGGCATCAATCAGCTGAATTTCCTCGATTTCGTCTCCGAAAAACTGGATACGATAGGCCTGCTCTCCTTCGGACGCGGGGAAAATGTCTACAATGTCCCCCTTTACCCGAAAGGTTCCCCGGCGAAAATCCATATCGTTTCGGTTGTACTGGATTTCCACCAGGTTTTTGATCAATTCATCTCTATCACGCATTTGTCCGGGACGGAGGGAAATGGCCATGTTTAAATATTCCGTGGGGGCTCCCAAGCCGTAAATGCAGGAAACGGAAGCCACCACCACCACGTCCTTTCGCTCGGAAAGGGCTGCCATGGCGGAGTTTCGAAGCTTATCGATTTCTTCGTTGATGTCCGAGTCCTTTTCGATATAGGTGTCGGTACTGGGAACATAGGCCTCCGGCTGGTAGTAATCGTAGTAGGAAACAAAGTATTCCACCGCATTTTCCGGGAAAAATTCCTTCATCTCGGAGTAAAGCTGTGCCGCCAGAGTCTTGTTATGGGAAATGATGAGAGTGGGCTTTTGGATTTGCTGAATCACATTGGCCATGGTAAAGGTTTTTCCGGAGCCGGTGACGCCTAACAGGGTTTCAAACTGGTTTCCCTCCTGCAAGCCCTTCACCAGTTTTTCAATGGCAGCAGGCTGATCCCCCATGGGGGCATAATCCGAATGCAGTTTAAATTCTCCTGTAAGCTGTGATCTATCCATAAATTCCTCTTTCTAAAGCTATAGCCCTATATCCATAAAGCATCTTTGAAACATTTTTATAATGCATCGTTATGAAGCTGCTTTCACAACACAAGCTGTTTGTAAGCCTGAAACAGCACGTTATTTCTAGTATAGCAAATTCATATATGTTAAAAAAGAAATTTACAGTAGAATAGAGGAGAATATAATGCAAGATTTAATGGCTATTGAGTCTCGCATCTTAGGAGAGCAAGTATATAACAGCCGGAGAGCCTTGTTTCTTAGAAGAGCATGCATTCAACAGTGAAAATGTGTTAGAAGAGAAAGGAGCGAAAATGCAGTATTCCATTTGTGCGTTGCCGGGTGACGGAATCGGACCGGAGATTGTAAGAGAGGCCAGAAAGGTATTGGAAAAGGTAGCGGAGCTGGAGGGCTTTAGCCTTAAGTTCACGGAAAAAGCCTTTGGCGGCGCAGCCATTGATTTGTACGGAGAGCCTCTGCCGGAGGATACTTTAAAGACCTGCAAAGCTTCCCAGGCAGTGCTGATGGGAAGCATTGGGGGAAAGGTAGGCGTTTCCCCCTGGTATTCTTTGCCGGTGGAAAAGCGGCCTGAAGCGGGCCTTCTTTCTCTTCGAAAGCAGCTGGGCCTTTTTTGTAACCTTCGTCCTGCCAAGCTTTATAAGGAGCTTCGGGATGCCTGCCCTTTGAAGGAAGAAATCATCGGAGAGGGCTTTGACATTATGATGATTCGAGAGCTTACCGGGGGCTTGTACTTCGGAAAGCGCTCCATTACCGAGGAAAATGGAGAAGAAGTAGCCAGAGACGAGCTGATTTATCGGGCCCATGAAATCGAAAGAATCGGGCGTATTGCATTTTCCCTGGCAAAGGCAAGAGGCGGAAAGCTTTGCTCCGTGGATAAGGCCAATGTTTTGGACAGCTCCAGACTTTGGAGAAAAATTTTCACTAAGCTGGGAGAGGAAGAGAAGGAGGTGGAACTTCGTCATGCCTTAGTGGATTCCACCGCTATGGAACTGGTGCGAAATCCGAGAAACTTTTCCGTGATTGTTACCGAAAACATGTTCGGAGACATTCTTTCCGATGAGATGGCGGAGATTGCCGGCTCTTTGGGAATGCTTCCCTCCGCTTCCTTAGGGGAAAATGCCTTTGGGCTTTACGAGCCCAGCGGCGGCTCCGCTCCGGATATTGCCGGACAAAATATCGCCAATCCATTAGCCGCCATTCTATCCGCAGCCATGCTTTTAGAGCTTTCCTTGGGAGAGAAGAAAGCGGCGGCCAGAGTAGAAAATGCAGTGGAAAAGGTCTTGGCGCTGGGGGGCAGAACCAAGGATATCTTCTCCGGAAAAGAAGGAGAAAAGCTTTTGTCCTGTTCGGAAATGGGGGATTTCGTAGT
>CAUUJL010000071.1:0-11043 GCA_963545375.1 uncultured Oribacterium sp.
AAATTCTTTCTGTTTCTTGTAAAAAATTTAAATTTTTGTATAATTAGTTCTGTATCTTTTCTTAAAATAAAGAAAGATGCAGAATTTTTTTGATGAGGAGAAAATGTATGAAAAAAATCGTTTTAGGACTTGGCGCAATTGCCTTAGCCCTCAGTCTTTCCGCCTGTGAAGACTTAAAGATGGCGCAGAATGCTATAAAGCAGGAAAAAAGCGGAGAGAGCGGCGGGGACAGCAGTGATTCCGGGAATAACCCCTTGGATGCTTTGAAAAAGAACCTTTCCGCTGATTCCGGGGAAAGCGACGATGAGCTGACACAATACAACAATTACGTGGATTTCAGTAATTTCCTAACCGGTAATTTTGAAGATAATATCGGCAGATATTTTGAGGGAGTAGAGCCGGAGACAGAGTTCAAGGTAATAGAAGGCGGGCATTATACTACGGTCAGCTTTAGCGATTATGACATGGAGCAGGTACAGAACTATCTGGATCAGGCCAATGCCGGAACCAATTTCCCCGACTTGGATGAGCAGGTAAAAACTTTGGCTCCTATCGTACTGGAAACCATGAAGGTTTATAACGAGGCGGCCAGTTATGGAGATTTGCAGGCCTATAAGGATGATCAGTATGCCAAGGCCCAGGAAATTCATAGCAGACTTTTCCCTTTGGTACAAAGCTATATCGATCCGGCAGATGCTTATACCGCAGCCATTCATAGCCTTTCTGTGGAAAGACAGCAGGAAGAAATGCAGAGAATGAAGGATAACGGCCTTACGATCCGCTATGATATGCTGAGAATCATGGATCTGAAAAATCAAATTATTGATGCCTTTTCAGAGCAGCCCAATGTGGCAGAGGCCAATATTGCCGACCTTGATTTGACAAAGATACGTCCTGCCTATGACGAGCTGGCTACCCTGCTTTTGGAATTTGTGCCCCTTTCCAAGGATAAAGATGCTGCGGAGAAGGAAGGCTTTGATAACAACTATTATGTTACTACCTTCGCAGATGCTGCCGGAGATTTCAAGAAGCAGCTTCAGGAGATGATTGACCGGAAAGAAAGCGGAAAAGGATTTTCGGAGAATGACTTGCAAATTTTATGGGCTACCGATGGAAGCTTCCAGAAAATCAGTGAGGCCGCTTCCCAGATGACGGAAACCTATAACAGAGCAGTCGGTTAAAGATTCCTAAAGATGTCAGTTAAATACATTTAGAAAGATATCAGTTCAATAAATTTATAAAAACGTCGCTTAAATAAATTTATAAAAAGACCTTGACGAGAAAAGTCAAGTTGTGTTAAATATTAGAACTATAAAACCGTTGAGGTGGAGATAACGTTAAGTATGAGCTCACAGAGAGTCCGGGAAGGTGAGAGCCGGGCAGAACACAGCTTAGCAAATGGACCACTGAGGGCATGGTCAAAGGAGCAATCCGAGTATTCCATGACGCGTAGGAATGCGTTAGTTTCCGGAGGTATGTTAGTACCTTGCTAAGAGCACGAGTGAATCGTGAACTAGGGTGGCACCGCGAACTTTAATTTTCGTCCCTAGCAGAATTTTTATTCTGCTGGGGTTTTTTTATTTTCAAAAACGATTTTAGAGATGCTAAAGACAGTTTTTAAGCAAAAGCCAAAAGTATGTCAAAGCGTTTTTTCTAAAAGGAAGAAGCCAATCCCATGCAGAGCATAGAGAAAGGAAGAAAATGATGATTAGACCAAGTCTTATGGAAATGGAAGCCTATCGGAAGGATGAAAGCCTTCGTCTGCTCCCCGTCATGAAGGAGATTTTTTCGGACTTCATTACCCCAATCACCGCATTATCCATTTTGAAAAATATTTCTCAAAATGTCTTTTTACTGGAGTCCATGGAGGACAGAGAAAAATGGGGGAGATATACCTTTCTGGGTTATGACCCGAAGCAAAGCATTTCCTGCAAAAACGGAATCGTAGAAAGCTCCGGCTTAAAGCTTCCCACCAAGGATCCCAAGGCTTTAATCCGGCAAATCCTTCAAGAGCACAAGGCTCCCAAGGTACCCGGGGCTCCTTCCTTTACCGGAGGATTGGTTGGATACTTCGCCTATGACTTTATCCAGTATGAGGAGAACAGCCTTCATTTTTCCGGAAAGGATGAGGAGGACTTCCAGGATTTGGATCTGATGCTCTTTGACAAGGTGATTTGCTTTGACCACTTCCTGCAAAAGATTTTCCTGATTGTGAATATGTCTCTTTCCGAGGGAGAGGCGGGCTATAAGAGAGCGATCCTGGAGCTGGAAAATATGCACAGGCTCTTAAAGAGCGGAGAGCAGAAGAAGGAAGAGCCCGGCAGATGCCTAAGCGACTTCCGCCTCCTCCACAGCAAGGAAGAATATATGCAAATGGTGAAGAAGGCCAAGAGACATTTGAAGGATGGCGACATTTTCCAAATCGTCCTTTCCAACAGGCTGGAAGCGGATTATGAGGGAAGCCTTCTGGAAAGCTATAGACACCTTCGCTGCTTAAATCCCTCCCCCTACCTTTTCTACTTTTCCAGTAAGGACTTGGAGCTGGCAGGAGCCAGTCCGGAGACCTTGGTGAAGCTTGAGGACGGAATTTTGCAGACCTTCCCTCTGGCAGGTACCAGAAAGAGGGGAGCCACAGAGGAAGAGGATAAGCGCATCGCCATGGAGCTTTTACAGGATGAAAAGGAAGTTTCCGAGCACGATATGCTGGTGGATTTAGGCAGAAACGACATCGGAAAAATTGCCAAGGTAGGCAGCGTAAAGGTGGAAAAGTACCATGAAATTCAGCGCTATTCCCATGTGATGCATATCGGCTCCACCGTAATGGGAGAGCTAAAGGAAGGCTATGATGCGCTGGACTGCGTTTCCGCCGTGCTTCCCGCAGGAACCCTAAGCGGAGCACCGAAGATTCGGGCCATGGAGCTGATTGACGATTTGGAGCAAAACCGCCGAGGCATCTACGGGGGAGGAATCGGATACATTGATTTCAACGGAAATCTGGATCTCTGTATTGCGATTCGCTTTGCCTATAAGAAAAACGGAAAGGTGGCCATTCGCTCCGGAGCCGGTATCGTGGTGGACTCCTCCGAGGAAAAGGAATTTGAGGAGTGTCAGAATAAGGCAAGAGCCATGGTGGAAGCCATTCGAAGAGGGGAGGAGGCAGAATGATTCTTTTAATTGATAACTACGACAGCTTTACCTTTAACCTATATCAGATGTTGTCCCAATACGAGACGGTGGAAGTGATTCGAAACGACGGGAAAACCGTGGAAGAAATAGAAGCCATGAATCCGACAGGAATCGTCCTCTCTCCCGGACCGGGCAGACCGGAAAATTCCGGCATTTGCCCCCAGGTGATTCGTTCCCTTCGGGGGAAAATCCCTATCCTTGGGGTTTGTCTTGGGGAACAGGCCATCTGTCAGGTCTATGGAGGTACCGTAAGCCACGCCATAAAGCCCATGCATGGCAGACAGTCTGAGGTGGATATTGTGGAAGATTCGGAGCTTTTTAAAGGTCTTGGTCGGAAAATGAAGGTGGCCCGCTACCACAGCCTCATTGCCGAGGAGGAAAGTCTGGAGGGCACAGAGCTTCGGATTACCGGAAAAACCAAGCAGGAGGAAGTGATGGCGGTGGAAGACAGTGGGCGGAAGGTTTACGGCGTACAGTTCCACCCGGAAAGCATCATGACCAAGGACGGCGCGAAGATTTTGGAAAACTTTGCAAGGATTTGTAAGGAAGCATAAGGGTAGAAGAAAATGAGCATTTTAGAGGAAATCGCAAGGGAAAGACGAAAGGCTGTGGAAGAGGAGAAAAAGCTGCTTTCTCTTTTGGAGCTGGAAAGGCTTTTGGAGGAGCGGGAAGCCTTAGGGAAAGCTGCTTTAAAGAACGAAGCTCAGGAGAATGATGCATCTAGCCTAAAATCTTCGGAAAGCGGAAGGAAAAGTTTTTACCAGGCCTTAGCCAAGGAGGGCTTGTCCATCATCGGAGAGGTGAAGAAGGCTTCCCCCTCCAAAGGCATTATCGCAGAGAACTTTCCTTATTTGCAGATTGCAAAGGACTATGAAGCTGCCGGCATTGACGCCATTTCCTGCTTGACGGAGCCTAAGTATTTTCTGGGGAAAGACCAATATTTAAAAGAAATCGCAGAGGCGGTTTCGGTGCCGGTGCTTCGGAAGGACTTTCTGATTGACCCCTATCAAATCTATCAGGCCAAGCTTCTGGGGGCGAAAGCCATTCTCCTGATTGTCTCTCTTCTTGGAGAAAAAGAATTGAAGGAATTTTTGGGAATTGCCGGAAAGTTGGGACTGGATGCCTTGGTGGAATGCCATGATGAGGAGGAAATCCGCTGTGCCCTCTCTGTGGGAGCGGAGATTATCGGGGTAAACAACAGAAATCTAAAGACCTTTTCCGTAAACATGGAAAACAGCCTATCCCTAAGAAATTTGGTGCCAAAGGGGCAGCTCTTCGTGGCGGAAAGCGGAATGTCCAGGCCGGAAGAGCTAAGGCTTTTAGAGGAAGCCGGGGTGGATGCGGTGCTCATCGGAGAAAGCCTGATGCGGGCAGAGAGCAAGAAGGAAAAGCTTCAGGAACTACGGAGCCTATTGAAATAAGAAAAGCAGAGGGTAAGGGAGAGAAAGGAGCGAGGATGCTGCAAGAATGTATCAAAAAACTGGTGTTGGGAGAGGATTTAAGCTTTCAGGAAAGCTACGAAAGCATGAATGAAATTCTGGACGGAAAAAGCTCTCCGGTGCAAAATACCGCCTTTCTTACGGCTCTGGCCTGCAGAAAGCGGGAGGAAGAAAATATCACGGAGATAACAGCATTTGCCAAGGCGATGCGGGAACACGCCACAGAGGTAAAGCATGAGGGCATGGAGGTTTTGGAAATCGTAGGAACCGGTGGAGACCACAGCAACAGCTACAACATTTCCACCACCTCCGCCTTGGTGGTAGCTTCTTTAGGCGTAAAGGTGGCAAAGCACGGAAATCGGGCAGCCTCCTCCAAGTCCGGCACCGCTGATTGTCAGGAGGCCTTGGGCATTAACATTGTACAGGGCAAGGAAAAGGCGGAGGAAATGCTGAAGAACACAGGTCTTTGCTTCCTCTTTGCCCAGCACTACCATACCGCCATGAAGTATGTGGGCGCTATCCGTAAGGAATTGGGCTTTCGGACCATTTTCAATATCCTTGGACCCCTGACCAACCCTGCAAAGCCGGATGCCATGCTTCTTGGGGTATATCAGGAAAGACTATTAGAGCCGATGGCGGCAGTGCTGCATCACTTAGGGGTAAAGCGGGCGTTGGTGGTCTACGGAGAGGACGGCATGGATGAAATTTCCGTTTCCGACAAGACCTTGGTGTGCGAATTAAGGGATGGACAAAGCCGAATCTTTGAGATTGCTCCGGAGGACTTCCATTTGGAAAGAGGAAAGAAAGAGGAGCTTGTGGGGGGAGATGCAGCGGAAAATGCAGCAATTACCAAGGGACTTTTGGCCAATGAAATCCAGGGCAGCAAGAAAACGGCTCTTTTGTTAAATGCGGGAGCAGCCCTCTTTATCGCCGGAAAGGCGGAAAGCATTGAAGAAGGCATTCGACTGGCAGAGGAAGCCATCAGCAGCGGAAAGGCATTGGCCTTCTTGGAAGAGTACAGAAAAGCTTCCCAAAATTAAGCCGGGACAAGTGCCAAAGCCTGTGAGGAGCATCATAAAGCATCGAGGGCTGAAAGGAGTTGGCGTGAAGGTCAAGTACTGAAAGGAGTTGGCATGGTCGTCAAGTACTGCGGTATCACAAAGGAAGAGGAAATTCAGCATTTGCAGCAGCTTCCCATAGATTATGTGGGCTTTGTCTTCTATAAGAAAAGCAAACGCTATGTGGATAAGGAGCAGGCAAGGCGCCTACGGGAAAAATTGAATCCTTCCCTTCCTGCGTTGGGAGTCTTTGTAGAAGAAGAGATTCCGAA
Organism: uncultured Oribacterium sp.; assembly: GCA_963545375.1. Taxonomy (GTDB): domain Bacteria; phylum Bacillota; class Clostridia; order Lachnospirales; family Lachnospiraceae; genus Oribacterium. The sequence goes on from CAUUJL010000071.1 coordinate 5,956, forward strand.
GATTTTGGCGCTTTTGCAGGAGGGCATCATCCAAGGGGTTCAGCTCCATGGGGAAGAAGAGGAAGCATACGTCTTGAAACTTAAGCAGGAAATGGCAAAGCTTGGTACAAAGCCCTTTCTCTGGCAGGCCTTTATCTTAAAGGAAGAAAAGGATATAGAACGGGCAAATGCTTCCCCGGCGGACCTGATTCTTCTGGATGGAGGCAAGGGGGAAGGCAAAGAGGCGGAGGCAGGGCTTTTACAAAAGATTCATCGCCCCTATATCTTGGCAGGAGGCCTTTCTTCGGAAAATGTAGCAGAGAAAATCAAAGCATTTTCCCCCTATGGCTTGGATGTCAGTTCCGGAATCGAGGAGCAGGGAGAAGAGGGCATCCGAAAAAGCCCGGAGAAAATGGAGAGCTTTATTCGTTTGGTAAGAGAATATGAGAAGCAGACTTTGTGAAGCAAAGGAAGCAAAGGTAGCAAAGCAACTAAGGTCAGATAAAGATGCAATTAATGAAATAAAAGATAAATTTAGAAAGGAGTAGTATGGCAGAGAAAATCGGACGATTTGGGATTCACGGAGGACAGTACATTCCGGAAACCCTGATGCAGGCAATAGAAGAATTGGACAAGGCCTATACAGAGGCTAAGGCGGATCCTGCATTTCAGAAGGAGCTAAGCCGTTACTTAAATGACTATGCAGGGCGGCCTTCCCGCCTGTATTATGCGGAAAAGATGACGAAGGATCTTGGAGGAGCCAAGATTTACTTAAAAAGAGAGGATTTAAACCACACCGGTGCCCACAAGATCAACAATGTTTTGGGGCAGGCTTTGCTGGCAAAGCGTATGGGAAAGACCAGACTGATTGCGGAAACCGGAGCAGGACAGCACGGTGTGGCAACGGCAACGGCAGCAGCCCTTTTCGGTATGGAGTGTGTGGTTTTCATGGGGCAGGAGGACATTGAGCGACAGGCCTTAAATGTTTATAAGATGCGTCTTTTGGGAGCGGAAGTGGTTTCCGTAAAGACCGGAACTGCCACCTTAAAGGATGCGGTGTCCGAGGCCATGAGAGAGTGGACCAAGAGAATTTCCGATACCCATTATTGCCTCGGTTCCGTTATGGGCCCCCACCCCTTCCCCACTATGGTAAGGGATTTTCAGGCGGTAATTTCCAAGGAGATTCGGGAAGAAATTCTGGAAAGAGAAGGAAAGCTTCCTGCAGCAGTATTGGCCTGCGTGGGAGGCGGCTCCAATGCCATCGGAACCTTCTATCATTTTATCCCGGATGAGGGGGTAGAGCTGATTGGCTGTGAGGCGGCAGGACGAGGGGTGGATACGGAGGAAACCGCAGCCACCATTGCGGTAGGAAAGCTGGGCATTTTCCACGGCATGAAGTCCTACTTCTGTCAGGATGAATTCGGACAGATTGCCCCGGTATACTCCATTTCCGCAGGTCTGGACTATCCGGGAATCGGACCGGAGCACGCAGCACTCCATGACAGCGGACGGGCAAAGTATGTGCCGGTAACGGATTTGGAGGCGGTAGAGGCCTTTGAGTATCTTTCGAAAATGGAGGGAATCATCCCGGCCATTGAATCCGCCCACGCCATTTCCTACGGCATGAAGGTGGCGAAGGAGAAGAGTAAGGAGGAAAGCATTGTAATCTGCATCTCCGGAAGAGGGGATAAGGACTGCGTTTCCGTAGCACGTTTCAGAGGGGAGGACCTGGTAGAATGAGAAGCATAAAAGAAGCATTTGCAAAGGGAAAGGCCTTTATTCCCTTTATCACCTGTGGAGATCCGGATTTGGAAAGCACTAAGAAAATGGTGAAGACTATGGTGGAAAATGGAGCAGACCTGATTGAGTTGGGCATTCCCTTCTCCGACCCCACTGCAGAGGGACCGGTGATTATGGAGGCTGACCTTCGGGCCTTACAGGGGGGATGCACCACAGAGAAGGTTTTTCAAATGACCAAGGAGCTTCGGCAGGAGGTGGATGTGCCCTTTGTGTATATGACCTATGCCAATGTGGTTTTCTCCTATGGCAGTAGGAAGTTCATGGAAAAGGCCAAGGGAGCAGGAGTTTCCGGACTGATTCTTCCGGATGTGCCCTACGAAGAGCGGGAAGAGTTTTTGCAGGATTGCAAAGACTTCGGCATTGCCCTCATTTCCATGGTAGCTCCCACCTCCGAAGACCGTATCGCAAAGATTGCGAAAGATGCGGAAGGATTTTTATATATCGTGTCCTCCCTTGGGGTTACGGGAGAGCGAAAGGAAATCACCACAGACCTGTCTTCCCTTCTGAAAATGGTGAAGAGCCACACGGAGATTCCCTGTGCCGTCGGTTTTGGTATCTCCACCAAGGAGCAGGCAAAGGAAGTGGCACAATATGCGGACGGCGTGATTGTAGGTTCCGCCATTATGAAGAAAGTCCATGAGAATCCGGGGAAGGAAGAGGCAGTACTGGGAGAGTATGTGGCTTCGATGAAGTCTGGGTTATAGCAGCATTTGTAAATGGATAGGCATTACTCCGGCTAAGGGATTCTTCCTGAAGACAATCTGAGCCCGTCAGTACTTGCTGAAAGCGAGTGAACGAAGCTTTCAGCTTAGTACTGCTATGTGGCGAGGTTAGTGGGAACGTGTCTGAAGAAAGAACCCTTAGCCGAGGATTGCTATCCTTCTTCAAAGAAGCCTAGAATCAAGATTCCTAAAACCGCCAGTCCAACGGCAAGGTACTGGGCTTTGCTGAGCTTTTCTTTTAGGAAGATTCTGGCCCAGATTACGGAAAAGAGGCAGTAGCTGGAAATCAGGGGTGCGGAGGCTACAGCATTTGCTCCAATGGCATAGATATAGGTGAACTGGCCTATCGTTTCGCAGACGGCACCTAAAAATTTCGGCCCTTCCGTAGGAAGGCTGAACTTGGTCTTTTTGATAAAAACCAAATAGAAGAAGAGGCAGACTGCCAGGGTACAGAAGGTGTATTCATAGGCTACATTTGCAGAGGCTTCCGGAATTTTTTCCAGAACTACCGCGTCCCAAAATGTACCCAGTCCGTCAATGATGCAGTAAAAGATGGGGAAGAAAATGGCGATAAAGCTGTTTACATATTTATCCTCCACCTTTTCCTGCATCTTTTTTCGTTCCGCATCCTCACGCTTTTTTTGCAGATAGGAAAGCAGATAAATGGCAAAAAGAATCAAAAGAATGGCAAAAAGCTGGGGTAGGGCCAAGACCTGCTTTAGAAAGATAAAGGAAAGCAGAGCCGCCACCGCACCGGAGGTATTGCAAATGGGGGAGGAGACGGAAAGTTCAATATAGCGCAATCCGATATAGCCTAAAAGCATGGAGGAAATATAAAGAAAGGAAACCGGCAGATAGGCAATGAGGATTTCCTTGGTAAAGCTTACGCCATGAAATAAAACTTGACCGGTGGCATGGGCACCCATAACCAGTCCCACCACCATAAGCATTTTCAAATGACTATCCTTATCCTTGGCAGGGGATCCCAGCTTGGAAAAGAAATCCGAACCGGACCAAAAAAATATAGAAATTAATGATAAAATAAACCACATATCGACTCCTTTTAAAGAATTTTCATGTTTTTTTCGCCACTTTTATATCAAATACTGATAAATAAAGATTTTAAAAATTAAAGAAAGCGCTTGTTTAATTCCTAGTAAAACAATAGGAATAATAACATGGAAGCCTTATTCTGTATAGAGATATTTAGTTGTTACACTATAAAAATTTGGATAGTTAAAAATATTATTTATTCAAATACTGCATAAATAAACGAAAATATTTGAAAAGAATATATAGATATACAGTATTCTGACTAAGTATTATGATGATAAACGAGTGTTGTAACAAAACTGTGGGGCCACTCCCGGTCAGCACAGTCGTTTTTTTATGGAGGTACAATGATGTCAATTTATTGTGAGGCTAGAAATTTTGCAGAGAAATTCATTGATCCCTATAGCACAAAGGTAGATGAAGAAGGAGTATTTCCTGTAGAAGCGTTTGCGGAGATTAAAAAATCGGATTTTTTAACTCTGCTCATTCCTAAGGAGCAGGGAGGCTTAGGCTTAGGAATTCAGGAGCATGTGGAAGTTTGTAGAGCTTTTGCGAAAAGTGATGCAACAACCGGACTATGCTATATGATGCATAATGTGGCTTTGACAGTGGTTTTATCTCGAGGAAGTGAAGAGATGAAGCAGAGAATTGTCAAAGAAGTGGTAGAAGAAAGAAAGCTTCTGGCTCTGGCTTACAGTGAGCTGGGAACAGGAACCCATTTCTATATTTCCGATTTGAAGGCGGAAAATGATGGAGACAAGAAACTCCTTAGTGGTGTAAAGAGCATGGTAACTTCTGCAGAGCAGGCTTCCTATTATCTGGTTTTAGCTCCATCAGATGTGGAAGGAGCTATTGATAACTGGTTAGTTCCGCTGGAGACTCCGGGATTAAAGTTTGAACAAAACACCTGGCACGGTCTTGGGATGAGAGGAAATGTTTCCTGCCAGATGCACTTGAACAAGGCAGCTGTTTCTGTAAACAATAGAATCGGTGAGGAAGGTGCCGGACAGGAACATGTGTTTAATGTTGTGGCACCTTACTTTATTTCAGGACTTGCAGGTGTATATTCCGGTCTTGGGGAGCATATGTTAGAGGTAAGTATTGCCCATGCAAAGGAAAGAAAGTATACTTCCGGAACTTCCTTGGCAGAAATCGAAACCGTTCAGATTCATCTGGCGAAGATGTACAATCTGGTAAATTCCTCCGTTTGCACAGCAAAGGAAGCGACCCGAAGTGCTGCGGCAGGAGAAGCAGATGCCTTGGCTAAGATTTTGTCCGCTCGTGTGATTGCCTGCGAAATGGTTATTGAAGCCGGAAGACTGGGCATGAGAGTTGGAGGTGGAAAGGCTTATAACAAGGTCGGCTGCATGGAAAGACTCTTAAGAGATGCTTATGCAGGACAGATTATGGCGCCCAGTGCAGACGTACTTACCGTTTGGCTCGGAAAAGCCATTACAGGCTTGCCTTTAGTATAAGTTTTTAAAGCTTTAAGAAAGGGAGAGAGGAACACCAACTCTTCCTTTCTTTGATTATT
>CAUUJL010000072.1:0-11036 GCA_963545375.1 uncultured Oribacterium sp.
AACGGAAATGCCGTTCTTACTGTGGGAATCTACTATCAGATAATCATCATTTTTTTCTATCACTTGAATAGGATGGAAAATAGCATAGCCTCGATTAATATCATAGACACCTTCCAGTGCTTTCCTGGGACCAACCACAAAGGAAGCATTTCCCGACTCCTTTACCAGAACATTTCCGCTTTGAATATCCTGAGGCGAGGGGTTGGTTTCAATTTTTAAATAGCAATATTGATCATCTGTCATATAAATATCCGTAGAAAGAAATTCTCTACTGCCATCAGCTTTTTGACGATAAAAACCGCTACTCTTATCCGGTCCCTGCCTTAAAAATTCCTTTGGGACTATATAAAAGTCTTTATTGACTACAGAAGAAACCGGAATCTTTAATCCGCTTTCTTCCTTTTCCTGCATGGAGAAGGTCACAAAGCGGGAATCCAGAAAGTAGTCCAAATAATCGTCCAGCTTAATATCCCCATAGATTTTGCCGTCTTCTCCTCTATACAAAGAAAAGCTTCCCTGCAAATCCATGGAATTTACCGGAAAATGTATATTCACCGTAGTGGTATTTTCCATCTTCTTGGCATCTCCTTCCTCTAAAGGAAATAAAATTTCCCATTGGGAGGAGGTAATTATTTTATATAAAGGATTGCCGGCTTCTACACGAACGCCGTTTTGTGCATAGTTTACAGAGCTTTGGGCATTTTGCAGAATCTCTGCCGTAAGTTTTTCTTTTTGAAAGTCCTCATAACCGTCAATGGTATAAGAGACGATCCCGGCTTCTTCCGCATCCATCACGGTATAGGAAATCCCTAACTGGGAAAGAGCCTTTTGTACCGTATTTTCTCCCTCTTCCGTATTAAATAAGAGAGTGTTTTGAAGACTACCCTGAAGGGTATACAGTCCGGTAAACTGATTGTTTTGAAAGCTGCCTGCAAAGTCCTGAAGACGAAGGCGAATATCTTCTATCTGTTGCTGGGTAAATTCTCCTAAAAGTTCGGGGTGTTCCTGTAAATACTTCTCCAGATTTCCGGTTTCGTCAATAAAATACAGCTCTCCTCCCTTACTGACTCTTCTTCCGTCCGCCACGGAAAAATGCACATAACCGGAATCTTTGGCGGAATAGCTTTTTTCTTCCCGAATAATCAATCCGGTATACTGTTTTTCTCTTACGAGACTACCCTCTCCCACTTCATAAAAACGAAGGCTTTGTCTTCGGCTGTAGGAAAATACACTAAAAAGAATATAGAGAGCAATAATCACAAAGATTATTCCCTCTATATTCCACATGCTATTCTTTTTGCTCTTTCTTGAACTTGGCATAGTTACAGTGCAATCGCAATATGGTCTCTTAATTCAAGTGGAACATCTTCTTTGTCCATGGACAAACTGCTGATGATGTTAATCTTGTATTTTTCGGACAAAGCATCCAATTTACGTACACAGTCTCCGATAGGCTTTCCTTCCAGACTGGCCAGCTTTAAAAAACTATCTAAAAACAAATATTCCAAATCATGATCCTGAGAAATAATTCCGCTGATAAAGCCGACAAACTCATCCTCCGACTCCAACTGGAATTCATTGACATTAATCAAACGTACCTTGTTGTTAAGCTCATACATATGCTGAGAGGAGCGATCTAAAAAATCTACCGTTCCCTTTGCTTCCGCAACGGCTTTGTTCGCCCGATCAATGAGCTGTTTTGTCTTTCCTTTTCCTCTTTGTCCTACAATAAACTGAACCATATGCATTCCTCCTTTAATTCTGAACAAGAAACGGTAGCCTATGCTACAATGCCCTGCTTTTTATAAAAAGTATAGACTATTCATGAAATCTTATCAAGTAAGTTTGTCATATTCTCATAAAGATTCTCTTTATTTGTCCCCTTCATTACAACAGAATAATAGGGGATAGCAGTGGAAGCTTTATCCACACTTAAGGCTAAGCAATAGCCTGCTTTTTTGGTGGTTCCTGTTTTTGCCGCCAAGATTTCCAAACCGTCGGGAAGCTCCTTCTCTCCGGTAGAATATAAATTTGTTGCCTTCCATACCTGAGACTTGGGAATACCGTTTTTATCTTTGTATTGTACCTGAATTTCTTTTGTGGCCAGAATTTCCCGTAAGCCATCATATTTCATGCATTCTTTTAAAATGAGGTAGATATCATAGGGAGAAGTATAATGATTATCATCCGGCAAACCGTGAGGATTGGTAAAATGGCTGGAAAGGCAACCCAGTTCCAAAGCCTTCTCATTCATCCTGTCTACAAAAGCGGAAACAGAACCTGCCGTAGCTTCTGCCACAGCGACAGCTGCATCATTTCCGGAGGGGAGAAGCATACCGTATAAGAGATTTCTGATGCTAAGACTCTCTCCAACCTGTAAAAATGCGGTGGATGAACCTGCTTCTTTGATTACGGAGGAGCCGGAAACCACAAATTCCTGATCTAGATTTTCCACGGAAGATACACAAACCAGAGCAGTCATTAATTTGGTGATGCTGGCGGGATAGGTTCTGTCATAGGGATGATTAAAGGAGATAGCCCGATCTCCTTCCTTACTGTCTTCTTCCACCAAAAGAAAATATTCCGCGTCCATATCCTGGATTTGCGCGCTTGTATCTGAAGGAATAGCCAAATCCTTGGCAAAACTTTTGGTGCTGTTCTGAATATCCTCTTCCACGGTAATGGAAGATAATCTTTGTATACTTTGTTCTTCCTGAAAGGCCTTTTCCAGCTTTGGCTTACAGGAGCTAAGGCAAAGGGGAAAAATACACAGCAAAAGAAAGGCTTTTTTCCTTCTTAAAAAAGTACTCAAAGCCTTTCTTCTAGCCAATATTCCTCCACTCTAACTCACCACGTTCCAGAGCGTGAATTAATAATTCTCCTGTTGCCAGATTTGTGGCAATAGGAATATTGTAAATATCGCATAATCTGACTACGGAATTTACTTCCGGTTCCGTATCCCTTACCGGAGAGGGATCTCTTAAGAAAATCACCATATCCAAATTTCCCTGTTCGATTTGAGATGCCAGTTGTCTGGCTCCTCCGGTTTCTCCCGGGAGAAACTTATGGATTTTTAGATTGGTAACTTCCTCTACCAAAGTACCTGTAGTTCCGGTTGCATATAATTCATGTCTTGTCAGGATACCTCTGTAAGCAATACAGAAATTTTGCATGAGCTTCTTCTTGGAATCATGCGCAATTAAACCTACCTTCATCTCTACCCTCCTACGTCTTCCTTTGTAAAGCAACATTTAAGACTATTCCGAAACCAAAGTATACGGACAGCAGGGAACTAACGCCTCGCGAAAAAAAGGGAAGTGTAATTCCGGTATTCGGAAACAGTCCGGTTGCCACCGCAATATTTGTATAGGTCTGAAATCCGATCCAGGCCATAACGCCTACACATATTAGCCGACCACTTAAGGTTTTTGCTCTATAGGCTATTATAAGACATTCTAAGATAATCAACAAGAAGATTATAATAATTATTAAAGATCCCCGAAAGCCTAATTCTTCTCCGATTACCGCGAAAATGAAGTCATTATCCTCCTCAACCAGAAAGTTTCCGTTTTTCACGGAGAAGATGGAATTATTAAATAGTCCCTTTCCGTTATACATTCCGGAGCCGATGGCCATAATGGACCACATTTGTTGGTAATAATCATTGCTGTTCTCTGAAGGATTTAAAAAGGTCAAAATTCTTTGTACCTGATAGCCCTGTAAAATGGGAATCTTATCATAGAGCCCTGAGGAAAAAAGGTAGAAAAGAAGACCCAAAACTACCACTACCACCCCTAAAAAGGCAAAAATCCATTTTAATTTCAGGGGAGAAGCAAAGGTCATGGCGGCAACGATGACCGTCATAATAATGGTTGTGGATAGATTCGGCTGAATCATGACAAGCCCTACGGGAATGGAAAAGTAAAGTGCTTCCATTAATAAGGCATGAGGGTGATTGATATCCTCCTTCAGCTTTTGCAGGTAATCCGCAAAGAATAGAATCAATCCCACCTTTACAAACTCCGAGGGCTGCACCTTTCCCAAGACCGGAACGGTAATCCATCGGGTGGCACCATGTCCGGATGCGGTACCGTAGATTTTAACTCCGGCTAAAATCACTACGGAGAGTATATAAATCCATGGGGACCATTTACAAATCTTCCGGTAATCGATCAAAGAGATTCCCACACACATGGCCAGTCCTACGAAGGAGCCGAGAATCTGTCGTACTACAAGGGGATCTTTAAAGCTTTCCGCCGATGTTGCGGAGCGGACGATAAAGATTCCGATGGTATTTAAGGCAATCATGTATAGGACAAGCCGAAAATCATATTGCTTAAAATCATAATCTAATTTCCACTTCATAAAATCTCTTTCTCTTAGTCACTGACATTGACCGACAAAATGGAGCTGGCATCTCTTTGTAAAATAGTATCCATACTGAGTTTTCCAAAACAATAGTCATAAACCATATTGGCCAGGCTGGCTGCATTACCGGAGGAATATCCGTAGGGAATATTTACAGTGACGGAGATTTGTGGATCTTCATAAGGCGCGTAGGAGACGAACACCGCATGATTACCCCTATCCTCTCTTTCCTGTGCAGTTCCTGTCTTTCCGGCAACGGTAATGTTTTGTCCTAAGAATACATTCTTGGCTACACCCTCGGTAATGACTTTTCGGAGACCTTCATGTACTGCATTCCAGGTGCTGTCTGCATAGTCCAAATGTCTCAATAGAGAGGCCCCCACTTCTTCCACCGTCTTTCCCTTAGGGTCTGCAATTTTATCCACTATAGAAAGATTATAAAGATTTCCTCCATTGGCAACAGCGGTAATGTATTTTGCCAGCTGTGCCGTATTAAAGGCATGATTTCCCTGTCCCATAGCGGAACGTTCCGGATCATAGTCAGAAATTCTGGGTTCTGCCTCATCCAGTTCAATGCCGGATTTTTCGTTTAAGCCAAAGTCACTCGCATATTTCCGGATTCTTTCCATTCCCAGTTCCGCATTGTAATTTCCCTCTGCATCCGTTGCCAAACGATGTCCTAAATCCGCAAAGAAATAGTTACAGGAATTTTTGATACCATCCACCAAGGTTTCATTTCCGTGGTGGGAAGGCCAAATCCAGCAACGAATATTAGGTGTCACTTCCTCATACTTACCTGTACAGTCAATGACAGTGCTTAAATCCAATACCTTTTCTTCCAAAGAAGCAATGGAGCTAATGGGCTTAAAGGAGGAACCGGGAGCCAACTGGGTTTGGGTTGCACCGTTAAGCAGCGGTAAGGATAAGTCTTCATTACATTTTTTCAAATAAGCGGCATCATTAATCCGATTGTTGTCAAAGCCGGGATAGCTGACCAAAGCACGAACCTTTCCGGTCTTTACATCCGTCACTACCACGGAACCGTTACAGGGATCCAGAGCGAACTGTGCGGGAGTAAGTTGCAGCTTTCTGATTTTATCAATCAGAAAGGTATAGGCAAAATGACTGTCTCCCCGGGCTAAAGCATCATAGGAAGCGGCATCCTGTGGCAATACGTTTTGTTCAAAAAGAGCCATCAAAAGAAGATTGCCTCTGATTTTTTGATTGGCAATGGCGTACTTGTACAGCAGCTTTTCGAAGCCGGAGTCCTCTCGCAAAAAGCTCATAATTTTATTGACAAAGAGCTGATAAATCTGTGTACTGTCCGAATACTCTTCCGATAAGTCCAGCTTGGTGGTGTCAATCCATCCCTCTTCTATTCCTTTTTTGATAAAGTCGTGAAGGGAAATGCTGTCGCTTTTCCAGGACGCCAGAGCCTGGGAACTTTTAAAGCGGGAGTCCTCCGGATTTACGATTCCACCTTCTTTTCCTAGGAGGTAATCGTAGATATAGACCATATAGCCCTGCATTTCCTGGGGAAGAGAGGATAATTCCCCTCCGCTATCCTGCATAAGAATAGCTTCCACTTGAGAAAGCATGGCCTCTTTATTTTCCTGAAAAAGGGCTGCAATCTGCTTTTCTGCATTTCCGGCATCCTCTGCGGTAAAATGCTCTTTGGACAGTACATTGTTGTTAATGAGCTGGTAATAAGCGTCCTTTACGGGAATCATCAGCTGGGACTGCTTCAAAGCACTTTGGTCCAGCTCATTCTGCTCCGTAATCTTGGATGCCAAAATTCCGGCTAATTCCTGTTCCAAAAGATGGTATATAGAAATCTGATCGTTAGCGGAAATGGTGGTATAAATATCATTTCCCGCTCCGGGCTTTTCCTCGGAGATCACTTCCATAATACTTCCCACGTTGTTCAGATACATTTCCTTGTATCCTTTTTTTCCTTTTAAGACAAGATCCTCACTCTTTTCCAGTCCCCAAACGCCCACCACATCATTTACCGCATAGGAGCTGTCCTGCTTTTGTAAATCCGCCAGCTGACTTTCCTGTACCTGACCGGTATATCCTACGATATGAGAAAGGTAAGGGGCGTAATTGTATTTTCGAACAGAGACATTTTCAATATCCACGCCGGGGAGATCATACTTGGATTCCAGAATCTCCGCCATACATTCCCGGGAAACATTATCCACAATGGTGGTGCTCATATAACGCTGATAGGAGGTCAGTCTAAGGGTATAAATAATACCGATCATATCCAGGGCGGTTTCATCCGACAAAGTAATGGGCTTCCCGTCTTCATCCGTAAGCTTACTAAAGTTATATAATTTTTTTGCCTGTAAGAAGCATTGCTCAGCGGTACTGTTGGCTTCCTTTTCACTTAATTTTTCCGGTGTTTTTCGAAAAACATTGGCAATGAGGCGCCGTCTGTCCTGATCGCTTGTGGTGGTATAGACAAAGCTTCCGTCTTCCTGCTTTTGTACTTTAAACTGGCTCTTAACGGGATATTGATATTTTTCAATAATTTCCGCCAGCTTTTTCAACATTAAATTTCGCTTATTGATTCCGGCACTGGTTCCGGAAAAGTTTCCGGTTTCCGCAATCGTTATGTTGTATTGTAATTCATTGTAAGCCAAAAGCTTACCGTCTTTATCGTAAATATTTCCCCTGGTTCCGGGAATCACCAAATCCTGTCTGGTATTTTTTTGGTATTCCTGCAAATAATCATTTCCATGCAATATCTGCAGACGAAAAAGATGCAGTGTTAAAACGGAAAATAAAAGAAAAAAAACAATGGATAATGCAAAGAGTCTGGAGGAAAACAGGCGGTTTAGCATTTCTTTGAGAAAACCAAATAACTCTTTCATCATAAGACTTTTTCCTCCAATTTCTTGCTGGCACTAAAGAAAAAACGATATAAAACTACGGTAAGTAAAAAGGAAAATACAATAGAGGGAAGGACAATATGCAGGGCATAATAAGGAATGTTCCCCTTTCCCCGAATGGCAAAACGGAAAATATAAATATACAGATGATAAATAAGACCGCTGACTACACAAAGAAACAGTGGCAGGGTAATGTACTCTTCGTAATAATAATGATGAAAATATCCATTACCATAGCCGATTAAAACAAAAATCAGGGAATAGAAACCAAAGGGACCGGAATAAAACAAATCCATCAAAAGTCCGGCACAAAGTCCATAAAACATTCCCGGTAAAGAGCCATAATAAAAACCGAAGGAAAAGCAAAGGATCAAAAGCAGGTTAGGACTTGCGGACAAAAAGGGAAGCAGGGGAAATACACTGGTTTGCAATAAAAATGCCAGAATCAAAAGGGCAAAGTAAAACATTGCCATGATTCTTTTTGCGCTTGCCTTTCCTACTTTCTTATTCTGCAAGGTCCTTACTCTCCTTTTGAAAACGATCGTCTTTTCGCTCTTTAAGCACCAAGACTTCCCTTAAATCCGTAAAATCCGCGGCAGGAATCAGATAGCCGTTTTTCATTAAACGTTTCTCATCCTCTTCTATGCCGATGGCATAGCCTACCAAAATACCGGGAAGAAATTTAGAGGAAATATTGGAGGTAACAATGCGGTCTCCATCCTGAATTACCGCTTCTTTCTTCATATTGGTAATTCTGAGTCTTCCCTCTTCAAAAAGCTGTAAATCACCGGCCACGATACAGGTGTCACTGGACTGAATTCCCATGCAGGAAACTCTGGACTCATCATCTATAATGGAACGTACGGTGGCATAATTCAGTCCCACATCCGTAACAATTCCTACAAGACCGCCCTTGGCCATAACATTTTGATCTACCAAAATGCCGTCCTTAGAGCCCTTATCTATACGGAAGACCTGGAACCAGTTTTCCGAGTCCTTGGCAATGACTCTGGCGGCTACCTTATCGTACTGTAAGTATTGCTGATCCAGGGAATATAAATCCCGTAGACGTTTCAATTCTTCTTCATTCTGCTTTAAGATATTGTTTTCCTCTGTCAGAAGATCGATTTTGGCATTAAGCTTTTCATTCTCCGCTTCCGCTTCCAAGAGGGTTTTGTGCTTTTCCCAGCGGGAATATAGCTTATAGCCTACATAATTCACACCGGACTGTATAGGAACCAAAACGGTTCCCACTGCATTTCGAAGAGGATTCATAAAGCCGTCTTTAACAGACGACAGAACAATCATCATAATGCATAAGACCGTTAAGAGTATAAAAATATATTGATTTTTCTTCTGCTCCACTATATTTTCCCCTGTTCCTTAAAACTGTAATATTGATTATCTCCGATAATAATGTGATCCATTAAGTGTATTCCCAAATACTCTCCGGCTTTGTAGATTTCTTCCGTAGCCCGTTCGTCCTCTCCGGAGGGATGGGGATCCCCGGAGGGGTGATTATGCACCAAAATAAAACAAACGGAAGCAGCCCTAAGAGCCTCCATAAAAATTTCCCTTCCGGAAAGAATGGATGCATTAGAGCTACCTTTGGATAAAAGAAAATCCTTTAGCAGTTGAGCTTTTGTATCCAAAAACAGGACATGAACCTCCTCATAGGAAAGATGCCGTAATTCTTCTTTAAAATATTGAAGCACTGAACCGGGAGATCGAAAGGACTGTACTTCCTCCCGGATTTTTCGGTTCCAGATCCTCTTGGCCAGCTCCCCTACGACCTGCAGTTCTATGGCCTTGGTTTCCCCTACTCCTTTAATAGCTTGCAAATCCTCCAGACTATACTGCATAAGTCCCACCAGACCGTCATAAACAGGACTAAGATGAAGCAGCTTGTCTGCTAGGGACAAAACACTTTCTTCCTTCGTTCCTGTACGTAGTATCACAGCCAGAAGCTCCTCGTCTCTTAAAGCAGAAACGCCTAAGCGAAGAGCCTTTTCTCTGGGCAATTCCTGCCCGGATTCCTTCAGTGTTAAATGCATTTTTTCCTCCTATCCGGAGGGAGTCTACAGAGGATTCTATTTTAGCACGCTTTCCCCTTATCGGACAAAAACTTTTCTTAAGCTTTGGCTATTTTTATTCTTTCAAAAAAGCAGATTGAGTTTGCCTTGAGTAAAAAGTCGTGTCCTAAAGGGATGCTTCTTAGATATTTAAGAACAAAACAATATACTCATTACGGAACTATTCTTTAGGAAGTTTTACAAGTCCTGCCTTGAAAATATTATCCAAGGCCTTGATTACCCCGAATTTTCCGTGGGCAAAGGTCAGGCCGCCCTGAAAATACACGGAATAGGGCTCTCTTAGGGGAGCGTCTGCGGATAACTCAATACTGGATCCGGAAATAAAAGCCCCTGCAGCCATCACCACAGGATCCTCATAGCCAGGCATGTCCCAGGGTTCCGGACGAACAAAGGAGTCCACCGGAGAAGCTTCCTGAATTCCTCTACAAAAAGCCAGCAAAGCCTCTGCATTTCCCATACGTATTTCCTGAATAATATCGTTTCTTGGACTGTCCGCCGTAGGGTGACATTGATAGCCCAGAGATTCAAAAAGACTGGCCGCAAAGATCGCACTTTTTTCTGCTGAAGCGGTAACCGTCGGTGCCAGGAAAAAGCCTTGGAAAAAATCCTTGTTACAGTGCAGGGAAGGCCCAAGCTCCTTTCCCAAGCCGGGAGCAGTCAGCCTCACCGCTGCTCTTTCAATACATTCTTTTGTGCCGGCAATATAGCCTCCGATGGGAGCCAGTCCTCCGCCGGGGTTTTTAATGAGAGATCCCACCACCATATCGGCTCCGTAGTCGCTGGGCTCTTCAGGACAGACAAATTCGCCGTAACAGTTATCTACCATGCAAATCAGGTCTTTTTTACAGCCTTTGATAAAGCTAATCAGTTCTCCAATTTCCTGTGGGCTAAAGCTCTTTCTGTCGCTATAGCCCTTGGAACGCTGAATTTCCACCAATCTGGTTTTATCGGAAATCGCATTTTTAATGCCCTCATAATCAAAGGAGCCATCCGGAAGCAAAGCTACCTCTTTGTAGCTCACACCAAATTCTTTCAAGGAGCCAAGGGAGTCTCTGATTCCGATAACCTCATCCAAGGTATCGTAGGGCTTTCCTACCGGGGATAAAATTTCATCTCCCGGACGAAGGTTTCCCTGCAGGGCAATGGCCAAGGCATGGGTTCCACAGACAATCTGGGAACGCACCAAGGCATCCTCGGTATGAAAATAATTGGCGTAAACCTCTTCCAGGGCATCTCTTCCGATATCGTTGTAGCCGTAGCCGGTGCTGCCCAGCAAATGAGCCTCTGAAACCTTAGCCTTTTGCAGGGCCTGTAAAACCTTTAACTGGTTAATTTCCGCAATTTCATCAATTTCTTTGAAACGGCTCTCCAGATTTTTTAATATTTTTTCACTATAGGCAATTACTTCCGGAGAAATGCCCATTTCTTCATAGATTCTTTGATAATCCATTCTATTCTTTCCTCCTTACCCCCTGCAAAATCCTCCTCTGAAAGGAAGATGGTATTTTTTTCTCTTCTAAACCAGGTCATCTGCCTTTTGGCATAGTTTCTGGAATGCTGTTGAATTTTTTCGATACACTCTTCTTCTGTGTAACGTCCCTCCAAATAAGCAAATACCTCCTTATAGCCTATGGCATTACAGCCCGGCATATTTTCCCGATAGCCCTGCTCATAAAGA
>CAUUJL010000073.1:0-10731 GCA_963545375.1 uncultured Oribacterium sp.
GACTTTACCGAGGCAATCATGGCTTCCGGCTTTAACTGGAACGGAAAGAAGATGCCCACTCCCTTTGCCACAGAGAACGATACCTTAAATGGTGTGGCAATGATGTTTGGATGGCTTTCCACAGGAAAGGCCCCCATCTTCTCCGATGTAAGAACTTACTGGTCTCCGGAGGCGGTAAAGAGAGTTAGCGGTAAGGAACTTAGCGGCTACGCAAAGAACGGAATTATCCACCTGATTAACTCCGGAGCAAGCTGTTTAGATGCTAGCGCCGGTGCAAAGGATGCAAACGGAAAGGGTACCATGAAGGAATGGTGGAACCTTACCGAAGAAGATATCAAGGCTTGCTGCGAAGCTACCGACTGGTGCAGAGCGGACTACGAGTACTTTAGAGGCGGCGGATTCTCCTCCCACTTTAAAACAGCGGCAGAGATGCCTGTAACCATGATTCGTGTAAATATGGTAGAGGGTGTTGGACCAACCTTACAGGTGATTGAAGGACATACCTGTGTACTGGAGGATGAAGTTCATAAGATTTTGGATGAGAGAACCAGTAAGACCTGGCCAACAACATGGTTTGCACCAAAGATTGGGGTTGGAGCGGCAGATTCCGTATATAACGTAATGGCTAAGTGGGGCGCAAACCATGGCGCAACAGTAGAAGGCCATGTGGGAGATAGACTTTTGACCTTAGCTTCCATGCTGAGAATTCCTGTGGCATTCCACAATGTGGAAGAGGGAAGAATCTTCAGACCTCACTCCTTCAACGGATTCGGCACAGCGGATTTAGAGGGACAGGATTACAGAGCCTGCGCTTACTACGGACCTTTATATAAGTAGAAAAATGCTTAAGGCTCCCCGTATAGGGGAACCGGGGCTTAAAATCATAGAAGTTTTATTCTGTTCACAAGAAAATGGAGGATAAAACTTTTTAGAGAATCGGTAAGAAAAGAGGAAGACTTATGTTAATGGAAAAGGAAAGACTGCTTCTTATTGAGTACGGAAAAAAATTGGTAGAAGCGGGACTTACCAAGGGAACAGGGGGAAACCTTAGTATTTTTGACAGAGCTACAGGAAATGTAGCAATCACTCCCTCCGGAATCGACTTTTTCGAAATTCAGCCTGAGGACATTGTTATTATTGATCTGGATGGAAATACGGTGGAGGGAAAGAGAGTTCCTTCCTCCGAGTGGGCCATGCACATCATGCCCTATAAGTACAGAGATGACATTGATGCGGTGATTCATGCCCACACCATGTATGCCACCGTACTGGCTTGCTTAAGAGAGGATTTACCGGCAACCCACTACATGATTGCAGTGGCAGGAGAAACAGTTCGGGTGGCAAAGTATGCCACTTACGGTAGCAAGGAGCTTGCGGAAAATGCCTTTGAAGCCATGAAGGATAGAAAGGCGGTAATTCTTGCTAACCACGGCATTCTGGCAGGAGCAAAGGATTTACTCAATGCCTTTAACATCATCGAAGAGATTGAGTACTGCTCAGAAGTGTATACCAAGGCTAAGGCCATCGGAGAGCCGGTTATTCTTCCTAAGGAAGAAATGGAGCTTATGGCAGAAAAATTCAAGACCTACGGGCAGAGAGTGAGTACGAAAAAAGATTAGGAGGGAGATTTTATGGAAGCATTATTATCAATGAAAAATATCAAAAAATCTTTCTCCGGAGTTGCAGCACTTAAGAATGCCGAGTTGGAGTTAAATAAGGGAGAAGTAGTAGCCCTGATGGGGGAAAATGGAGCGGGAAAATCCACCCTCATGAAGATTTTAACCGGAATTTATTCCAAGGATGAGGGAAGTATTCACTTTGAAGGAAAAGAAGTGGAATACAAAACCGTTTCCGAGTCGGAGGCGGCAGGAATCGCCATTGTCCATCAGGAATTAAATATGATGAATGATCTGACAGTGGCACAAAATCTTTTTATCGGACAGGAGAGAATGAGTGGTTTCTTCATCGATGATAAGAAGATGGAAAGAGATGCGGAAGAGCTTTTTAAACGCTTGAATGTAAACATTAAGCCGGGAGCAAAGATTGGAGAGCTTACTGTAGGAAAGCAGCAGATGGTGGAAATTGCCAAGGCTATCTCCACAAATGCCAAGGTTATTGTTTTCGATGAGCCTACAGCGGCATTAAGTAGCTCCGAGATTGAAGAGCTTTTCAAAGTTATTCGAGATTTACGGGAAAAGGGAACGGGAATCATTTACATCTCCCATAGAATGGATGAAATCAATGTCATTTCCGATAAAGTAACGGTTATGCGAGACGGGGAGTATGTGGGAACTTTGGTGACCAAGGAATGCACTAAGGACGATATCATCAAAATGATGGTGGGAAGAACCGTATTTATGGATCCAAAGACCGAGTCGGCGGTGAAGGAAGGGGCGGAAGTAGTCCTAAAATGTGAGCATTTAAGCCGGGGCAAGGCTGTAAAGGATGTTTCCTTCGAGCTTCGTAAGGGAGAAATCCTGGGATTCTCCGGACTGATGGGTGCAGGACGAACAGAGGTGGCAAGACTTTTGTTCGGTGCGGACAAGCGGGATTCCGGAAAGATTTTCATTCACGGCAAGGAAGTGGATATTCAATCCACCGAGGATGCGGTAAAGGCAGGAATTGGCTATCTATCCGAGGATAGAAAGAGATACGGACTGTTGGTTGATAAGACCGTTGAGGAAAATACCTGTCTGGCTTCTCTGGAAAAGTTCCAAAAGGGCTTCTTCATTGATGAAAAGAAGTGTAAGGAACGAAGCGAAAAGTACGTGGAAGAATTGAGAACTAAGACGCCGAGTGTTAGCCAAATCATCAAAAAATTATCCGGTGGAAATCAGCAAAAGGTGGTTATTGCCAAGTGGCTGTTAAAGGATTCGGAGATTTTAATCTTTGATGAGCCTACAAGAGGAATCGACGTGGGAGCCAAGAGCGAAATCTATGAGCTGATGGAAAGATTGGTTTCCGAAGGAAAGTCCATTATCATGATCTCTTCGGAGCTGCCCGAGATTTTAAGAATGAGCGACAAAATCATCGTTATGTGCGAAGGCAGGGTGACAGGTTGTCTGGATATTGCAGAAGTCAACCAGGAAGCCATTATGACTTGTGCTACGAATAGACAGGGGGAATAAAGGTGAAGATTAAAAAGTTATTTTCAAACCAGCAGGCAGTGGTAGTTGCTGCCCTAGTGATTATATGTGTGGTTTTCTCACTACTGACAGACAAGTTCTTACAGGGAACCACCTTTACCAACATTTCCAAGTCTGCCTACTATGTAGCATTCATGGCCATCGGTGTTACCTTTGTTATTTCCACAGGAGGAATTGACTTATCTATCGGAACGGTAGCCATCTGCTGTGCCTTAATAGGTGGAACACTCATGGAAAACGGTCTGCCAATGCCATTGGTATTGTTGGTGATTCTACTTTGTGGTTCTTTGTTTGGATTGATTAACGGAATTTTGGTTTCCCGTTTGGAACTTCCGGCCTTTATCGCCACCTTGGGAACCATGATGGTATCCAGAGGATTGGGCTCCATCGTTTCTAAGACAAAAACCATTTCCTTCCCCCAGGGATCTGCAGAGGGAGCCTGGTTTAGAGAAATCTTTATGGTGACGAAGGAAGGCGGGATATTCCCCAAAAACTTCCCTACAGGATTTTTGCTTTTGGCAGTTTGTGCAGTGGTGATGGCTGTAGTTTTAAATAAGACCAAAACAGGAAGATATATCTTGTCTATCGGATCGAACAAGGAGGCCACCAGACTTTCCGGAATCAATGTAAAGAAATATGAAACTTTGGCTTATGTTTTCTCCGGCTTCTTTGCCGCTTTGGCAGGCATTGCCTATGTGGCGGTATTCTCTACAGCACAGCCCAATACCGGAAACGGCTTTGAGTTGGATGCCATTGCCGGAGTTGTCATCGGCGGAACATCCCTTTCCGGAGGAGTGGGTTCCATCCTAGGAACCATCATCGGTGTGTTTATCATGACGGTACTGAAAATCGGTTTCCCCTATATTGGGGTACAGTCTCACTATCAGCTCTTTATCACAGGAATCATCTTAGTATTCGCTGTGTATATGGATATCTTAAACAGAAAAAGAAAGGTATAAGGAGGAAAGAAAGATGAAAAAAAGAATTATGGCGGTTGCACTGGCGGGTATGATGGCCCTGTCTCTGGCAGCATGTGGAGGTTCTTCCGCAAAGTCCGAGGGCACTACTGCAGCAGCAGGAAGCTCCGCAGCAGAGCAAAATGCTGAAAGCGTTGAAACCAAGATGGACGGAGAAGGTAAGAAGATTAACGTCATTGCCAAGGGCTTCCAGCACCAGTTCTGGAAGGCGGTTGAGAAGGGCGCAATGCAGGCAGGAAAAGAATATGGCGTAGATGTTTCTTTCCAGGGACCGGACAATGAGTCTGCTATTGCACAGCAGGTTGAGTACTTGGATGCAGCTATCGCTCAGAAACCGACAGCAATCTGTCTTGCTGCATTAGACACTCAGGCTGCTATAGGATCTATCCAGAACGCTATGGATAAGGGAATTCCCATTATCGGATTTGACTCCGGTGTACCTGATGCTCCGGAAGGTGCTATCAAGGCAAATGCTTCCACCAACAACTATGAGGCAGGAAAGCTTGCTGCAAAAGAAACTTATGCTTTAATCAAGGATAAGATTGACGGTGCATCTGAGACTGTAAGAATCGGCGTAGTTGCGCAGGAATCCAACTCTCAGTCCATCGTTGAAAGAACCAAGGGATTCGTAGAGGCTATGACAGAGCTTATCGGAGCAGATAAGGTTTCTGTAGAAGGACACGACAGCTTAAAGAAGGAAAAGTCCGGTGCAAAGGTTATCATTGATGTAGGTATCCCTGCAGAAGTTAAGGATGCTGATGGTGCTGCAGTTGCTTCCGCTATCTTAGAGAAGTCCGATCTTATCGCTATCTACGGCTCCAATGAGTTCGCAGCAAACGCTATTATTACTGCAAATGAAGGTTTGGACAAGATCGGTGAAGGTAAGGTTGTTGCAGTAGGATTTGATGCAGGAAGCAAGCAGTTACAGGCTATCAGAGACGGCTTGTTTGCTGGCTCTGTTACACAGGATCCTGTACAAATCGGATACAAGGCTGTTGAGCTGGCAGTAAAGGCAGCAAATGGAGAGAGCGTATCTGATGTGGATACCGGTGCTCTTTGGTACAACAAGGACAATATGGAAGATGCAAAGATTGCTCCATGTCTTTACGAGTAATTCAAAGCACAAGGTAAATAGTACATTCTTTAACAATGGAATAGGGCGGATTTTCAAGATAGAAATCACTTGGCTATAACTGAGTTCTTTTCTCCTTAGAAATCTGCAGTGAAAGGGGCTGTAAAAAATCAAAATAGTTTTCTAAGCAATATAGGTCTAAATTTGGGGCACGCTCTCGCTAGCTTCGCCACGTAGCGGATACTAAGCGAAAAACTTCGATTCTCTTGTTTTTCGCAAGTACCGACGGGCTCAGACTACCCCTCATTTAGACCTATATTGCCGAAAATCTATTTCTTATTTTGATTTTTTTACAGCCCCTATAAAAAATACGAGGAGGAAAAGATGTTAAAAGGAATTCCTGCAATTCTTTCCCCGGAACTTTTAAAGTGTTTATGTGAGATGGGACATTCAGATAGAGTCCTGATTGCGGATGGAAATTTTCCCTCCCATACCGTGGGAGCAAATGCCCATGTGATTCGTATGGACGGTCATGGAGTTTGTGAAATCCTGGATGGGATTTTACAGCTTTTTCCCTTGGATACTTATACGGAAAGCCCTGTGAAAATCATGGAAAAGGTACCGGGAGATCAGGTAGCTACTCCTATCTGGGATGAGTTTAAGGCTATTGTGGCAAAGTATGATTCCAGAGAAAAAGCGATTGGGAGTATTGAGCGCTTTGCTTTTTATGAAGAGGCAAAGAGCTGCTATTTGATTATCGCTACATCAGAAAAGGCCCTCTACGGCAATATTATGTTGCAAAAGGGAGTCGTGTAAAAGATAGAAACAGATAAAGCAGAAAAAAAACAGAGATAAAACAATTAAGAGCACAAAGAATTTATTTATTTCATTAGGAGGATAATATGGCAAACAAAGTTGTACTGAATGAAGTATCCTATCATGGAAAGGGAGCAATCTTAAGTGTTACAGAGGAAGCAAAGCGTCGCGGTTTTAAGAAGGCCTTCATTTGCTCCGACCCGGATTTGATTAAGTTTAATGTGACCAAGAAGGTGACAGATTTACTGGATAAGGAAGCGCTTCCCTATAAAATCTATTCCGAGATCAAGGCAAATCCTACCATTGAAAATGTACAGGGTGGCGTAGCTGCATTTAAAAATTCCGGTGCAGACTATATCATTGCTATCGGTGGAGGTTCTTCCATGGATACCGCCAAGGCTATCGGCATTATCATTGCCAACCCTGCCTTTGAGGATGTAAGAAGCTTAGAGGGACTGTCTGCAACAACAAAGCCTTCAGTACCTATTTTTGCTATTCCCACAACAGCAGGAACTGCAGCAGAGGTAACCATTAACTACGTTATTACCGACGTGGAAAAGAAGAGAAAGTTTGTCTGCGTAGATCCCCATGATATTCCTGTGGTGGCTTTCGTGGATCCGGATATGATGTCCAGCATGCCAAAGGGACTTACCGCATCCACCGGAATGGATGCGCTGACCCACGCTATTGAAGGCTATACCACTAAGGGGGCAAATACCATTACCGATATGTTTAACTTAAAAGCTATTGAGCTGATTGCACAGTCCCTTAGGGGGGCAGTGGAAAATACTCCTGAGGGTAGAGAGGGAATGGCTTTAGGGCAGTACATCACCGGAATGGGATTCTCTAACTGCGGATTGGGTATAGTTCATTCCATGGCGCACGGTTTAGGTGCACTGTATGATACTCCTCACGGTGTGGCAAACGCTATCATCCTTCCCACCGTTATGGAATACAATAAGGATGCGGTAGGAGAGAAGTTAAGAGACGTGGCAAAGGCTATGGGAGTTTCCGGAACAGAAAATATGAGTAAGGAAGAATACCAGAAGGCTGCTATTGATGCGGTAAAGAAGCTGGCTGAGGATGTAGGTATTCCTAAGGATTTAAAGAACATTGTAAAACCTGAGGACGTGGATTTCTTATCCCAGTCTGCTATGGACGATGCCTGCAGACCCGGAAATCCAAGAGATCCTAAGCTGGAGGATATTCAGGAACTGTTCAAGAGCTTATTATAATCCTCCTTACTATGATGCATCAGAATCGCGTATAAGAAAGAAGATAAAAACAGAAGCTTAGATATAGGAAATGGATATTCCATATCTTATGTAGTATTTATGTTTTGCGTGGTAAAAGGAAGGGCGGAAACTGCAGTTTTTGCGCTTCCTTTTAAGTGGAGAAAGCTTAGCATTTTTCAAAAATAAAAAAAGATTTTTTTAAAAAACAGTAGGAAGAAAAGAGAGGAAGAAGAGGAGTAAAAAAGCCCGAAAAAAGGGCATAAAATGTGGAAAAACATTGACTTCTCAAGCTTCCGTTGCTAGAATACTACATCGAATCATTGGATGAAACGGCTTCTGGGTCTTCCAGAAGCCGTCATTGCAGTTTTAGAGAAAGGGCAGGATAGCAGGTGGCTGAAGAAAAGAAAAACCTCCTTACCAGGGCAGGATTAAATAAGTTGGAGAGTGAACTTCATAATTTAAAGGTGAATAAGAGACAAGAGATTGCAGAAAAGATTAAGGAAGCCCGGGAACAGGGAGATTTGTCTGAGAATGCTGAGTATGATGCAGCAAAGGATGAGCAGAGAGAAATCGAAGAAAGAATCGTTGCCATCGAGTCCTTGTTGAAAAATGCGGAAGTAGTAGATGATGCGGAAGAAGGCACCATTAATATCGGATGTAAGGTAAAGCTGTTCGACAAGGAATTTGACGAAGAAGTGGAATACATGATTGTAGGTTCCACAGAGGCAAACTCTTTACAGGGAAAGATTTCCAACGAATCTCCGGTAGGTATGGCTTTATTGCGTCACAGGGTTGGAGATGAGGTTACCGTAGAGACCCAGGCTGGAGTTTTGGAATATAAGGTACTTTCCGTAGAGAGAGCGAACGAAGAATAAATCAGTGAAAATGGATTCAGTGAAGAATAATTCCATGAAGAATAATTCAGTGAAGCATAATTAATGAAGAATGTTTCTATGAAGATATGCCTTAGAGAAGATTTCAATCAAAATATAATGAAGCAATAATCGAATAGTGCAAAGAAAGGATAGAAGGATGGGAGAGCAGGAAAAGCAAAAGGGAAATGCACCGGTGGACATGAACCACATTTTGAAGGCCAGATATGATAAGTTGGCTGAGTATCAGGCAGCTAAGGAAGATCCGTTTGAAATCACCAAGGCTGAACAGACCCATCATTCTACTGAAATCAAAGAGAATTTCAAGAGCTTAGAGAATCAGCAGGTCGTGATTGCAGGACGTGTTCTTTCCAAGCGTGTCATGGGTAAGGCCAGCTTTATGCATTTGCAGGATAGAGACGGTAGAATCCAAGTTTATGTAAGCCGGGAAAGCCTTGGAGAAGAGGAATACAAGAAGTTTAAGAAGCTGGATCTTGGCGACATCGTGGAAGTAAGAGGCTTCGTTTTCGAAACCCAGATGGGAGAGATTTCCGTTCATGGAGAGAAGATTACCCTGCTTTCCAAGTCTCTCTATCCCCTTCCTGAGAAGTTCCATGGCTTGACCGATACCGACACCCGTTATCGTCAGCGTTATGTGGATCTGATTATGAATGAGGATAGTCGTACCGTTTTCATGAAGCGTTCTCAGATTCTTCGGGAAATTCGTAACTTCCTTGCGGGAAGAGATTTCTTGGAGGTGGAGACTCCTATGCTGGTGGAAAATGCCGGCGGTGCAGCAGCTCGTCCCTTTGAAACCCATTACAATGCTTTAAACGAAGACGTAAAGCTTCGGATTTCCTTGGAGCTTTACTTAAAGCGTCTGATTATCGGCGGCATGGAAAGAGTTTACGAGATTGGAAGAGTGTTCCGTAATGAGGGAATCGACACCAGACATAATCCGGAATTTACCTTAATGGAGTTGTATCAGGCGTATACAGACTATGAGGGCATGATGGAGCTGACTGAGTCCATGTTCCGTTACCTTGCCGAAAAGGTTTGCGGTACCCTGCACATCAGCTACCAGGGAACCCCCATTGATTTGGAGAGTCCTTTCCGCCGTCTGACCATGACCGAAGCTATCAAGGAATATGCAGGCATTGACTTTGACCAGATTAAGACACTGGAAGAGGCAAGAGCTTTGGCGAAGGAAAAGGAAATTGCCTACGAAGAGCACCATGGTATCGGAGACATTGAAAACCTCTTCTTTGAGGAATACTGTGAGGAGAAGCTGGTACAGCCAACCTTTATTATGGATCATCCGGTGGAGATTTCTCCCCTTACCAAGAAGAAGCCTTCCGACCCTTCTAAGGTAGAGCGTTTTGAGCTCTTTATCTATGGAAGAGAGATGGCAAATGCTTATTCCGAGCTAAACGATCCTATCGATCAGAGAGAGCGTTTCAAGGCGCAGGATGCTTTGGCAGATGCAGGAGATGAAGAGGCAAACCACACCGACGAAGATTTCCTGCATGCAATGGAAATCGGAATGCCTCCTACAGGAGGAATCGGTTACGGTATCGACCGTCTGGTAATGCTTTTGACTGACGCAGCATCCATCCGTGATGTACTGCTCTTCCCCACAATGAAGTCCTTGGACAAGAAGGATGAGGGTAAGAAGGGGGAAGAGGGTGAGGCAGGAAATGCCAACACCGGCTTCTTTACGCCAAACAACAAGATAGATTTCAGTAATGTAAAAATCGAGCCATTGTTTGAAGAGACTGTGGATTTCGAGACCTTTAGTAAGTCCGACTTCCGTGCAGTAAAGGTAAAGGACTGCGTTCCGGTAGCAAAGTCCAAGAAGCTCTTGCAGTTTACCTTGGATGACGGAACCGGTACGGATAGAACGATCCTTTCCGGAATTCATGCATACTATGAGCCGGAAGAGCTGATTGGAAAGACTCTGATTGCCATCACAAACCTTCCCCCAAGAGCAATGATGGGCGTAGAGTCCTGCGGTATGCTGCTTTCTGCCATTAATCAGAAGAAGGACAGCGATGAGGAAGAATTGCACTTGCTGATGGTGGATAACCATATCCCGGCAGGAGCGAAGTTGTATTAAAAATCAAATATAAAGTTGAGGCTTAGGGAATATAGAGAAATTAGGAGAGGGACTGCAATCTTGCAGTCCCTCTCCTAATTTAATCTAATTTTTGAAGACAATTTAGAATTTTATCTATAGCATCTTCGGTGGTTATATCAAGCCAGTTCTTTTCGGATTTTTGTAAATTGTTTAAATATTGCGAGTTATGAAATATACGACGGATACGGTTTAACATGTCATCCTTAGAAGAGATATGTAATGTAGGATCATCATAAATGTATTTGGGACAGGTTATTTACCATTTACTTTCAAAACTGTCAAAGACAGACTTTTTTGTCATGCAAAAAAATGATACCCATACGCTCAAATAGTCCTCTATAACATTTATACTGTAACAGATGTTGCTCCTTTTTAGTAGAATAAATGTTATATTTCTTTTATTCTGTAAGACAAAATGCAACTTACATAATTTTACTTTTTAAGTTGAACTAACATTTATACTTCAGCAATAAATG
>CAUUJL010000074.1:0-10559 GCA_963545375.1 uncultured Oribacterium sp.
ACATAGAATCAGATAGGATTCCCTGCTTCTTCTGGCAAAATTCAAGGCAAAAAGATTTCTGGATTTGTCAAAAAGCTTGGTTTCCGGAGAGTTTAGGTACTTGGGCTCCCCCTCCCCCATGACTCTTCCTCCAAAACCGATTACCCGATGATGAAGGTCCATAATGGGGAAAATCACTCGATTAAAAAATTTATCTCGAACACCGTTTTCTTTAAAAGTAAATAAACCGGAAGCCTGTAGCAAGGAATCCTCATAGCCCAGGGATTTACAATACTGATACAGGGCATCCTTTTCCTGTACCGCATAGCCAAGACCGAAGTGGGTAATGCTTTCCCCGCTTAAGGCTCTCTTTCCCAAATACTGTAAGCCCAGCTTTCCCTTGGGACTGCGAAGCTGTTTAACAAAGAAAAGGGCGGCATTTTTATTGATTTCCAGTAGCTTATACCGAAGATCCTCTTCCCCCTTATTGCCTCCGCTACTTTTTTCCGGAAGAGTGACATTTGCCCGCTCCGCCAGCTGCTCTATTGCCTCCACAAAGCTTAAGTTCTCGTACTCCATCATAAAGCGGATGCTGTCCCCCGCCTTGCCGCAACCAAAGCAATAAAAAATCTGTTTCCCGGGAGAAACAGAAAAAGAGGGAGTTTTCTCCCCATGAAAAGGACAGAGCCCAAAGTAGCTGGAGCCCTTCTTTTTCAAATGTACATATTGTCCTATTAAATCCACGATATCCGTTCTTTGCCGGATTTCCTCTACGATATCTTCTCCATAGTACATATCAGTCCTTCTCCCAGGCCTTCGGAACAAAATACTCCATGAACTTGTGGCTGCAATACTCATCCGTCATGCCGGAAATGTAATCCGCAACAATGCGGTCCAAAAGGAGCTTGGGATCTTCCTTCCCTTCCTCTTCCCCCTTTTTCAGCAGAAAACGATACTCCTCCGCCATTTCCAGAGGGTGCTCCTGATAGAAGGAAAATAAGAGCTTCAGCATACCGTCTACCTTCCACTCCTCTTCCTTGGCCTTACTGCTGGTATAAACATTTTGAAACATCCACTTTCGTAAGCCCTGCATATTTTCTTCCATTATGGGCTCCATGGAAAGCTTATCCTTTCCCCTGGAAGTAAAGATGACGGAGCGAATCAAAGTATTCAATCGCTCCCTTGCGGTAAAGCCCAGCACCTTACGATATTCCGCCGGAAGCTCTTCCTCCCGGAAAAGCCCTGCCCGAATCCCGTCATCCACATCATGGTTAAGGTAGGCAATCTTATCCGCAAAGCGAACCGCCTGCCCCTCCAGAGTCTTCGGTTTTCCTGAGCTTCTATGATTTTGTATGCCGTCCCGAACCTCTTTACTAAGATTCAGTCCTCTGCCGTTTTTCTCTAAAATCTCCACAATCCGAATACTTTGGTCCACATGGGAAAAGCCTCCGGAGCAAAGCTTGTTTAAGGCTCTCTCTCCGGCATGACCAAAGGGAGTATGGCCTAAATCATGGCCTAAGGCAATGGCCTCGGTCAGATCTTCATTGAGACGAAGCGCCTTAGCAATGCTTCTGGCAATCTGACTCACCTCCAGGGTATGCGTCAGTCTGGTACGATAATGATCCCCCTCCGGCTGAATAAAGACCTGGGTCTTATGCTTTAGCCGGCGAAAGGCCTTGGAGTGTAAAATCCTGTCTCTATCTCTTTGGAAAATGGTTCGTATATCATCCTCTTCCTCCGGAAGATCTCTTCCCAAAGAGTCCACGCTACAACAAGCAAAGGGAGAGAGTATCTCCTTTTCCATTTTCTCCATTTCTTCTCGAATATTCATCCTGCTCCTACCTCCCGGATCAAAGCAAAACAACAGTTCCTTTTATAATAAGCCCTGGAACAGGAGAAGTAAAATGAAAATTGGCAAAACAAAACGGAAATAGTTTAGGAGGAAGGCCGGCATTTTCACACCCTCACCCTTATTACATTCCTCCAAATATCTGGGGAAGCCCATACCCCACTTGCTTACGCAGAACAAAAGATAAACCAGAGAACCGATAGGAAGAATCAAGTTACTTACGATAAAGTCCTCGGAGTCCAATACATCTCTGCCGCCAATCAGCTTCAAATCCTTCCAAAGATTATAGCCAAGAATGCAGGGAATACTCAAAAGCAGGATCAGAATACAGTTTACGATAACCGCCTTCTTTCTATTCCAATGGAAGTTATCAATACTGGTGGAAATGAGATTTTCAAACACCGCAATAACGGTGGAAAAGCTGGCAAAGGTCATAAAAACAAAGAAGAGGGAGCCCCAGATTCTTCCTCCCGCCATATGCATAAACACTCTGGGTAAGGTGAAGAAAATGAGGGGAGGACCTGCATTTGGTTCTACATTAAAACTAAAACAGGCAGGAAAGATAATCAAACCGGAAAGGATAGCCACAAAGGTGTCCAAAGCACAGATTTTGATTCCCTCTCCTGTTAGGGAATAGTCCTCCGACATATAGGAGCCGAAAATCTCCATGGCCGCAACCCCCAAGGAAAGGGTGAAAAAGGCCTGATTCATGGCCTGAGAAATTACATGGAAAAGTCCGATTTCCTTTACCTTCTCCGGATTCGGGAAGAGATAGAACTTCGCCCCCTCCAGGGCTCCCGGCAACATCAGGCTATGAACCGCCAAAACAATAATCAAAAGTAAGAGGCAGGCCATCATGATGGTGGTAATCTTTTCCAGCCCCTTTTGCAGTCCTAAAGAGCAAACCAAAAAGCCCCCGATAACCGTAATCGCCATACATAGAGTCATTTCCTCCGGACGACTCAGCATGGTTCCAAAAACATTTTCCACCTGAGAGGGATCAATTTTAGAAAATGTTCCGAAGGCAAATTTAAAGAAATAAGAAAGCATCCAACCGGATACGGTGGTGTAGTACATCATCAAAAGATAACAGCCCAGAATACAAACCCAGCCGTGCAAATGCCACTTGGTACCCTTGGGCTCCAAAACCTCATAGGCCTTTACCACGGACTTCTTGCTGGCTCTACCCACTGCAAGCTCCATGGTGAGAATGGGAAGACCGATTAAAAGCAAGAAACAAAGATAGAATAAAACAAAGATTCCCCCGCCGTTTTGCCCTACCAGATAGGGAAACTTCCAAACGTTACCGATTCCGATGGCACAACCTGCGCTCACCAAAATAAAGCCGATTCGTGATTTAAAACTCTCTCTTTTCATTTTTACCCTTCCTACATAAGAACAGGAGATGCCTAGGCATCTCCCACTCGTTGCTTACAGTCGATGCGACTGGATTCGAACCAGCGACCTCTGCGTCCCGAACGCAGCGCTCTACCAAGCTGAGCCACGCATCGCTCTAAATATATAGAACAAAGGAGATTATAAACTTTTCTCCTTTGTTCTGTCAATTATTTTCTGTCTATAAAGCTAAAAATTTCTGTCATGAAAGCCAAAATTTGCAAAATTACATAATTAATAAAATGGATTTCCAATAATACTTCGTTAAAATTAGAAATCCATTTTAGTATTCTACCGTGAAATCTTACTCTGATTTGTTCAAAAGATAAGTAAAATAAATTCCTCCAACAATTCCCATAAATTGATGAATGAAATAATATAGAATCCAAAAATAAAATAGTTGAGTGGTCAATTTTTGTACGATAATATAAGCAACACTAATCACGCACATTGTAAAAATAAAAATCACTACTTTCTGCTTTCTAGATAATTCTTGATGATATAGGCTCTCAAAAAAGGACAAAGAAAGCACTGAAGAAAAAGAAACCAGCCATAAGGTAACATGATATTCACTTAGAAGAATCATAAGCATTAGGGAAAGTAAGCAATTCAATATAACATAAATTACTTGCCTTTTTGTAAAAAAAATCATTTAATCCATTAAACTCCTATTAATCTGCATAATTATGATTTACTGCCTCTATAATTGCAAGATACAGAAATAGACCGTTTAGTACCACCTTTCTTGCCTATCTTATTCTTGAGACTATATTTTGCAGTAGCTCTCCTTGTATCATTTCTAAGCTCATATGTACGTTCATCCACAATTTCTCCGGATTTAAAATAAGTAACTTCTCCTTGTACATTTGACACCCATGTCTTCTTAGCACTAGTATCCCAGGTAAAATCCCCGGATACATAGTATTCTAATTCAATTGAACCTGTTAATCCCATAGAACCACTTTTTATAGTTTTAGTATTGGTATAAGTTGCACCATCCTGATGAGATCTGGTTTGTGCAGAATGCTTCTCATATATCCTTTCTACACAGAACTTATTGGATTCTACATCCCAAACAACTCTTTCTGATATTAAATCTCCAAATTTTGTATTCATTTGTTTATGGTTATTATACCCAAAAGCAAAAGAATGAATATTTAATACAGAAATAAAACAAGCAACAAGAAACAACACAATCAAATTTTTAATACATTTTTTAACCATTTATATCCTCCTATCATTAACTTACTTGCTAAAATTGAAGATATCCATATCAATGTAAAGCCAAAAAAATCTCCAAAAAAGATCATAGTTTTATTCTGCCAAGTGTCTGGACCAATATACATAAATATATATTCTACAGTGACAGAAAGAAATACCACCAGCAAAAGGTACAGGAAAAGATTCAATTTCTTTTTGCTGGCTTCCGTTAAAATCACAGCCCCAAAAACATATAGCCATGAATAAGTAACAATGGTTAATATCCTGAGTATATCATGTTCATCTTTATAAAAAACTCTCTGAATGAGGAGATAAAGACTCCCAAAACATAACCATAAAGAAATTAACCGCAAATAATTTTTCATTTGTCTATAAAATTCCTCCTTTCAATATTTTATTGTGCATAATTAAGTTTTAATTCTTATAGCATAGTGTTTTATTACTGTCAAGCTATATTAGATAATTTTTTTTATATAAATTTAGGATGATTTTTTTGTATAGAAACACCTCTAACTCTTGAATATGATTACTTTTTCAGATCAAATAGTATTGCCTAAGAGCTTTTCCTTCAAGCATTACATAAAAATCCCCCTCTCCAAAGGAGAAGGGGAACTTAATTTTATTCTTACTATAAATCTAGTCTGCTTTTTTCTTAGCCTTTCTTAGCCTAAGCTCCGCTAGAATAGATGCTTTGTCCATTTTCATTTGTAAAGTTCCTGCAATCAGATCTGCATTACTTTCATTTATTACATCAGGATATTCACTGTTAAATTTAATCATAAGACTCTTGGTTTCTTGTTCTCCCTCCGAAATCTTCTTGTACAACTGTTCGAATCTTCCATTTTCCATAATATTTAAAATAAATATCCGAGAAGTTTCAGGAATAGATAACCAATCTCCATATAAATCCACTACTGCCTGTTGTATTCTCTCAAAGGCAATAGGATTTCCACTTTTTTCATGATCCACAAGAATCCCTAAAATATCAGACAAATCACTCTTGTATTGCCTTCCGGATTGAAGTTTCATAGCGATTAAGTATTCTGCTGCTACAGTACGAATCGTCAAGATATTAGAATAAGTTTTGTAGTATTTAGAAAACTCCTCAAGTTTAGGGGTATATGACCTTGTTTTTTGAAAGTCGGAATTTAACCAAGCTTTTGGAAGATTAAATCTCTCTCCAACTCTATCAATAGCATCTTTCATCCCCGAAGAAGCTCTTATCAATGCATCAATATCTGTGGTCATATTACGAAAGCCATAGTTAATCAAAACAGAAGCACCGCCAATTAAAATCAATTCAGCAGGCATTCCTTTTCCAACAAGCTTTCTATATTCCTTAGCCAGCTCCTTCAAGTACAAATCAATATTATCCTTAGTAAATTCTATCCCCTGTTTAGATAACATTACGCACATCACTTTCTATAATATTAAATCGCAGAAACTCCGGAATGGCAGACTTCTCAGCTTCTTTTTGCATATCTTGCTTTCCCACTGCTAAAGACATTGCCTGTAAGCTAAGAGGATAAAGAGCTTTTTCCAGCTTGCACTGACGAATATCTTCAAATTCACAATCAAGGGCTATATGGTTTTCCCTACTGATATAATCCAGCATAGCCAGAAGGTACAGACTTTCGGGATACCACTTTTTCTCATAGTACATACGGATATCTCCACTTTCCAGAGTCTCCATAATAAAGTTTAAATCTCCAAGTTCTTTCAAGCGATGGCAAACCGTACTTTTGAAATTCTCAAAGCTACTCCGTTCTAAAAGGCATGGGGTCAACAATTCTTCCATAGAAAGCTCTAAGGCCTTCGCTAACTTATAGATTGTTTCCCCACTGCATTTTTCCAAGCTTGCTTTACCACTGCAAATATCATTAACGGTAGCATAGGGAATTCTGCTTTCCTTAGCCAATCTATATACACTCATGTTTTTTTCCTTTAAAGTCTCACGAATTGTCATTTCAATCCCCTTTCTTTTGAAAGTAATTATAACGGTATACCGTTATAATTGCAATCCTAATACCATAAAACTATGCGGTATTATTCATCAGATCCTCCGATATTTTAGGCTTTTTCTATACCATTGCTAAAAATAGATACAATATGCTTTTTCAGCAATATTTCATATAAAATGAGCTATCGCACACTACGAGAGCGATACGCGTTAAGGATAAAAAAATCCCCCTCTCCAAAGGAGAAGGGGAACTTTCTATAAATCTTCTTATTCGTTTTTAAAACCCTTTTAGCCCTGCTTCTGCTCCGGAATAGCCTTTGCCAGTGCAAAACGGTTGGACTGCACGATGGAACGGGAATCCTGTAAAGAGGACTTTAAGCCAGTCAGATGCTCCTCTGCGGTATCTAAGGAACGGGTAATAATGGTTTCCAGGCTTGCCAGCATCTCATCCGTATAGCGAATAGCATTGCTGCGAATCTGATCCGCATCTGCCACCGCATTGTTTACGATACCGTCTGCCTGCTTCTGAGCATCCTGTAAAAGAGCATTGGCCTTCTCGTAAGCTTTCTGCATGATTTCATTGTCGGAAACCATCTCCTCGGTCTGGGTTCTGGCATCGTTTAACATCATATCCGCTTGAGCCTTCGCATCAGCCAGAATCGCATCCTGCTGGGAAATGATCTTCTGATATTTCTTAATCTCCTCAGGAACCCGAAGACGAAGCTCCACCAAAAGCTCCTCCATCTCTTCCTTGTTGACTAAAATCTTCGTATTGGACAAAGGCTGATACTTACAACTATCAATGTATTCCTCAATTTCCCCAATCAACTGCTCAATTCTGCTCATATCCCCCTCCGTCTCTCTTGTTCATCAAATTTTTTCTTCATAGCCTCTTCCACATCTTTGGGAACAAAGGCCGATATATCACCATGAAAGGATGCAATCTCCTTTACAGTACTGGAACTTAAATACGAATATTTCAAGCTGGTGGCAAGGAAAATAGTATCCACTTCCTCTGCAATCACCTTATTGGTCTGGGCCAGCTGCAACTCAAACTCGAAGTCCGTTACCGCCCGAAGACCCCTCACAATCATATTGGCATGGACTTTTTTCGCATAATCCACCGTTAAGCCGGTGAAGCTATGCACCTCCACATTGTCCCATTCCTTCGTGTGCTCAGAAATCATTCTAACACGTTCTTCCATGGAAAACAACGGAGTCTTCTGCCGGTTTTGCAGTACACCCACGATTAATTTATCCACCATTTTCCGGCTTCGTTCAATCACATCCAAGTGCCCGAAGGTCACGGGATCAAAGGAGCCGGGATACAATCCTATCTTCATACAGCCTCCTGTAAACGAAGAAAGATATGCTTATTGGTCTTGTACAGCTTCTCTCGAAGAATTCGATATCCTTCCTCTTCCATGTCGGAAAAATCCTCTTCCAACGACGCCTCTACAACAAAAACCGTATCCTTCCCCACCATAGAGGACTTTTCCAGTCTCCGAAGGGCTTCCTTTGCCAAATCCTCGCCATAGGGAGGATCTAAAAAGACGATACCGAAGTGATAGTCCTTTCCCTCCAGACTTCTTAAGGCACTGTGGAAATCTCCTCCATACACCAAAGCCTGCTCCTGAAAATGACAACGGGCGATATTTTGCTCTATACAGGCCAAAGCCTTCTTTCCGCTGTCGCAAAAAACCGCTCTTTTCGCCCCTCTGGACAGGGCTTCAATCCCCAGCGCACCGCTTCCCGCAAAAAGATCCAAAACGTCCTGGTCCACTAAGTCAAATTGTAAAATATTAAATAAGGTCTCCTTGATTCGATCCGTAGTGGGGCGTGTATCCTTCCCCTCCGGCACCGAAAGCAAAAGCCTTCTGGCTGAACCTGCAATAACTCTCATACCACTCTCCTTTTCCCTCATATTAAAGCGAAAATGCCGGTCGTTGTAAAGGGATAAAGATTAATTTTTTTCTACAACTTCCTATTTTTATAGAAAGCTTTTCCATGCGAGTATACGCCAAGGATTTTCGCCAAATTTTGTATCCCCGGTATTCTCTACCTGGCTGTTCTTTAGAACTATCCTCTATCCGAATATTTTACTTTAAGCGTTTTCTGTAAGCAGGCTTTGGAAAATGTCTTTCATTCCCTGATGCTCCGGTTTTTCCAAGAGGGCATCCTCCTCCAATATGGTTTTTGCCGCTTCTCTTGCCTTGAAAAACAACTCTTCATCCCGTAAGGGATCCGCAAAACGAAATTGCAGGGGGCCGGACTGCCTTTCTCCAAAAAACAAATCCCCCGGTCCTCTCAAGGCCAGATCTTCCTTGGCAATGGCAAAGCCGTCATTACTGTCCCGAATAATGGACAGTCTTTTTTGGGACTTCTCATCCTCCTTATGATCCATAAAGATACAATAGCTTTGAAGCTCCGACCTTCCCACCCTGCCTCGTAGCTGGTGGAGCTGAGCCAGACCGAAACGCTCCGCATTTTCAATCAGCATAACCGTGGCATTGGCCACATCCACTCCCACCTCCACAACTGTGGTGGACAGAAGAATCCTTGTCTTTCCGGAAGAGAAGTCCTGCATCACCTGTTCCTTCTCCCCTGCCTTCATTTTTCCATGCAAAACAGCGAAGGAATAATCCTTGCCAAAATACTGCTTTAAATTTTTCTGATAGGCGATAACACTTTCCACGGAAAGATTTTCATTTTCCTCCACCAAGGGACAGATGATATAGGCCTGTCTCCCCTTGTCCAGCTCCTTTTTGATAAAGGAAAAGGCCTTCTCCCGATCCCCTGGGGAGAGCAGGGCATTCTTAATGGGCAGACGATTGGCCGGCTTTTCCGAAAGCAGAAGGTAGGGCACTGCGCCATAGAGCAGCTTTACCAAAGAACGGGGAATGGGGGTTGCGGAAAGGTAGATGCAGTGGGGATTTTGCCCCTTCTTTTCCAAACGGTTTCTTTCCTGAATCCCGAAGCGGTGCTGTTCGTCAATCACCAGCATTTTCAGATTGGAAAAAGCCAAGCCCTCCTGAATCAAAGCCTGGGTACCGATTACCCCCAGAATACTGCCCTCTTTTAGCCCCTGATAAATTCTGTCCTTTTCCTTCTTACTGCTGCTGCCAATCAGTAAAGCTATAGGAATCTCCCATTGATTTTTCAAAAGCAGTTCCTGCAGTTTTTGAAAATGCTGTTGAGCCAAAATTTCCGTAGGTACCATTATGGCGGTCTGTAAGCCCTTGGAAGCCATCAGATATAAGGCATAAAAGGCCAAAATGGTTTTTCCGGATCCCACATCTCCCTGAACAAAGCGAAGCAGTCTCTCTCCTTGGGAAAATACCCTATCCATCTCCTCCAAAGCCTCTTTTTGGGCATTTGTCAGGCTAAAGGGCAGTCCCTGCTGAAATTCTGCACTTTTTCCCGGAATCCCCTCCTCCTGGCCGGAAAGCGAGAGAAAGTCCCTCTCCTCCTTTTCCAGAAAGAGACTGTAGTAAAACAATTCCTCAAAGGCCAGACGCTTTAATCCCTCCTGCCTCTCCTCTTCCCTCTTCGGCAAATGTAGATATTCCATAGCCTGTCTTTTATTACATAGCCCTTCTCTTTCCAAAAAATCCCGAGGAAAGCTTTCCGGAATCTCGGGTTCTTCCTTAAAAATCTCCTGAATACACTTTCTTCTTAGGGCATTTCCAAGCCCCTTTCGAAGGGAATAGATAGGCTCTAGGCTCTTTCTTTTTTCCTCGTACTCCTCCAAAGAAAAAATCTTAGGCTGTTGCAGGATAAAATGCCCACGAAAGCTTTTAACCTGCCCGAAAAACACCAGCTTTCTTCCCTTTTTTAAAGTTTTTAAAAGATAACTTGCATGAAAGTATTGAATCAGTAGCTTTCCACTCTCATCCCCGGCAGAGCATTGCAGCATGGAAAGCTTGGTATTTCGTAAAACCCTTGCATCCTCTAAAAGCACAAGAGAAAAAGCCATCCACTCCTTCTCCCTGGCTTCCAATATAGAACTAAGCTTAGGATATTGCAGATAGGAAATAGGAAAATCCTCTAAAAGATCTTCCTTGGTATAAATATTCATTTTATGAAAAAGAGCGGCGGTTTTCTCCCCCACCCCCTTAATCCTTTCCACAGCATCCTGAAGCATAGTTCTCCTTT
>CAUUJL010000075.1:0-10471 GCA_963545375.1 uncultured Oribacterium sp.
AAGCTTCCTATTCTAATCCGTGCCCCTGTTTTAGCTTTTTCTTGTGAAACAGCTTTTCCCTATGCTATAATAGGCAAATTAAAATAATGAATAAATTTTAGGAGGATAAAATGGGGACAGAAGAGATGCTTGGAAAAGAGAATGAGCTTGAGTCCAAGAATTTTATAGAGAATTTCATTGATGAAGATTTGCGGGAGGGAAAGGTTAAGGAAATTAAAACCCGTTTTCCGCCGGAGCCCAACGGTTACCTCCATATCGGACATGCCAAGTCGATTTTGTTAAATTACGGCATTGCCAAGGAATACAACGGTACCTTTAATCTTCGTTTTGACGATACCAATCCGGTAAAGGAAAAGATGGAGTTTGTAGAGAGCATCCGAAAAGACGTGGAATGGCTTGGAGCGGATTTTGAGAACAGAATGTTTTTTGCCTCCGACTATTTTCCGATTATGTATGAAAAGGCGGTTTATCTGATTCAGAAGGGAAAGGCCTTTGTAGATGATTTAACGGCTGAGGAAATCAGAGAGTATCGTGGAGACTTTACCACTCCCGGCAAGGAGAGCCCTTATCGCAATCGTTCCATTGAGGAAAACCTTCGCCTCTTTGAGGAAATGAAGGCAGGAAAATATCAGGATGGAGAGAAGACACTGAGAGCTAAGATTGATATGGCAAGCCCCAATATCAACATGCGTGACCCGGTTATTTATCGTGTCTCTCACATGAGCCACCACAATACCGGAGATGAATGGTGCATTTATCCCATGTACGACTTTGCTCATCCGATTGAGGATGCGGTGGAGGGGATCAGCCATTCTCTTTGTACCCTGGAGTTTGAGGATCACCGCCCGCTGTATGACTGGGTGGTGCAGGAGTGTGATTTCCCCTATCCTCCAAGACAGATTGAATTTGCAAAACTTTATTTAACCAATGTGGTTACCGGTAAGCGTTACATTAAGAAGCTGGTAGAGGACGGTGTGGTAGACGGTTGGGATGACCCTCGTTTGGTAACCATTGCCGCTTTGAGAAGAAGAGGATACACCAAGGAAAGTCTGACGCAGTTTGTTAAGCTTTCCGGTATTTCCAAGGCCCAGTCCTCCTGCGATTATTCTCTTTTGGAGTATTGTATTCGTGAGGATTTAAAGTTGAAGAGACCTAGACTTATGGCGGTTTTGGATCCCATTAAGCTGGTGATTGACAACTACGAAGGGGAAGGAGAAATGCTTTCCATCCCCAATAATCTTGAAAATGAAGCTTTAGGGGAGAGAGAAGTTCATTTCTCCGGAGAGCTTTATATCGAGAGAGAGGACTTTATGCCGGATCCTCCCAAGAAATATAAGAGATTAACCATGGAAAATGAAATTCGTCTGATGGGTGCTTATTTTATTAGGGCGGTATCCTATGAGACGGATGAAGAGGGCAATGTGACTGTAGTGCATTGTACCTATGATCCTGCCACCAAGTCCGGCTCAGGCTTTACCGAGCGTAAAGCCAAGGGAACCATTCATTGGGTGGATGCCAAGACAGCATTTTCCGCAGAGGTTCGCTTATATGAGCAGTTGATTGATGAGGAGAAGGGCAAGTTAAATGAAGATGGAAGTCTTAACTTTAACCCAAACTCTCTAACCGTGAAGCAGTGTTTCTTAGAGCCTGCACTGGCGAAGGCGGAGCCTTTAGAAAGCTTCCAGTTTGTTCGTAACGGATATTTTTGTGTGGATTGCAAGGATTCTACGGAGGAAAAGCCCGTATTTAACCGTATAGTTTCCTTAAAGTCCAGTTTCCAATTGAAGTAAGGAGGGATACTATGGCAAAGAAGTTTGGATCATTTGTATTTTTTGCAGCTTTAACAGGAGCTGTAGCCGGAGTGATTTCTTATTTGTACAAATACCAGAAGTTTTCCGAGGAAGTTGATAAGGACTTTACGGACGTGGTGGATTCCGCCCATGAGGTGAAGGCATCTGCCCAGAGATCCTATACCGTTCTCAAAAATTCCGTTACCAAGGAGGATTTAAAGGAAGCGGCTAAGGATTTGGGCTATGCGGCAAAGAATCTCGCCATCGATACGAAGAATTTAGCAGTGGATGCGGGAAAAGATGCCTATAGAGTGGTAAGAAATGCTTGGGATAAGAAGGAGAAATTATCCTTTGCCTCTGATGAGAAGGCGGTAGAGGATGAGGACGTGGATGTAGAATTTTACTACGAACCCGAGAACGGCCGAGAGGCTACGGATCAGGAAGGACATCAGACTCATTATGAGGATGATGGGCATCAGGGGCTTCTTGTAAAGGAAGAAGTGTAAAATGGAAAAGATTACAAGTTTTACCATTGACCACATTCATTTACGTCCCGGAGTGTATGTTTCCAGAAAGGATTCTGTGGGTGTAGAGGTGGTGACGACCTTTGATCTTCGTTTTACCCATCCCAATGTGGAGCCTGCCATGGAAAATGCCGCAATGCATGCCATTGAACATCTGGCGGCCACTTACCTTCGGAATGAGGAGAGCTGGAAGGAAAAGGTGCTGTACTTCGGTCCTATGGGCTGTAGAACCGGTTTCTACCTTCTGCTAAAGGGAGATTTGGAAAGTGCCGAGATTATTTCTCTCTTAAAAAATTGCTTTAGCTTTATTCGGGATTTCAGCGGTGAGATTCCCGGAGCGACGGAGAGAGATTGCGGGAATTTCCGGGATATGAATCTGCCTGTGGCTAAGTGGTGGAGCAGAAAGTATTTAGAGGAAGTTTTAGAGAATATTTCCTATGACAATACCCATTACCCGGAATAGGGAGTGGGAAAAAGTAAAGGAGTAGTATGGGAGCAAATGTAAATCATCATTATCAAGAGGTAAAGGAAAGCTATCTTTTTGCAGAAATCGCAAAGAGAATCAGAACCTGGCAGGAAAATAATCCGGAGATTAAGGACAAGTTGATTCGTATGGGTATCGGAGACGTGACACTGCCTCTTCCCAAGACTGTGGTGGATGCTCTTTCTTCCGCATCCATGGAGATGGGTAAAAGCGAGAGCTTTCACGGATATGGCCCGGAGCAGGGTTATGATTTTCTTAGAGAAAAAATCTTAAACTACTATAAGAATTTTTCCGTGGATTTGGAATTGGAGGAAATATTCATTTCTGACGGTGCAAAGTCTGATTTAGGAAATATCTTAGATCTTTTTGCCCCCGGGTCTGTGGCATTGGTTCCGGACCCTGTATATCCGGTGTATGTGGATACCAATATCATGGTAGGAAATAAGGTGATTTTTGCCCATTCCGGAGAAGAAAATGGCTTCCTGCCCATGCCCCCCAAGGGAGAAAAGGTGGATCTGATTTATCTTTGCTCTCCGAACAATCCTACCGGTGCAGTGTATGACCATGAAGGCCTGAAGGCCTGGGTCAACTATGCAAAGGAAAATGACGCGGTTATTTTCTTTGATGCAGCTTATGAGTGTTTTGTAGAAGGAAATCTTCCCCACTCCATTTATGAGATTCCCGGAGCTAAGGAATGTGCCATTGAGTTTTGCTCCTTCTCCAAGAAGGCAGGCTTTACCGGAACAAGATGCGGATATACCGTTGTGCCTAAGGCTTTGATTCGCGGCGGTCAGTCTCTCCAAAAGATGTGGTTAAGAAGACAGACCACAAAGTTTAATGGGGTTTCCTACATTGTGCAAAGAGGCGCCGAGGCTGTCTTTACAGAAGCCGGTGAGAAGGAGATTCAGGGAAATATCTCATACTATAAGGAAAATGCCAAGATTATTATGGAAACCTTGGACGCTCTTTCCATTTATTATACCGGCGGAAAGAATTCTCCTTATATCTGGCTTAAGTGCCCTAAGGGAATGAGCTCTTGGGAGTTCTTTGACTTCCTCTTGGAAAAAGGACAGGTTGTAGGAACACCCGGAGCAGGCTTTGGTGATGCGGGAGA
Organism: uncultured Oribacterium sp.; assembly: GCA_963545375.1. GTDB lineage: Bacteria > Bacillota > Clostridia > Lachnospirales > Lachnospiraceae > Oribacterium. The sequence continues at coordinate 3,913 of CAUUJL010000075.1, forward strand.
AGGATTCTTCCGTTTGACAGCCTTTTCCACCAAGGAAAAGACTAAGGAAGCAATGGAAAGAATAAAGAAATTACTGGAAGTATAATTTTTACAGTAGGTGAACAAGTTAAAAGAGCTGTAATAGCCAAATCGTAAGTGGATTCTATTTGTATGGAATGCTTATATGATTTTTACAGCTCTTTTTTTGTTTTCTATAACCTGCTATAAAAAACTACAATGCCTATAGTTCATTTTATTTTTATAATTTTATTGACAAGAAAAAGGGGAAACTGTATATTCTAAAAATCCAATAAACATATAAACATACAGAAATGATATGTTTATATATGGAGGTTTTTTAGAGAAGAGATAAGCTGTCATTCACCTTATCTTACGTAAGAGCAGGAAAGGGGTACTATGGGTCAGGAGAAGAAGGAATTTCAAGAACGGGAAAATCACGGTCATGTGCATAGTCATGAGCATAGCCAAGAGCACACTCATGAGCATAGCCATGAACACAGCCATGAACACAGCCATGAGCATGTTCACAGTCATGAACACAGTCATGAACATAACCACGAGCACAGCCACGAGCATGGACAGGGGAAGACTTTGGCTCACATTCATAGTCACAGAAACCTTATAGGCTTTGATGAACATGGTATTCCTACCATTACCTTAAAGTCAGATCATGAGGAGGATGGGGACGATAAAGCCTTTATTCGAGATTATATGAATGCGGTTTCCGCCTATCGAAAGACCTTCCCCTCCAAGCAGGATGTGTTGGAGCAAACACCGGATCCTGCCGTACGGGAATTAATTTTACGACAGGAGCAGCTTGGCTTTGATACCACCTTTGATCGTTTTGATCAACAGCAGCCCCAATGTAGCTTCGGTATGGCCGGCATTTGCTGTAAAATCTGTAATATGGGTCCCTGTAAGGTCACTCCGAAAAGTCCAAAGGGTGTGTGTGGAGCGGATGCGGATTTGATTGTAGCCAGAAACCTTCTTCGCTCTGCGGCGGCAGGTGTGGCTCAGCACGGAATGCATGGTCGTGAAGTCATCTTATCCTTAAAGTGGGCAGCAGAGGGGAAGCTGGATCTTCCGATTTTAGGGCAGCAAAAGATTCGGGATGTGGCAAAGGCTTTCGGCATCAAGACCAGTAGAAGAAACATTAAGAAAATTGCCTCCGAGCTTGCAGATGTTTTGCTGGAGGATATGAGCCGTACAGTTCCAAAGGACTATGAGGTTATTAAGGCCATGGCGCCTAAGGAAAGGCAGGAGTTATGGGAGAAGCTGGATATTCTGCCTATCAGTGCCTATCATGAAGTCTTTGAAGCATATCATAAAACCGGCGTAGGTACAGATGGAGATTGGAAGAGTGTAATGCAACAATTTCTTCGTTGCGGTCTGGCCTTCACCTTCTCCGGTGTGGTGAGCACCTCCATTGCTACAGACGGACTTTTCGGTGTGGGAGATCGGGTGACCTCTAAGGTAAATATCGGAGCCTTGAAGAAGGGCTACGTAAATATTGCGGTGCACGGACATCTTCCGACACTGGTCAGCGAAATCGTTAAAGTCGGACAGGAAGAGCATTTTGTGGAGCTGGCAAAGAAGGCCGGCGCCAAGGGCATTCGCTTCTATGGAATCTGTTGTTCCGGACTTTCTGCAATGTATCGTTACAGCAACGTTATTCCTTTGTCTAATGCGGTTTCTGCGGAATTGGTACTGGGTACCGGTGCCTTGGATTTATGGATTGCGGATGTACAGGACGTGTTCCCTGCCATCATGGAGGTGGCAAATTGCTTTAAGACCACGGTAATTACTACCAGTGATTCTGCAAGACTCCCCGGAGCGGAACGCTATGAATATGATCACCATCATTCCAATATTGGAGAAACCAGAGCTCTGGCAGAGAAGATCGTCCTTAGAGGAATCAAGAGTTTCCAGGATAGACAGGGAATTCCGGTATACATTCCTCCCTATGAAGTCGAGGCTGAGGTGGGATTCTCTGTAGAATACGTGCATAAACGCTTCGGTTCCATGGAGCCTATGGCGAAGGCCTTAAAGGAAGGAAAGATTCTTGGCATCGTGAATATGGTGGGATGTAATAATCCTAAGGTGCTTTACGAAAAATGTATTATTGACGTAGCCGATGCCTTACTCCGGAATAATATTTTGATTTTGACCAATGGATGTGCTTCCTTCCCTCTGATGAAAATGGGCTATTGCAATATTTCCGGTCAAAGACATTGCGGAGAGAGTTTAAAGGAATTTCTGGGTGCAGATTTACCACCGGTATGGCATGTGGGTGAATGTATTGATAATACCCGTTCCACAGGTATTTTTGCAGGCATTGCAGGCGTAGAAGGTAAGAAGATTCAGGAGATGCCCTATGCCTTTACCTCTCCGGAGTGGAGTAATGAAAAGGGAATTGATGCAGCCTTAGGCTTCAGACTGATGGGAGTAAATTCCTATCACTGTGTAGAAGCCCAGATTCACGGCTCGAAAAATGTCATTGAATTCTTAAAGGAAGGTACCAGAGAGACTCTCGGTTCCGTGATGTATGTGGATACGGATCCGGATAAGCTGGGAGAAAAGATTGTTGCGGATATTATAGAGAAGAGAAAGGCTTTAGGCTGGACTGTTCCTAAGGAAATTGTGCATAAAGAATTAACCGGTGAAGAGCTTTTGGCGCAAATTCCTGTAAAAGTGAAAAAGGCGGAATAAAGGCTTAAAGAGAGAAATAAGAAAGGAGATAAGCTATGGCTTGTGTTGCAGTACCTATTGTAGAGGGCATTTTGGTAAAAACGGCTGAATGGATTCTTGTGCAAAAGGAAAGAAAAGAAGAGGCAAGAATAAAAGCTATTAAAGGAGAAGTTAACGGGAAAATTTTGACGAATGGCGAAAAGAGCTATTCTTCCCGATTGATAAATGGGAATTTCCCGGAAGGCGAGGCGCATTCCGCTCTAATGAATTCCGGTAACGGGGTGGGGCTAAGTCTCCGAAAGAAGCTGCATCTCTTATCGAACTTTTTATTTTCCGGTTCCATTCTTTTGGTTTTTGAACATTTTTGGCATGGAGAAATAGTGCCCTTCTTCCCCTTTTTAACAGGGGCAAGAACCCCGGAGGATACCTATACCATGCTAAAAGAGATGAGTACGGTGGGTGTTTCTATGGCTCTTCTTATTACCGGAATCTGGGCAGTTTATTGCTTTGTACTGGAAAGAAAGCTGCAGAAGGAAGGAGAGAGAAATGCATCTATTGCTTAGTGTTTTTGCAACAGAATGGAGTTTTTCCCATTTTTTACGGGATAAAAACAAGGAATATGCCTATCATATTCCCTGTTTACTCTTTTTATCCGCCAGCCTGATGTGGTTTGTGGACAGTATCTTTGAATATCTGGAGAAGGGAACGGAAATCTTTACCCCCAATCTACAGGACTTGGTACAGGACGGGTTCTTGGGACTTTCCGTGATTGCCTTAGGAATCCTTATCTGGCAGGGAAAATTATTTTTGTCTTATCTCCAAAAACAGAAGAGCTCCGTTCCGACTTCATTTTGACATAAAATGGACTGTAATAAATCAAAATAATTTTCTAAGCAATATAGGCCTGAAATAGGAGCATACTCTCGTTAGCTTCGCCATGCGCAGTGAAGGACTGCATTCGTTGTAAGAAAGCGCTCTGATGCAGTGTGGGTCTATAAATGGGGCACGCTCTCGCTAGCCTCGCCACGTAGCGGATACTAAGCGAAAAACTGCGTTTCTCTTGTTTTTCGCAAGTACCGACGGGCTCAGACTACCCCCATTATAGACCCACACTGCATCATTCGCTTCAATTATTAATTTTCAGTCCTTCACTTCGCCGGCTTTCGGTAAGTAGCGGGTTTAGACTACCCCTCATTCAGACCTATATTGCCGAAAATCTATTTATAATTTTGATTTATTACAGTTCCTATTTTTGTTAATCAAAAAGTAGAGCAGGAGAAACCTGCTCTACTTTTTTGTGAGAATTCAAAATAATTTTTAAAGCTTATCGAATCCAAACACCGTTGGAGTCTACTCTGTATCCGTCAGGAGTAAGCTTATTCATGTAAAGAGATCCTAAAGGCTGGTTCTCTGCCGGTGCCTGAGCGAAATAGTAGGTGTCAAAGTTGATTTTCTGCCATCCGGTTACCATACGTCCGTTAGCTCCGATGTAGTACCACTGGTGCTGGCTTACAATCCAACCATAGATTGGTGCACCGTTCTCATTGCTTACGAATGACCAAGAACCATCTCTGTTAGCTACCCAGTGTCCGTTGGATTCTGCTACTGTGGTGGTAGATCCGCCGTAGCTGGAAACAGCGCCCTCTGCAGCAAGTGCAGGAATTACAGATGCAGTTGCCATGCAAGCAATTAAAGCTGCAACAAGAATATTCTTTTTCATAAATAAACCTCCAAAGCCATTTTTTTTATTCAAGCTACCTTATTATTATACCTTGTATTACAACATAAGCAATAAAAAATTCCTTTTATTTTTCTGATATTGTTAATATTTTCGTAATACATTGTTTCTTATATTTTTTCACAAAACTTTCACAGGCTTTTAGCACTCAGTGCTTGACTCTGCTAATAAATCCTCTTATAATAGCCCTGTTGTTAAAAAAGACCTGTGAAGAATAGGAGGATTGCTATGAAGTTAGTACCATTATTTGATAAAGTTGTGTTGGAAAAAGAAAAGATGGAAGAAACCACCAAGAGCGGAATCGTTTTACCGGGACAGGATGATAAGGAAAAACCCGGACAGGCTGTGGTTATCGCTGTAGGTCCCGGCGGAGTTGTAGATGGTAAGGAAATTACCATGCAGGTGAAGGTAGGACAGCACGTTCTGTTTTCCCGTTATGCAGGCTCCGAGGTAGAGCTGGATGGAAAGAAGTATACCGTTGTTAAGCAGAATGATATCTTAGCAATCGTAGAGTAATAGAAAAAGGGAATTCCAAGGAGGTAAAATATGGCTAAAGAGATTAAATTTGGAGTAGAGGCAAGAAAGGCCTTAGGGGCCGGTGTAGATGCAGTGGCAAATACCGTGAAGGTTACCCTTGGACCTAAGGGAAGAAATGTAGTATTGGATAAGTCTTACGGTTCTCCGTTGATTACCAATGACGGTGTATCCATTGCCAAGGAAATTGAGTTAAAGGATCCTTATGAGAATATGGGTGCTCAGCTGGTTAGAGAAGTAGCTTCCAAGACCAATGACGTTGCCGGAGACGGAACCACCACCGCAACGGTTTTGGCACAGGCGATTGTGATGGAGGGTATGAAGAACCTGGAGGCGGGTGCCAATCCCATCGTGCTTCGTAAGGGAATCCGCAAGGCTGTGGATGCTGCGGTAGAGAGTATTAAGAAGCAGAGCTCCAAGGTAAAGGGCAAGGATCAGATTGCCAAGGTTGCCGGCATTTCCGCAGGAGATTCCACTGTAGGAGATATGATTGCCGACGCTATGGAGAAGGTTTCCAAGGATGGTGTTATTACCGTGGAAGAGTCCAAGACTATGCTGACAGAGCTTGACTTGGTAGAGGGAATGGAGTTTGACCGCGGCTATATCAGTGCTTATATGAGCACCGATATGGAGAAGATGGAAGCTAATCTGGATGATCCCTATGTATTTATTACCGATAAGAAGATTTCCAACATTCAGGATATTCTTCCTCTCTTAGAGCAGGTGGTAAAGACCGGTGCCAAGCTTTTAATCATTGCTGAGGACATCGAGGGTGAGGCTTTAACCACTCTTATCGTAAATAAGTTAAGAGGAACCTTCAATGTGGTTGCGGTAAAGGCTCCCGGATATGGAGATCGCAGAAAGGAAATGCTGAAGGATATCGCCATTTTAACCGGCGGAGAAGTGATTTCCGAAGAGCTGGGCTTAGACTTAAAAGATGCGACCATCGACCAGTGCGGTAGAGCAAAGTCCGTTAAGGTAAGCAAGGAAAAGACCACCATTGTGGAAGGTCTTGGCAAGAAGAAGGAGATTCAGGATCGTATTGCCCAGATTAAGGGACAGATTGAGACCACTACCTCCGACTTTGATAAGGAAAAGCTTCAGGAGCGTTTGGCTAAGCTTTCCGGCGGTGTTGCGGTAATTCGCGTAGGTGCTGCTACTGAAACCGAGATGAAGGAAGCTAAGCTTCGTATGGAAGATGCTTTAAATGCTACCAGAGCCGCTGTAGAAGAGGGTGTTATTGCAGGTGGCGGATCCGCATATATCCATGCACAGAAGGCAGTGGATAAGGTGGTTAACCAGTTAGAGGGCGATGAGAAGACCGGAGCAAAGATTGTTTCCAAGGCCTTAGAGGCTCCTCTTTATACCATCGCTTACAATGCAGGACTGGAAGGCGCTGTTATTGTGAACAAAGTAAAGGAAGGAAAGGAAAACTTCGGTTTCGATGCATACAATGAAGAGTATGTAAATATGATGGAAGTAGGTATTCTGGATCCTGCCAAGGTGGCAAGAACCGCTTTACAGAATGCGGCTTCCGTTGCTTCCTCCTTACTCACCACAGAGTCTGTTGTGGCAGACATTAAGGAGCCGACTCCTCCT
>CAUUJL010000076.1:0-10336 GCA_963545375.1 uncultured Oribacterium sp.
AACTATAAACTGATGATGGAAATATGCCGCAGCTTGTTGCTCTAAATTCTTGTTTATATCCATATTTAACTCGATTTTTTCGTCTATCACCTCCAAGATACCAGCAATTTTGCATTGGGCTTCATATGAGAGCTCAGGCACTTCGTATTCCATAATGGATTTTTTATCACCACGAGGCATCTTTGTTCCCTTTGATGTAGCCATTGAATAATCAAAAAAAGTGTCATCTGCCAGCACATAATGCAAGAATCTGCTGCTTACTCTGGCCTTTGCCCTAAAGACAAGAACATCGTTAGAACATCCTCCGTCGAAAGTTGCATACCATATCTTCTTAAAATACGGTCGAATATTCGAGACCAGAACATCATTCTTCATAAAGGCCTGCGTCTGTTCTTGGGTAGGTAAGGATGCAGCTTTAGTTATACCACCTTTGTTCGGTAGCATATTCTCGGTTGAAATATAGGTATTCTCATCAAGAGCCGATACCTTTATTTTCCCTTTTGCATACTCGCAGATATCTGAAAGTTTATATTTCATATCCAATCGCCCCCAACTTCTTACGAATCTCATCCTCAAGCTCATGAGAGCGTTCAAACATATCGGAAAGCTCCAATGTCAGTCTGGTCATTTTCTCATCGAAAGGCTCACCATCATCTTCCTGCTCCTCGATACCAACATAGCGTCCCGGAGTCAAAACATAGTCCTGCTTTGCAATATCCTGTATCGTCGCCACAGAGCAGAAGCCCTTTTCATCCTCAAGCGTTCCGTTCTGGAAGGCTTCGAATGTATCTGCGAGCTTCTGGATATCCTCCTCGGTGAAGTCTCGGTGTTTACGATCAACCATGTGTCCCATCTTGCGGACATCAATAAAGACCGTCTTGCCTTTCTGTTTCTTTCCCTTTGAAATGAACCAGAGCGTCGCAGGGATTGTTACACTATAGAAGAGCTGCGGAGGCATAGCGATGATACCTTCGATCAAGTCATCCTCGATGATCTTCTTTCTGATTTCGCCCTCACCACCGCTCTGAGAAGACAGTGCTCCATTTGCAAGAACAAGTCCGATCTTGCCATTTGGCGCAAGATGATGAATCATATGTTGAATCCATGCAAAGTTGGCATTACTTGCAGGCGGGATTCCGTATTTCCAGCGAACATCGTCCATTAGCTTATCCTGCCCCCACGGATTATAGTTGAAGGGAGGATTGGCCAGAATGAAGTCTGCCTTCAATGTCGGATGAAGGTCATTCGTAAATGTATCAGTATGATAAGCACCAAGGTCTGCATCGAGGCCACGAATCGTAAGATTCATGATGGCCATCTTCCAAGTGTCCGGATTGGCCTCTTGACCATAAATTGAAATCGAGCCACGATTGCCGGAATGCGCCTGAATAAACTTCGCACTCTGTACAAACATACCGCCACTGCCGCAGCAGCAATCGTATACACGGCAGTTTGAATATGGCTTCAGGATTGAAACCAGTGTGTTTACGATACTTGACGGCGTATAGAATTCGCCACCTCCTTTGCCTTCCTTTTCGGCAAACTGAGCGATGCAATATTCGTAAGTTCTACCGAGGACATCTCGGTTACCTTCGGTCTCTCCCATATCCATATTGGTAAAGAGGTCAACGACATCTCCGAGGACTCTTTTGTCCAGATCCGGACTGGCATAATTCTTTGGAAGCACGTTCTTGAGTTTTTTGTTGTCAGCTTCGATTGCACGCATAGCATCATCAATAACCGTTCCGATTTCCGGCTTATGCGCTGCTGCCGCAATCTTATCCCAACGAGCATCCTCCGGCACGAAGAATACGTTATCCTCAAGATATGCATCCGGATCATCCTCGAATCCATCTCCTTCAGCGACAAGCTGTTGATACTTCTTGTCAAATGCCGTAGAGATGTACTTCAGGAAAATAAGCCCAATAATGACATTTCTATATTCTGATGCCGGGATATGTCCCCATAACACACATGCTGCATCCCATATCTGCTTCTCAAAGCCAATGTTGGCAGTATTTTTAACAGCCATTTTCCAATATCCTCCATTTTCTATTTGTTTGATGTTTAAGCAAATTATTACTTTGCTCAATATCTAAATCTCCATTATATTAGCTTACATATAATTGTAGAACTCATTCAAAATGTCTAAAGGCATTATAACATACCCTATAAAACAAAAATAAGATAAGTTATACAAAGACTTATCTTTCAGCCTCATGAAAGCGGTTACAGTGCCGCTATTTAGCTTCCTTATCTTCCCGCTCTCCACTCCTTTTTCACCTGCTCCCAGATGGCAAAGGCCTTCCGAATTCGTTCTCCGCCATGCCGATACTCAAAAACATCTTCCAGTTCCTCATCGGAATAGGCGGAAAGGTCATGGGAATAGCTCCACATACGCTCATAATGTTCCCTTCTATACATGGATTTTCCCCATTCACTGCTATCTGTCCACAGGGTTCCCAAAAGGAAGATCCCGCTAATCAGGAGGCAAAAGGCAAATCTGCCCTGTGCTGTTCTTGATTTCTGTCCCGAACTTGCTCGGTTCTCATTTTTCCATAAGAACAAAAGCAAAAACGCTCCCAACAAAGCGCTTTGGTATTGCAGGGCATAACGGCTTTGAAAGGCATAGCTTTCCTTTAAAAACATATAGCGGGTAAGGAAAACCAGAGCATGACTGGCTAAGCCGTGAAGAAACAGTAGTCCCGGCAGTAAACCAAAGTAGAAAGGATCTCCAACATTTCCCCCTGTCAAAGCATTCTTATCTGTCTGCTTTTGCTCCTCCTTTTGTCCCTGCTCCGAAGAAAGACCTTCCTTTCCCTTCCCGGCAAATGCCTTTCCTTCTCCATTTCCGGAAGATGCAAAAAACCTCCAAAGATACAACAGTATCATAAGAACATAAAAGAAAAGCACAAATGCCCCAAGCAAAACAACCCCTTTTCCCTGTATCACTCCATCTCTAAGAAGCTTCTCCAGATTTTCACCGGAAACAAGCATAGAGGAAAAGCCGTAAAAGATAAATTTCACCACAAAAGGCAGATGATTTTGCAGTACCTCTTTTAGGGAAATGCTTTCCGCCCCGGCATATTCATACACCGCATAGTGATTGCTGAGAAGATACAAAAAAAGGCAAAGTCCGTTGGAAATCAGGAGAAGAATCGTCCCCTTGATATCCCAAAGCTTCTTCCCCAAAGCCAGGAAGAAGAACAAGGCAAAGCAGGAAAGGAATACCGCTAAGCAGTATGGCCCTGCTACCAGTAAAATCAATGGAGGATAAATGCTTAAAAGAAGCAAGGAGCTTTTCTTGCTAAAGGCCTGATCCAAAGCATAGAAATAGGCGTAAAATACCGAAAAGGCCAGAAAATGAATATATCCCGATCCATTTAAAAGCATTTCCCACTTATTTAGGCTGTAAAAAAGAATCAAAAACAGGAGCTGCTGCAAAAAGGACAGCTGCTTTTTTCTCATAAAAAGCAGTAGCGGAATACTTGTTAGAAATAAGCCTAGTACCCCAAGTGCCCGGTCAAAAATCAGGGTATAGCCAAAAAAGTGGCGGTTTATTTCCCTAAAGACATAGGTCAAAGGAATTCTGGTTAAAATATCCTTTTGTAGCAAATCCCCCAGCTGAAAGGGCTTTCCCAAATAGGAATTTACCAGCCGGATATAGTCGGAATACAAAACATCCGTAGTACTTAGAAGAACATAAAAGAGAATAGCAAGCGCCATAAGGAAAGAAAGGAGCAATAAAGCAATGGGGAGCTTCTCTTCTTTTCCCTTGGAAGGCAGATGCTTGCCCGAAGTCGGTGCCGTAGAAACTTCTAACCCGGCCACCGGTATATTTCTATTTTGTCCCTCATGCTCTGCCATGCTTTCCCTTCCTTTCTCTGCGAATATATTGCCGTTTATTTTGTAATCTTTTCTCCGATCCGGAGAATCTTTTAACATCAGAGGTTGGGAAATACCTCCTGGGTAATATCCCTATAGGCCCTTTCCTCCGGCACTTCTTTTAAAACAAGGCTGTTGTAGAAGTTCGCTTCCGACGGAAGTTCCCTAAAGTCCTTGATGAAATGAATCTTTGTGCCCTGTCCGGACATTTCCGGATCAAAGACCTGGAAGAAGGTATCTCCGTAGAACTTACTCATCTTGTAGTTATTTTCCAAAATATAAACTTGTTTTCCCAAAACATAGTCCCGACCATACTTCCCTATGGTTTGCTCAGCCAAGGAGTTCATCCGATCCTGATCCTCCCAGAAGTAAATTCTGGGGAAGGACTCACGATATTTCATTTCCGCCGGGAAGCGAAGGCAAACGAAGAGCAGGGCAAAAAATGTGGGAATCGGCATGCCGGTATTTCCCAAAAGATAGGCAAAGTATAAAAGAGCCGCCGCAAAGCTTACATAAACCCAACGCATTTCCACGCGAATGGTAATGGAGGAGCAACCGATGCAAAGGGCAATAAAGCATAAGAACAAAAGATTTTTTCCAAAAAACTCTTTTTTCAGCTTGCCCTTACGAATGGCAAAAACCAGAGCCAAAAGAATGCTAAAGGCTAAAACTGCAATGGAAGCATAAATGACATAGCGATGCTTTCTGCCTACTTCCTCCCAGGGAATTCCTGCAAGGTAATCCGGCCCTGCCTGAATACCGAAAATATAAAATACCTGAGAAAAGGCATGGGACAGAGCTTTCGTCAGAGAAAAGCCGTCCTGAACCTCCGTTCCTCCCGTTCCCTTCGGCACAAAGGAACCGATGGCCAGGCTGCGAATGCTGAAGAACAAAAAGGCCTGTACAAAAGGCAGGAAGAAGGGAAGAAGCTTCGGTTTTTTCACAGATTCCCTATCCGACTTATCCTGTTGCCCTATACTTGCATTTACACTTTCACTTACATTTGTATATGCACTTGTACTTGTACTTGCACTTGTACTTGCACCTGTACTTGCACTTGTACTTGCACCTGTACTTGCACCGGTATTTACACTTGTACTTTCACTTTCACCTTGCTCTATTACAATATACCCCTTTCTCTCAGTAGCATTCCCTGACCAAGCACTATCTGAAGCCTTTGCATAATCTGAAGCTTTTCTGCTATCCAAAGCTTTCGCATTTTCCGATGCTTTCGCTTCTTGCGCTCCTATATTCTGCGCCCTGGCAGCAGTATTTACCTCCGTCTGTTTTCCTCTAAAAAAGAGGGGAATATAAAATAACGGCAGTAGAGCCACATATCGCTCATGGGTGAAAATTAAGAGGAAGAAAAACAGATGAGAAAAGAGCAACATTTTCCCAAAAGCCCTCTCCTCGCAGTCGATTTGACGGTAAAGGAAATACAGCGTTAAAAGGGCAAAGCCCAAAGCCAGGGTTTCCAAAATGCCGATGGCCTGCCCAATCTGGTAGTAGGCAAAGTGGGCGGACAAAAAGAGAAGCCCAAGGGACAAGGACAGGATGCGCTTCTTCGTCATTTTCAAAGAAAAGAAAAAGAGGAAAAAGGCCAGCAGGCTGTTTAAGAAAATGTTGAAATGCAAGTAACGGTTGGGATCCGCCCCCACCAAAGCCATTTCGATATAGGAAATCGCCCAATACACCGGGCGGAAACGTACCGCCTGCCCAATGGGAAAGCTGAATTCAAAGAAATTTTGCTCCCGGAAAAAGGAAAACAAATACAGGTCGTCCATGTAAAGGGCCTTGATGTGAATCTGCCGGTTAATCCAATAGGCAGCGCCTAATAGCAGGAGAAAGGCCAGCAAATAGCCTCCCAGCGGTATTCCTTTTATAAAAGCTTTATTTCCTTCTTGTTTCATTTACTCCTTACCTTTCTATTGGCGGATTTCGTAATACAATCCGCCTGTTCTTTATTCCCTAGAGATATAGCGAGGCTGCCACTCTCATCCTACTGTCAACTACCGCTTTCATGCCTTCGGAAACCCTATTGCAAATACTCCCACAGCAACTGCACGATCTTATCTTTTTCTGCTATTTCTTCCTTAGTCAATGCGGGATAGGGCTCTTTGTTCCAAGGATATTCTAAACGCTCTTTCCGAATCTGTAAAAGCAAAAGCTGTTCCGGCCCTTCGCCGTCGGATTCTGAAAATGCCTTTACTTTATCAAAAGGCAGGATTTCATTCTTCTCCACCAGCATGGGGCTTTGGAAAATGCCTTCCTCCGCCATTTGCAGAAGCATCTCCCTAGCCCGCTCTTCCCTCTCATCGTGCAGGAAGCTTTGCTCCAAATACACATAGTCGGTGCCGGACCATTTTAGGAACCAGGCAAAATAGAGGGGAGAATCGTAAAGTCCCGGACTTCCTCCGGAGCCCTCCACATCCGTAATACTTTGCACATTACAGGGGATTCGGTAACATTCCGGTGTCTCTGCAAAGGCCAAAACATGATACCTGGGATATTTTGCCATTTCCGAAAAGGCAGGAAGGCTGCCCTTTTCTCCTTGATTTTCCAGTTCCACCAAGGCATGGTCATAATAGCCCTTGTTGGCCAAGTCAATGGGGGTAAAGCCCACTGCCCCCGCCCAGCTGGTGGTGATGGTAGTAAGAAATGCCGCAAGATAGAAGGGGGAGAAGGCAAAGGCTTTTAAAAGAAAAGCCGAAAGCTTGGAGCCCCTTGTATTTTCTTCTTGAGAACTTATTTCCGAAGCACTTCCCATGCTAAAACATAGCAGTAACGCCAGACTTTCCCATAAAATATAGTAATTTCCATCAATCTGCCAAAGCATCACAAAGCTCAGCAGAGAAAATGCCATTATCACAAGGAAGGACAGGGCAAGGGGAAGGTAGTCCCAAAGGGAAGCTTCCCCACTCTCCCTACGAAGAAAGGCTTCTCTTCCCGGTAAACTATTTCTTCCCGATAAGCATTTTCTTCCTATGGAAAAGCACTGCCATATCCCGAAGACTAAAATCAGCGGAAAAAGCACGCCACTCCAGGCAATGGCCACATGCTCCATATCCTCTCCCACCGGATAAAAAAGGAAAGAAAAGAGTCTACGGAAAAAGGAAAATGTACTTTCCGAAAGGGAAAGCTCTCCGCTGTAATCCACATGGGCATCCAGATTAAAGGGCCAGTTTACATGAAATCCGATAGCCTTAAAAATGCCGGTAAAGGTGGTGGAAAAGGGAAACCCCGTAATCAAGAAAGTCCGAAGGGTAATGAGTCCTGTATAGACTAGCGAAAACAGGACAAAGGGAAGCTCCGAAGTCCATTTCTCTCCCTTCACCTGAATCGTATTATGATTTGTGTTGCTATTTATGCCGGTATTCTCATTGATGTTGATATTTTCTTTCGTATTTGCCTTTGTACTCCTCTTCCCAAAACACTCCAAAAGCATGGTGAGGAGAAAAACGATTCCCAGTAGCGTAGAGAAAACCAACGCCGTAGGCTTAAAGCTGTAGCTGAAAAAGAGCAGGAAGCAGCTTTGCAGTCTCTTTCCTTTTAGGAAGAAATACAAGGCGGAGAGCTGCAGCAAAAGGGTGAATAAATCCGTTTTCATGGTAAGGGACATATTCCCCACAGACGATAAAAGAAAGAAACAAAGTATACCGATATAAAGCTTCTTTCTGTTTTTCTGAAAATGAAAGAGAAGTAGCCCAAAAACCAAAACCAAGGCCAGATAGGTCCAAAGACTGAAGGACAAAAGAAAGCCATAGCCCGGAAGATAATTTAAGGGATAGGTCAAAAGCTCCAGTCCTTTGGGATAGCTGTAAACGCTGTTGATTTGTCCGTGGGCAGAGAAAAAGCCCTCCGGAAACAGGACATACGCACTTCTAAGCCCATAGCGAAGGGAGTCATAATCCAATGCTACATTGCTGCGGTTCATTTGCAGGATAAAAAAGGGTAGGGAGAAAACCAATGGATACAGCGTCCCCTCCTGAAAGTCCTTTTCTAAAAAGAAAAAGAATCGTTTTATGTCTCGAAAAATTTGCAGAGGCCTTCCCGTGGTAACAAAGCGAAACAAAAGGGCAAGCACAAAAAACCATAAGCTAGAAATAAGCATTGGCAAAAGCATTCGGTGAAGATAGGCAAAGACCAGCGTTGGTAAAATAAAGAGAAGAAAAAGAAAGCTAAGAAAGGGTCTATTTAATGCTGCTCCGGAAGCTTCTCTTCTCGAAAAATTCCCTTTCTCCGGGGCATCCTGCATTTTCCTTTTGAGTAAAAATCCCATAAGACAGAGAAAGAGATAAGCAAAAAGCCAAAGCATTTCCCGGAACGCATCTTGGGTTTTATCTTCTAAAAAACGCTCTAAGTTTCCCGAATCACGAAAAAACAAAAGAAAAAAATAAAGGGAAAGAAGACCGATTCCCACACCGGCGATTGTTTTTACAATGCTTCCTCTTCTTCCCTCTGCCATTCCTAAATCCCTTACTTTCTCTTCCTGATTGTGTTGCTAAAGTTCTCACTATTGGTATTTCTGTATTTTAGGCTATTTAGGTAGTTTTTTCAAGACGAAGGACTAAGCGAAAAAAATTTTCATATTAAACAGGAGAAATTGCATAAAATAATGCTCTATTTTTTCAAAAAATAAATACAAATTTATAGAACTATGTTACAATCATAACAATCTACAAGTTGGAAAAACAGAAAGGAGATTTTATGGGTGCAAATTGGGTTGTTTGTCTTGTGGTGGTGATTTACCTTCTGGCCATGCTGTTTATCGGCTGGTACTCCTCCACAAAAATCACAAGTAACACGGACTTTATGGTCGCAGGGCGCAGGTTGGGGCCGCTGCTGATGGCAGGAACTCTTGCCGCAACGGAAATCGGAGGGGGTAGCTCTCTGGGCGTTGTGCAAAACGGAATGTCCGGCTATGGCTTAAGTGCCGCCTGGTACATTATCACCATGGGAATTGCCTTTGTCATTCTCTCTTTCATGGCTCCCAAGTTCCGTGCCGCCACGGTAAAAACCGTACCGGAGTACTTCCGGAGACGTTACGGAAAATCCTCCGGATTGGTGACAGCCATTATTATGCTGCTTCCTTTAATCGGTCTTACCGCAGGACAATTTATCGCTTCCTCCGTTATTCTTTCCACCATGCTGGGACTAAGCTATAAGCTTTCCGTAATCATTGTTGCGGTGGTGGTAACGGTTTATTCCATTATGGGCGGTCTTTGGAGCGTAACCCTGACCGACTTCGTACAGGTTTTCCTGATTATCATCGGTATGATGGCGGCAGTACCCTTCGCCCTCTCCCATGCCGGCGGCGTGGAAGCCGTGATTCAAAATGTTCCCAAGGAAAGCTTGAATCTTTTTGCAGGTTATGACTTCTTCGGGATTCTCTCCCTCGTCATTATGTACGTAGGAACCTTCTCCGTAGGACAGGAAGCCGTTTCCCGTTTCTATGCCGCAAGAGATGAAAAGGCGGCAAAGCAGGGCGCTTGGCTTGCCGCACTGTTAAACTTCATTTACGCTTTTATCCCTACTGTTTTGGGACTGATTGTACTGGCACTGATTAACATGGGAAAATTCTCTGCAGATGAATTTGCTTCCGTTGGCGCACGGTATGCCTTGCCTATTCTGGCAATTCGCACCATGCCTGCCATCATTTGCGGTTTGCTCTTCTCCGGTGTAATCTCCGCCACCATGTCCAGCTCCGATTCAGACCTTTTGGGAGCAGGCTCCATCTTTGCCAATGACATTTTCAAAATCTTCCTGAAGCCAAATGCCAGCAGTACGGAAGTTATGAACGTGACCAAGATTACCATGGTTTTGGTGGGTGTGGCTTCCATGTTTATTGCTCTTTTCAATACCCAGAGCATCGTTTCCATCCTGATGTTCTGCTTTACCCTCCGAGCAGCCGGTTCCTTCTTCCCCTATGTACTGGGACACTTCTGGAAGAAGGCCTCCACAGCAGGAACCATTGCATCTTTGGTACTGGGAACCATTACCGTAGTTTATCTGGAGCATGTGTCCAAGGGAATGCTCTTCGGCATCCACTTTAGTCAGGCCATTATTCCCGGACTGATTGCCGCATTCTTCGGCTTTATGGTTTTCTCCATCCTCATGCCTCCCGCAAAGGAAGGAACAGAGCTGGCGGAGGAAGCAGACGACTAATCCGGCAACGGGCTTCCTAAAATAGAAAGAAGAGACATAGACCGTTATCCATAGAATAGGTCCAAAATCGAGTACGCTCTCGCTAACCTCGCCCTGCGCAATGAAGGACTGTATTCTTTGTAACGATTCGCTCTGATGCAGTGTGGGTCTATAAGAGGGGCACGCTCCCGCTAACCTCGCCCTGCGTAGTGAAGGACTGCATTCTTTGTAACGATTCGCTCTGATGCAGTGTGGGTCTGTAATCGGGGCACGCTCCCGCTAACCTCGCCTTCGTAACAGTACTAAC
>CAUUJL010000077.1:0-10298 GCA_963545375.1 uncultured Oribacterium sp.
GCGGTACAGGCCCCGGAACGACGGAGCTCTACTTGCGTTTAATCGAAGATTGTCTTTCCAAAGGTAAGGAAGTCATTTATCTGATTCCGGAAATTTCTCTAAGTCACCAAAGCAGAATGCGGGTGGAGGGACGTTTTCCCGGACAGGTGGCGGTGTTACATTCCAAAATGAGCCAGGGAGAACGGGCGGAAAGTATGGAAAAATGCCGTTCCGGAGAGGTGAAGCTCTTGCTGGGACCCCGTTCCGCACTCTTTGCGCCATTTTCCAATTTGGGACTCATCATTATCGATGAGGAGCAGGAGCGTTCCTATAAGTCGGAAACCGCCCCCCGTTATGAAAGTCGGGATGTGGCAAGAAAAAGGGGAGAGCTGGCCCATTGTCCGGTACTTTTCGGCTCTGCAACACCTTCCGTCAATATTTTCCGGGAGGCGGAGGAAGGAAAAGTCAGGCTGTTCACTTTAAAAAACAGGGCGGTGGAGGGAAGTCTTCTGCCGAAGCTGACTTTGATTGATTTACGAAAGGAATTGGAGGAGGGAAACCGTTCTATTTTTTCCAAAGCGCTGGAGGAAGCGGTACTGAAGCGTTTGGAAAGGGGAGAGCAAAGCATTCTCTTTATGAACAGAAGAGGCTATTCTCCCTTTGTCAGCTGCAGAAAATGCGGGAAAAGCTTAAACTGTCCCCACTGCGATGTAAGCCTGACACTCCATAAAAACGGTATGCTGCAATGCCACTACTGCGGCTATAGCAGAAAACTGGAAAAGAACTGTCCGAACTGTGGCAGCAGCTACATTTCCCCCTTCGGAACCGGAACGGAAAAGCTGGAAAAAATCTGCCATGCAGTCTTTCCCAAGGCAAGAATTCTTCGCATGGACGGAGATACCACAGGGAAAAAGGGAAAATACGAAGAAATTTTACAGGACTTTGCCGAGGAGAAGGCGGATATTCTTTTGGGAACCCAGATGATTGTAAAAGGACATGATTTTCCGAAAGTCACCTTGGTGGGCATCATGGCGGCGGAACAGCTGTTTTTCCAGTCGGACTTTCAGGCCAGAGAATATGCCTTTCAGATTCTGACCCAGGCAGCAGGTCGAGCCGGAAGGGGAAAGCTTCCCGGAGAAGTATTGATTCAAAGCTATCGCCCCGAGGAGGAAGTGCTGGAGCAGGCTTTGCAACAGGACTACTTTGCTTTTTATCAATCGGAAAAGAAGTTTCGGAAAAGACTGGAATATCCTCCCTTTGCCAGAATGCTGGCCATCCAATGCAGCTATCAGGAAGAAGAGTTTTTAAGTCTGATGCTGGACAAGACCATCAAAAGAATACAGGGAATAGTGGATGCGGAGAAGGCGGAGTTATTCGGCCCCTTCCCTGCCACCATTTATAAGCTAAAGGATAATTTTAGGAAAATCATCTATATTAAGCAAGAATCCCATGATATAATCATTCGATTAAGAAATCTATTTGTTGAGGAGCTTCGAAAAGAGGACAAACGCTCTTTGATTCAGCTCCAGTTTGATCTTTTATAGAGAGGGTAGAGTTTATGGCAATTCGCAGCATCCGTACTATCGGAGACTCCATTTTGGAAAAGAAGTGTAAAGAAATTAAGGAAATGACGGATAAAACCAGAGATTTGATTCAGGATATGTTTGAAACTATGTACGATGCCAACGGCGTTGGACTGGCGGCTCCTCAGGTGGGGATTTTAAAGCAGCTTTTTGTGGTGGACATCGGAGACGGTGTTCGCTATGTATGCATTAATCCTAAAATCGAAGCCGTGGGAGAGGAAGAGCAGTGCGGAGAAGAGGGCTGTCTTTCCGTTCCGGGAAAGGAAGGAAAGGTTACCCGGCCCATGAATATCCATGTAGAGGCTTTAAATCAGAACATGGAGCCCTTCAGTCTGGATGCCTCCGGCTTTTTAGCCAGAGCCTTCTGTCATGAGTATGATCATCTTCAGGGAGTCCTGTATACGGAGAAGGTAGAGGGAGATTTGGAAGATGTTCAATATGAAGAACTGGAAGAGGAGGAAATGATTTGAGAATCGTGTTTATGGGAACCCCGGACTTTGCAGTGAAGGGGTTAGAGGCCATCCATCAGGCCGGACATGAGATTCTCTTGGTGGTTAGTCAGGAGGATAAAGCAAAGGACAGAAAGGGAAATCTCCTTAAGACGCCGGTAAAACAGGCAGCAGAAAGACTGGATCTCCCTGTTCGTTCCGTACATCGTCTAAGAAAGGACGAAGAACTCCTTGCCTATTTAAAGGAATTAAAGCCGGATTGCATTGTGGTGGCTGCCTTTGGACAGATTCTTCCTAAAGAGCTTTTGGAGCTTCCCCGCTATGGCTGTGTGAATATCCACGCTTCTTTACTGCCTCTTTATCGGGGAGCCTCTCCGATTCAGCAGGCTATTTTGCATAGAGACAAAGAAACCGGTATTTCCACCATGCTGATGGCGGAAGGCTTGGATACCGGAGACATCCTGCTCCAAAAAAAGCTTCCTTTAACGGGGGAAGAAACCGGAGAAAGTCTTTTTGAAGCCCTTTCTTTGCTTTCTCAGGATTGTATTTTGGAAACCCTTAGCCTTTTAGAGCAGGGGAATTGCCCCAGAAGGGCTCAGGAAGAGGAAAAGGCCAGCCATTGCAGTATGATCGTAAAGCAGGACGGTTTTGTGAATTGGAATAAGCCTGCCGTGGAAATTGAAGCCATGGTTCGGGCTTTTAATCCCTGGCCTGCTGCTGTCAGTGTTCTTCCCAACGGGAAAAGCTTTAAGATCTGGAAAGCCAGAGTTATCCAGCAGAAAGAGGAGAATTTTCAAAGTTTTTCAGAAATTAAAGAAGATTTGCTCTTAGCCCATTTACCGGAAAGTCTCTCGGAGGAAGGGAAGGTGGCCTTTCGGAAGAAGGACGGTATAGGAAAGATGTATCGTAATAAGGAAAACAATCGCCTTCTTCTTTCCACAGGGGAAGGATATTTGGAAATTTTGGAAATTCAGGTAGAAGGAAAAAAACGTTTGGACACCCCTGCCTTCTTGCTAGGATTCGGAGGATAAGATGCCTTATTCATACTATTTTTTTGATCCCACAATGATTTTTGTCTATATCGGCATGGGACTTTCCCTGTTAGCCTCCTCTTTGGTGAAGTCCACCTTTGCCAAATACGATCGGGTTCGTTCCCAAAGAGGTATCAGCGGAAGGGAGGCGGCGGAAATTATTTTACAGAAAAACGGCATCGGCTATGTGCAGGTGCTTTCCGTAAGAGGACATCTGAGTGATTTCTACAGCCCGAAGGATAAAACGGTCAATCTTTCGGAAGCCACGGAGAACTCCACATCCATTGCAGCCATCGGCGTTGCCGCCCATGAGTGCGGACATGCTGTTCAGGATGCGGTAGGCTATGTGCCACTGGTCATCAGCCGGAATATTAATCCGGTCTGTGCTATTTGTTCTCAGCTGGCCATTCCCATTATTTTTATCGGCTTTCTGATCGGCATGAGCGGTTTTATTCAGTTGGGCATTATTGTTTTTGCAGTGGCGATTTCCTTTCAGATTATTACCCTTCCGGTGGAGTGGAACGCTTCCCAAAGAGCCATGCGGATCTTGGAAGAGGAAGGAATTTTAAGTCCTCAGGAAATCAAGGGTGTTCGGGCAGTCCTTACTGCAGCGGCTCTTACCTATGTGGCGGCAGCGGCATCCTCCGTATTGCAGCTTCTTCGTTTACTCATTCTCTATGGAGGAAGAGGCAGAAGAGATGACTAAGGCTGAAAAAATGAAAAGCAAGACCGGGGCCAATGTAGGAATATCCACCGGAGGCAAAATGGATAAGAGGAAGAAAAACTTAAAGCCAAGAGTGGAAAAGAGCGAAAGAGAGTTACTTTTGGAGCTTTTGGAAAAGGTCTTTTATGAAGGCGAGTTTATTCATCTTGCCTTACGAAAGCTCTTTTTGGACTATCCCGGCTTGGGAAACAGAGAGAAGGCCTTTTTAACCAGAAGCAGTCATGGAATTTTGGAACGATATTTACAGCTGGACTATGTGATTTCCCTTTACAGCAGTGTGAAGCTGAAAAAACTGAAGCCGGTGGTACTTTTAAGTCTTCGAATTGCCATTTATCAACTGCTATTTATGGATAAGATTCCGGATCATGCCATTGTGGATGAGGCGGTAAAAAGCATTAAGAAAAGAAAGCTTCAGGGTCTGGTTCCCTTTGTCAATGCGGTTTTACGAAAAATTGTTGGAGAGAAGGAAGAGATTAAAAAGAAGCTGGCTTCTCTTCCCAAAGAGGATGCAGTGTCCCTTTGTCTTCCACCGGATATTTCGGAAATCTTTTTGAAAGACTATGGCAGGGAGAGAACAATTGCCATGGCAGAGGCTTTCTTACAAAGTGACGGAGGCTTTTATATTCGAAATGAAGCCGGAGAGGGAGAACGGGTATCCGGAAATATAGTAGAGGAGGAGCGTTTTCGTTCCGGTGCAGTAACGATACAGGACTTTTCTTCTCAAGCAGTGGGAAAAAGCCTAAAGCTTAAAGAAGGAGCTTTGGTACTGGATTGCTGCAGTGCCCCGGGAGGAAAGGCCTGCCATATCGCCTCCTTACTGAAGGGGAGCGGTAAGGTTTATGCCAGAGATGCTCAGAAGGATAAGCTTCGTTATATTGTGGAAAACCAAAAACGTCTTGGTTTAGAAAATATGGAGATTGAGCATTGGGATGCCAGAGTTTTGGATGAGCGCTTTATACATGAAGGCGAAGGAATTTTGGATGCGGTGCTTTGTGATGCCCCCTGTTCCGGCCTTGGCGTTATCGGTAGAAAACCGGATATTCGACTGCATTTTACTAAGGAAGCTTTGGAGGAATTGCAAAGCCTGCAAAGGGAGATTCTAAGTACGGTTCAAGCCTATGTGAAAAAGGGAGGACAGCTTTTATACTCTACCTGCAGTCTTTCCTTTAAGGAAAATGAAGAGAACCGGGACTATATTCTACAAAATTTCCCTTTCACCCTGATAAAGGAAGAGAAGTTTATGCCCGGGAAACCCTCGGACGGCTTTTATCTGGCTCTGCTTCAGAGAAAGAGGGAAGATTGATCCCCACATTGTACCGAAGAATTCGGAGAAGTCATTTTACGCAATTTCAGAAAAGGATGGAGGAGTAATTCTTGCAAGAGAAGGAAGGCATGAAAAATATTCGTGATTTAGAGCTTATAGAGCTGAAAAGTCTGTGTAAGGAAGAGGGATTTCCTGCTTATCGGGCGGAGCAGCTTTTTTCCTGGCTTCATGAAAAGGCTGTGGAGGAGTATACGGAAATGACGAATATTCCCAAGGCTATGCGGGAAAAGCTTGCAGAAGGCTATTCCGTGGCCTTACCTGAGGCGGATTTACACCTTTGCTCTAAAATGGATGATACGGAGAAATTTCTTTTTCGTTTATCTGACGGGCATAAAATAGAATCTGTTTTCATGCGGTATCAGCATGGAAACTCTGCCTGCATTTCCACCCAGGTGGGCTGCAGGATGGGCTGTGCCTTCTGCGCCTCCACTTTGGATGGACTTGCCAGAAACTGTACCACAGGAGAAATGCTTGGGCAGATTTATGCTATGGAAAAGCTGACAGGACAAAGAATTTCTCATGTGGTGCTGATGGGCTCCGGAGAGCCATTGGATAACTATGAGGAGGTTACCCGTTTCTTACGAATCATCAGTGACGAGAAGGGAAAAAATCTCTCCATCAGAAACATTACCCTGTCCACCTGTGGTCTGGTACCGAGAATCTATGATTTGGCCAGGGAAAATCATGGGATTACACTGGCTCTAAGCCTGCATGCTCCCACGGATGAACAGCGAAGAAAAATCATGCCCATTGCCAATCGCTATTCCTTATCAGAAATTATGCCGGCGGTAAAGGAATATTTTAAGAAAACCGGCAGAAGAGTCAGCTTTGAGTATGCCTTGGTGCTGGGGGTAAATGACGGAGAAGAGGACAGAAAGGCTTTAGCGGATTTATTAAAAGGGGAGAAGGGAGAACATTTTCCCTGTCATGTGAATCTCATTCCGGTGAATCCTATTAAAGAAAGGACTTTTGCACCGCCGGACCGGAAGAGGGTGTATGCTTTTCAGGAGTATTTACAGAAAAGAGGCATTACCTGTACGGTAAGAAGAGAGATGGGGGCAGATATTGCCGGAGCTTGCGGACAATTACGAAGGGATGGAACAAAAGGGGCTTAAGATGGAGTTTTTTGCAAAAACGGATCAGGGAAAAATGCGAAAAATGAATCAGGATTTTCTTTTCGCCACAGGGGATGCTCTGGGAAAATTTCCCAATCTTTTTCTTTTGGCAGATGGAATGGGAGGGCACAGAGCAGGTGACTTTGCTTCCCGTTATTTGGTGGAAAGTTTGACGACGCTTTTGAAACAGACGGAAGAACTGCCTTTGGTACGAAGCCTGGAGAAGGCTATACAGAAGATGAATCTGGAGCTGCTTCGTCTTTCCCAAAGCAATATTCATTTGCAGGGGATGGGAAGTACGCTGGTTACCGCCTTTGTAGAGGGGAACAGTATTGTATTTTCCAACGTGGGAGACAGTAGAGCTTACCTTTTTCAAAGAAATCGCCTGCGTCAGGTGACCAGAGACCACAGCTATGTGGAGGAGATGATTCAGAGAGGGAAAATGATTCGAGGCTCTGAGGAATATCAAAAGAGTAAGAACATGATAACCCGAGCGGTTGGTGTGGAAAAGTACCTGGAAGTGGACTTTTTTGAGGAGGAGTGGGAGGAAGGAGATTTATTTTTCCTTTGCTCCGACGGCCTTAGCAATATGGTGGATCAGGAAAGTATGGTGCAGATTTTAAAGGATGATTCCAGCCTGGAAGAAAAGGGAGAAGCATTGATTACTTTAGCCAATATTAATGGGGGAAAAGACAATATCGCCTTGATTTTGGTGAGACCAGGAAAGGAGCAGGGATAATGAAGTGGGAAAAAGGTACTCTGCTGCAAGACCGTTATAGCATTGAGGCTCTTATTGGAGAGGGAGGCATGAGTTATGTCTACCGTGCCAGAGACCAGAAGCTGGGTCGTACCGTAGCAATTAAGGTTTTAAAGTCCGACTACGCGGAGGATCAGGAATTTGTCCGAAAATTCCAGGATGAGGCCAAGGCTGCCGCAAAATTGAATCATCTGAATATTGTCTCCGCCTATGATGTTGTGGATGAAGGGGATACCCACTTTATCGTCATGGAACTGGTGGAGGGGATTACCTTAAAGAATTATATTCACAGAAAGGGAAAATGCTCCGAGCGAGAAGCCATCGGCATTGCCCTGCAGCTTGTGGAAGGTATGGATACCGCACATAAGATGGGGATTGTGCACAGAGACATTAAGCCCCAGAACATGATTGTCAGCACCGAAGGTGTGGTGAAAATTGCCGACTTCGGAATTGCCCGGGCGGCCAGTCAGGAAACGGCCAATACGGCGGTGATGGGTTCCGTGCATTATATTTCTCCGGAGCAGGCGAGACGAGGAGTTTCCGACCAGCGTTCCGACATTTATTCCCTGGGCTGTACGATTTATGAAATGCTTACCGGAAAGCTTCCCTATGAGGGAGAGAATTCCATGGCGGTGGTTTTTTCCCACATGGAGGATCCTATTCCCAGGGTAAGGGATTTGGAGCCGGAGGTTTCCCCGGCTTTAGATTATGTGGTTTGGAAGGCTATGCAGAAAAAGCCCTCTGCCCGTTATCAGACCGTGGAGGAGCTGCGGGATGACTTAAATCTTGCTTTGGAAGATCCGGAAGCCAAGTTTTTAAACGATAGGCAGGATGAAGGAGACGAGTCCGTATCCCGTCAGGCCAGACAGGAAATGGATAAAGGCATTTCCCGGCTGTATAAAGCCTTGGCAATTTTGTCCGTAGTTTGTATTCTGGGCGTATTTCTTTTCTTAGGCTTTAAATTAGTGGGAATGCTTCGCTCCGTAAAGGATCTTTCTCCCAAGACGGAAAGCGCGACAGAGAAGGAAACGGAGGAAAGCACCCAGGTGGCGATTACTATTTCCGCCTTGGACAGCTTACTGCCGGATATTGTGGGAAAGACCATCCCCGAGGCGGAGAAATATCTCTCCTCCTATGATATTAAGATTTACCCGGAAAAGGAGGAATTTTCCGAGAAATACGAGGAAGGACAGATTATTTCCTACCCAAGCGGAAAATATGGGGTAAGGAGCAGATTATATGTTACGGTCTCCAAGGGAAGTAAGGTGCTTGTATTCTATGATAAGGAGCATCCCGAGGACTTAACGAAGCTTCAGCAGATGGAGCTCAGTACGGTTGAGAAGGAATTGAAGGATAGAGAAATTCCCTACAAGGTCGTAGAGCAAATGTCGGATACGGTGGAAAAGGGATATCTGATCAGTACCAACAAGGCGGATACATCGGAGCCGGGAGAGCTGGAGCTTGTGGTCAGTACCGGAATTCCGGATAACTGGGCTGTAGTTCCGGATCTTACAAATCTTTCCGAGAAAGAAGCCATTTCTGCCCTGGAGGATGCCGGTTTGGAAGCGGGAGTGATTTCCTATATCCCCAGCACCACCGTAGCAAAGGGTGTGGTGCTGAAGCAGTCCGTAGCAAAGGACAGCTATGTGGAAAGAGGACAGGCAATTCCCTTCAGTGTAAGCTCCGGTCCGGATGGGGAAAGCAGTACAAAGCTTGCTCCTTCCGATGACAACAGCAAGGCATGGGTATCCAGCATAAATCAAACCGTTGTTTTGGGAAGCGGCGGTCCCGGAGTCGAGGGAACTGTCCTTGTGGTGGTTTATCTTCGACAAGATGTAAATGGAGAAAGCAGGTACACCACCCTGCAAGCTGCTAGATCCTATGTGATCGGAAGTGAAATGCAGTTAAGCATCAGCCGAATTAAAGGAATTCCCGGACTTTCCAAGGGAACCGTGGAAGTAGTGGATGCGGAGAAGGATAGGGTTCTGGCTGCCTATGATCTGGATTTCGCTCCGGAGGCTTAGGATGGTAGGAAAGATAATTAAAGGCATCGGCGGATTTTATTATGTGGATACCAAGACGGGAGTCTTTGAATGCCATGCCAAGGGGCTTTTCCGAAACAAGAAAGAAAAGCCTCTGGTAGGGGATATGGTGGAAGTGGAAGAGGTTCCCGATACGGAAAAAGAGATGGTGGGACAGATTCTTAGGATTCTCCCCCGAAAAAATGAATTGATTCGTCCGCTGGTAAGCAATATTGATCAGGCTGCCTTGGTTTTTGCGGTAAAGGATCCGGATCCCTCCTTTCCCTTGATTGACCGTTTTCTTTTGCATCTGGAGGCAAGGGAGATTCCCTGTATGCTTTTCTTTAATAAAAGGGATTTGCTTTCCGGCTGTAAGGAAGATTATCGGGAGAAGATGCAGAGGATTTATGAAAAAGCAGGCATTCCGGTTTATTTCTTCCAAAGTAATACGAAAGAAGACCGGGAGGAGATTCTAAGGCTCCTAAAGGGAAAAACCACTGTTTTTTCCGGACCTTCCGGTGTGGGAAAGTCCAGTATGATTAATCTTCTGCTGGAAGACAGGAGGATGGAAACCGGAAGCCTTTCCGAGAAAATCAAAAGAGGAAAGAACACCACAAGACATGCGGAATTTTTCTCTTTGGGAGAAGACAGCTATGTCCTGGACACTCCCGGCTTCACCTCTTTATTTCCGCCGGATATTTCGCCGGAGAATCTGCGGTATTTTTATCCGGAGTTTGAAGAGTATCGGCAGTCCTGCCGTTACAATACCTGCTATCATTTGGGAGAGAAGAAGCAGGACTGCGGGGTAAAGCAGGCGGTGGAAAAGGGAGAGATTGCCAGAGAGCGTTACGAAAGCTACAAGAGTTTATATCAGGAGATTGTAGAGGAAAGAAAGAATTATTAAGGAGGTTTCCGTGAAAAATCGATTATCCCCGTCTATATTGGCGGCAGACTTTTCCGCATTACAGGAGGATGTGGCTTTAGCAGAGGCTGCAGGTGCGAAAAGCTTTCATTTTGATATTATGGACGGGCATTTTGTGCCAAATATTTCCTATGGAGCAGGGATTGTTTCCGCCTTACGAAATAAGTCCAAAGCCTTTTTTGATGTGCACCTGATGGTGGAGGAGCCGGATTGCTTTTTCCCGGATTATAAAAAGGCGGGCGCCGACAGGATTTCCGTGCATGTAGAGGCGGTAAAGCATTTGGATCGTTCCTTACAGGCGATAAGAGAGCTTGGCATGGAAGGGGGAGTGGCTTTAAATCCGGCCACATCCCTGTCCACGATAGAAGAAATCCTGCCCATCTGTCCCTATAT
>CAUUJL010000078.1:0-9940 GCA_963545375.1 uncultured Oribacterium sp.
TACTGTCGGAAAGAACCACGATGAAGTTCGGGTGGTGAACGACCAGATCGGGAATCCGACCTATACGCTGGACTTGGCGGAGCTCGTAGTGGATATGATTTGCACGGAAAAGTACGGAAACTATCATGCTACGAATGAAGGAGAGTATATTTCCTGGTACGATTTCACAAAGGAAATCTATAGACAGGCAGGATTAAGCACGAAGGTCCTTCCGGTCAGCACCGAGGAATACGGATTGAGTAAGGCAAGGCGTCCTAAGAACTCTCGACTGGATAAGACGAAACTGAAAGCCGAGGGCTTTACTCCGCTCCCTGATTGGAAGGATGCTTTATCTCGTTATTTAAAGGCCTTAGCCATGGAAGAAGGATGCTAGAGATGGCATAGCGGTGTTTTGCTAAGCTAAGACTTTGAAGAAACAGCTATCCCGGGAGAAAAATTGCGTAATAAAGAGATTCGGGAGAAATCCCGAATTTTTTTATGGGAAAAGTTTATCGGAAAGAAAGACATAAAAGCGACACAAAATGGAGTTATAAAAAAGAGAAGCTTTTTATTTTAGAAAGTATTTTAGAAAGAATCGAGTCTGTTCAAAATGCTTGGCGGCTCGCTACTGGAATGATGTGGATAAAAGTTCTGTGTGAAAACAGAGGCAGGAGGGAAAAGATGGGAAAATATTTTGGAACAGACGGCTATCGTGGAGAGGCTAACGTGGATTTGACAGCGGATACCGCCTTTAAGGTGGGAAAATTCTTGGCCTATTATTTTTCGAACAAAGGCACAAAGGAATGCCGTATTGTCATCGGTAAGGATACCAGACGCTCCAGCTATATGTTCGAGTATGCACTTTCTGCAGGAATAACCGCTGCGGGGGCAGATGCGTATCTTATGCATGTTACCACCACGCCTTCCGTAAGCTATATTGTTCGTTCCGAAGATTTTTCCTGCGGTGTGATGATTTCCGCCTCCCATAATCCTTTCTATGATAATGGATTAAAGGTCATCAATGAAAATGGAGAAAAGGTTTCCGATGATTTTATTGCGGAGATTGAGGCTTATCTGGACGGAGAAACCGAGGAAGTTCCTTTAGCTACCGGGGATAAGATTGGAAGAACCGTGGATTTTGCCGCAGGAAGAAACCGTTATATCGGCTATCTGATTTCTTTGGCTACCCGTTCCTTTAAGGGAAAGAAGATTGCCTTGGACTGTGCCAACGGTTCCGCATCTTCCTGTGCCAAGGCGGTGTTTGATGCTCTGGGAGCGGATACCCATGTGCTTTCCAATAATCCCAACGGCTATAACATTAATGAGAACTGCGGTTCTACCCACATGGAAGCCTTGCAGGAATATGTAAAGAATGGGGATTGTGAAATCGGCTTTGCCTATGACGGCGATGCGGATCGTTGTCTCTGTGTAGACAGTGACGGAGAATTGGTGGATGGAGATCAGATTCTTTATCTTTGCGGAAAAAATATGCGGGATAAGGGACAGTTAAAGGACAATAAGATTGTGACCACCATCATGTCCAACTTCGGCTTATATAAGGCTTTGGATGCGGTAGGTCTTTCCTATGAAAAGACCAAGGTAGGAGACCGTTATGTCTATGAGAATATGGCGGAAAACGGTTATTCTCTGGGAGGAGAGCAGTCCGGACATATTATCTTTATGAGGCATGCCACTACCGGAGATGGAATTCTTACCAGTATTAAGCTGATGGAAGTGCTTTTAGAGGAAAAGAAGAGCCTGAAGGAAGCTTTGGCGGACTACCAGCGCTTTCCACAGGTTTTAAAGAATGTACGGGTGAAGGATAAGCTTTTGGTGGAGCAGAATGAAACCGTACAGGAGGCAGTGAAGAAAGTGGAGGAAAGTCTGGGAGAGGATGGAAGAATTCTCCTCCGTGCTTCCGGAACAGAGCCTTTGATTCGTGTCATGGTGGAGGCCTCAAAGGAAGAGCTTTGTAAGAAGTATGTAGAGGAAGTTATAGCTGTTATGAAAAAGGAAGGACTAGTCCTTTCCTAAGTTTATTGATAGAGTAAAAGGAAGCCCTGCAGAGCTTGGAAAAGCTTGTTTGGCAGTACAGGGTAGACTCAAAATAAGAAGTAAGTAAGAGTAGTAGTGGAAAAATACAATAGGAGGTAAGAATGGATCAGGTAAAACGTTACAGAAAATTTCCGATTTTCCGTTATCCGGAAAGAACTTGGATGGATCAGGAAATCACTAAAGCACCGATTTGGTGTTCTGTGGATTTAAGGGATGGAAACCAGGCCCTTGTGGATCCCATGACCGTAGAAGAAAAGGTAGAATTTTTCCAGCTTCTTTGCAAGCTTGGTTTTAAGGAGATTGAAGTAGGCTTTCCTGCCGCCTCCCAGATAGAATTTGATTATTTACGGACTTTGGTGGAGAAGAATCTGATTCCGGAGGATGTTACAGTTCAGGTTTTGGTACAGTGTAGAGAAGAGCTTTTGGAAAGAAGCTTCCAGGCTCTTCAAGGAGTAAAGAAGGCCATTGTCCATATTTATAATTCTACCTCCGTATTGCAAAGAGATGTGGTTTTCGGAAAGTCCAGAGAGGAGATTACCGCCATTGCCCTTTCCGGTGTAGAGATGGTGAAGCGTCACGAGAAGGATTTTTCCGGAGAGCTTCGTCTGGAGTATTCTCCGGAAAGCTTTACCGGAACGGAGATGGATTATGCTTTGGAAATCTGTAATGCGGTGATTTCCGCCTGGGGTACTAAGGCGGGACGGGAGATTATCATTAACCTGCCTAATACCGTAGAGATGCATAGCCCAAATGTCTATGCGGATCAGATTGAGTTTATGTCCAAAAACATGAAGGAAAGAGAGCATGTGATTCTTTCCGTGCATCCCCATAATGATAGAGGAGAGGGCATTGCCTCTGCAGAGCTGGCCCTTCTTGCCGGAGCACAAAGAGTCGAGGGAACCCTTTTCGGAAACGGAGAAAGAACCGGAAATGTTGATATTTTAACCCTGGCTTATAATCTTTTCTCCCATGGTATTGACCCCAAGCTGAATCTGGAAAATGTTCGGGAAATTCAGGAGGTCTATGAGCGTTGCACCAAGATGAGTGTGCCGGATCGTCATCCCTATGCGGGAAAGCTGGTATTTACCGCCTTTTCCGGCTCCCATCAGGATGCCATCAATAAGGGTGTATTGGCCATGCGGGAGCGGAAGAATCCCTTCTGGGAGGTGCCCTATCTTCCCATCGATCCGGCAGATATCGGAAGACAGTATGAGCCGGTGGTTCGCATCAATTCCCAGTCCGGTAAGGGCGGTGTTGCCTTTATTCTGGACTTTGACTACGGCTATAAGCTGCCCAAGGCAATGCAAAGAGAGTTTGCGGATTATATTCAGAAGATTTCCGAGCTGGAGGGCGAGGTAAATCCGAAGAGAATTTTAGAGGTATTCCGGGAAGAATATGTGGAAGCCAAGGCTCCGTTATTCTTCAAGAATCTTCGTACCACCGATGTGGAGGGAGAGGGAGATTCTTACATCAGCTTTATTAACCTGACCTTTGAAAATCGCGGTGTACTGCGAGAGGTTTCCGGTCAGGGTTCCGGTCCTATCGAGGCGGTAATCAGTGCCTTGAATAAGGAATTTAAGCTGGCCTTAAAGGTTGTGGATTATACAGAGCACGCTCTTAGTGCAGGTTCCTCTGCGAAGGCGGTGTCCTACATTCATTTGGCAGAGGAAAATAGTGGAAAGTCCGGCTTTGGTGTGGGTGTTTCCTCCAATATTACCCGTTCCTCCGTTAGAGCGATTTTCAGTGCGATGAATCGTCTGCTTTTCCCAGAAGAGGCTGAGGCTGAAGGAAAGAAGCGAGTGGCGGAAGAGAAAGTGCAATAATTCGCAGCCATAAGCGACTTTTAGTAAGTTTAGTCAGGACAGCGATAGCTTCGGATTTTCGGAAGAAAGAAGCTCTTAAAGCTGGCCTAAGTAGATACAGAATTTATTAATGTAAGCCTAAGTAGAATACAGAATTTATTCAAGCGAAATTAAGTAGAATACAGAAGGGAGAAAAGTATGCACATCGTCTATGGAGTCAATGAGGCCTTTATGCCGATTCTTGCGGTGTCACTTTCCTCTCTTCTTTTGCATGCAGAGGGAGAAGCTCTTCATTTTCATATCTTATCCCTGGGGATAGAAGAGGAAAGCAAGGAAAAGCTTCGGCAATATGTGGAGACGGAAGGGCAGAAAATCAGCTTTTATGATTTGGAGGAGAAATTTTCCGAATGGAAGGAAAAGCTCCCTGCCCTTTTTACCGGGAAATTTTCCAAAGCTACCCTGCTTCGGCTCTTTATCCCTTCTACGCTTCCGGAAACGATTACCAAAGCTTTATATTTGGATGCGGACACGGTGGTGCTCCAATCCATTTTGCCCCTTTATCATCTAAAACTTGGAGATAAGCTTTTGGGAATGGCTCCGGAGCCCAGTATTTATAAAAAGCATAAGGAATTTTTATCCTTAGCGGAAGAAAGCCCCTATTATAATGCGGGAGTGATTCTTATGAATCTTTCTTTGCTTCGGGAGGAAGGGATGGAAGAAAAATGTCTTCGGTATTATCAAATGAAGGAAGGGCGACTTCCTTTTAATGACCAGGACATTTTAAATATGGTATGTAGGGGACGGATTCGTGCACTACCCCAGCGTTTTAACTTCTTTTCCAACTATGCCTATGCAAGGTATAGCGCTTTATGTCGTTTTTCTCCCTGGTATCAGGAGCTGGAAAGCAAAAAGAGCTATTCTCAGGCAAAGGCCCATCCGGTGATTGTCCATTTTGCCGGAGACGAAAGACCCTGGAGAGAAGGCAATCACAATTATTATCGAAGAGCCTTTGACTATTATGCGGAAGAAAGTCCCCTTCCCTTGGCAAAGGAAAAGGGAAAGCAGGGCTATTTATTCTGCTACCATGTGCTAAATCTTCTGACTTTTGTATTCCCTAAGCTTCGGGAGAAGGTGGGAGAGCTTTATTATCGTTCTATGAAGAAGGAAAACTAATGTCCTGTGCTATAGTGATTTTAAATTATAATGATTTGGAAAATACCCTTCGGCTCTATGAGGAGCTGAAGGATTTTTCCGTGTTAACGAGAATTTATATCGTGGATAATGCCTCCACGGATAGCAGCAGGCAGGCTTTAGAAGAGCTTCATGACAGTAAGTGTAAGCTGATCTTTGCCAAGGAAAATAAGGGCTATGGGGCTGGAAACAATCTGGGCTTTTGTGCCGCCTTCTTAGAAGGGATGGACTATTGCTTTTTGGCCAATCCCGATACCCGCTTTCAGGAAGCTTACTTTGAAAATGTATTGTCTATTTTTGAAAAGGAGAAGCAGGCAGGATTGGTCTCCGGCAGAATGAAAGATCCTTACGGAAAGCAGGCTACTGCTTGGCCCTTACTAAGCTTTTTGAAAAACCTTCTGAGTATGGGACCCCTTAGCAAGAGAGTCTTTTCTTCCCTGCTCTTTTATCCTAAGACCTATTTGGCGCAAAAGCCCTATGTGGAGGTGGATGTGCTCCATGGCTCCTCTCTCTGCATTTCCAAAGAGGCATTTCTTAAGACCGGGGGCTATGATGAAGAATTTTTTCTTTACGAGGAGGAAAAGGTAATAGGACAAAAGCTGAGAAGGGCAGGCTACAAATCCTATCTTTGTACGATTTGTTCTTACCTTCACGAGGATAGCGGAAGCACCAAGAAATCCTTGAAGTCTTTGGTGCAAAGACAAAAGCTTCGACAGAAATCCGAGGCACTGTATGCCCGAAAATACCTCCATGCCAATTTCCTGCAAATGCTTTTATTAAAAGCTGTGCAGGCCGTTATTTTGGGAGAGACCCTATTGTATTCTCTTTTCTTATCGAAATAAGTCGGAATCAAGAATGGTAGAGGCATAATTTCATGGTAGCATCAAAGTAATAGAAGAGGCATAATTTTATGGCAGCAATAAAGTAATAGAAGATGCAGAATTTTATGGCAGCAACCAAGTAATAGAAGACGAAAAGAGAGGAATTGCTGAAATGCATTGTGTGATTTTATGTACTTATAATGGGGAGAAATATCTGGAAAAGCAGATTAGATCCATTATGGAGCAGGATAGGGAGGATTTTTGCCTCCTTTATTCTGATGACGGTTCCACCGACAGTACAAAAGCAATTCTTCAAAGCATGCAGGAAAAGTATGGAAAGAGAATGATGTCTTTCCCAAGACCGATGAAAACCGGAAGTCCGGCAAAGCATTTTCTCTCTATCCTTTCTGCCTTGGCTAAGGGAGAAGTGGAGATCGACAACTTAGAGTATATTTTCCTTGCGGATCAGGATGATGACTGGTTTCCGGACAAGCTTTCCAAAACGATTTCAGCCATAGGGGAGGAAGAAAGAAAGTTTGGGGAAAGCCTTCCGGTTCTCTGCCATACCGATTGTACCTTGGTGAATACGGAGGGGAAGCTCCTGGCCAAATCCTATAGAAGATATCAGAAATTACCGGGGGCATCCTACCGTTTTTCCCGCCTGCTTTTGCAAAACCATGTGACAGGAGCCTCTGTGGGAATTAACAAGGCTTTGCTGCAATATTGCAAGGAAATTCCTGAGCAGGTAAAGATGCATGACCATTGGTTGGCTTTGCTGGCAAACTGCTTTGGGGAAATTCAATATTTGCCCTATGCCACTTATGCCTACCGGCAGCACGGAGAAAATGTCTTAGGGGCGAAAAAAGCAAGTGTGTTGAAGGAATGTGAAGAAAGGCTGGCGGCTTCCGGAGAAAAGGATAAGGAAGATACCATTCATACTTCTTACCGGGCATTGTTTGCCCAGGGGCGAGAATTGAAGCGTTTATTTGGAGATGAGCTTCCGGAAATCAAAAGGAAGGTTTTAGAGGCGTTCTTATCCTTAGAGGGGAAAAGTCGACTGGGGAAAATCACCACCATGGCCCTCTTCGGCATTTACCCCTATCCCCTGTATCGGGGAATCGGGGCAATGTTGTTTTTGGATAGCTAAGAGTTTAGAGTCATATTAGCCAATAGCTTATAGCCATGCTAGCCAAGAGCTTATAGCCATGTTAGCCAATAGCTTAGAGCTATATTAGCCAAGAGCTTTTGTGGCTTAATGAATCAATAAATTAATGGCTTAGATTATGGAGAAAGGAGGGGTAATGGAGGAAAAACCGTTAATTTCCGTATGTATCGTGACTTACAGACATAAGGACTATATCGGAAAGTGTTTAGACAGTATTCTTTCTCAAAAAGGGAATTTTTCTTTGGAAATCCTTCTTCATGATGATGCCTCCACAGACGGAAGTCAGGAGATTATCCGTTCTTATCAGGAGAAATATCCGGAGATACTTTTTCCTATCTTACAGACAGAAAATCAGTATTCCCAGGGAAAAAGAAATATTACCGGAATTTTTAATTTCCCCAGAGCCAAGGGGGAATTTATTACCGTGATTGACGGGGATGATTTTTACCTTCGAGAAGATAAACTGGAAAAGCAGATGGAAGCCTTGCAAAGAGAAGAAGAGGCTGTTCTTTGCTTCCATCCGGCAAAGGTTTTGCTCTCCGATGGTAGTGAAGGGCCTAAGGATTTACTTCGTCCTTATCAGGAGGGGAAAATTCTGGAGGGCAAAGAACTTATCAATCATCCTAAGGGAATTGCCTTTTCCTCTATGTTTTTTCGAAGATGTTTAATCGAAAAGCTTCCGGAATTTTATTATGCCTGCCCTGTGGGAGACAGACCCATAGAATTGATGGCTGCATTGGCAGGGAAGGCCGTGTACTTGCCGGAGGAATACACGGCCTATCGCTTTCATTTGCAAAGCTCCTGGACGGAAAGGGAAAAAGGACGGCAGCAGCAGGAAAAATATCTTTCGGAAATGAAGCATTGCTATGAGCTTTTCTTAGAGGAGTCCAAAGGAAAATATCGCTTGGAAGTAGAGGAGGCTATCAAGAGACTAAGCTTTTCTATAGCGCTAAACCTTAGGGATTTTTCTGAAATTTATCGGAAGGACTATCGAGCCTATTTACAAGAAATGCCTTTTCCGGAGAGAGTTCTGCTTCGATTGGAACAGTTTTGTCCTAAGCTTTATCATTTTCTACAGAAAAGCTTCGGTATGGAGCGGAAGAAATAAATATAAGAGCATTTTCAGTGAAACAGAAAGAGCAGCTTCGGCAAAGCAAAAAGAAATGTAAAAAAATCAAAGGACAGTAAGGCAAAGGGTAGTAAGGCAAAGGACAGTAAGGCAAAGGATAATAAGGCAAGGACAATAAGGCAAAGGACAGTAAGGAGAATGCTATGGGAGAAATGACGCAAAATAAAGAGGGATGGAAGGGGAAAATCCTTTCCGGCCTTTTTTGGCGTTTCCTAGAGCAGATTTCTTACCAGGGCATACAGCTGATTTTCTCCCTGTTTCTCCTTCGGATTTTGGATACGGAAGAGGTAGGGGCAGTAAGTGTTATCAGTATATTTATCACCATTGCCAATACCTTTATTCAATCCGGTTTTTCTCAGGCGCTGATGCAGAAAAAAGAAATTAAAGAGGAAGATTATTCCTCCGTGTTTTATCTCACCTTGGCTTTGTCCGGAGGAATCTACCTCCTGTTTTACGGCATAAGCCCTTTTGTGGCAGAGTTTTACCATCTCCCGATTTTAGAGTCTCTTTTACGACAAATGAGTATTTTGCTCTTCCCCGGAGCGGTAATTTCCATCCAAATGGCTTATGCCGGAAGGGCTTTGCAGTTTCGCCCGATCTTTCTGGCCAGTTTCTTTTCCTCCCTCTTTTCCGGAGTGCTGGCAGTGTTTTTAGCTTATCAGGGCTATGGCTCCTTTGCCATGGCATATCAGCAGATTTCCTATTACTTTTTTACCATGCTGATATTATTCTTATGCCTTCCTTGGAGACCGAAGCTTTTATTTCGGCTTTCCTCTTTATCAGCTTTATTTCATTTTGGCTGGAAAATCCTTTTTTCCGGACTACTGGATCAGATTTGGCAAAATATCTATGGTCTTGTCATCGGAAAACGCTACAAGGTAGAGGAACTGGCACTTTATAATCGAGGAGAAATGTTTCCAAAGCTTCTGTCCTCCACCCTTTCCACCATGATATCCGGAGTAATGTTTCCCGCCTTTTCCAAGATGCAGGAGGAAAAGGATACCTTGCAGGAAATGGCCAGGAAAACCATTCGTTTTTCCGCCTTCCTTTTGTTTCCCATTCTTTTTGGACTAATGGCAGTGGCAAAGCCCTTTATCATCTTACTACTAACCAGGAAATGGATAGGGATGTTACCCTATCTACGTTTTCTTTCCGTGACGTATTTGTTCCTGCCCCTGCACATGTGCAATCTTCAACTGATGAACAGCCAGGGACGATCGGATTTATTTTTGAAGTTGGAAATTATCAAGAAGATTTTGGGCATAATTATTCTTCTGTTAACTTTTCCCTTCGGCATCTTCGTCATGCTCTTTGGGAAAAATGTAGGAGAAGTTCTTTGCCTGTATTTAAATGCCAAACCCAATGAAAAACTGATACAATACGGCTTCTTCTCCCAATTAAAAGACTGCCTGGCATCCTTTATCGCATCCTTTCTTATGGGAGGAATCGTTTACCTATCCCAAGGACAATTAGAAAAAAGAGGAATGACAGAACTATGGCAACTCATAGCCCTCATCCCCCTGGGAGCAATATGCTACACTGTAGTTTCTTTTATAGTAAACAGGAATGATATAAAGACACTGTGCTCTTTCATACATGTAAGAAATAAATTTAAATAATGCTTGATTAAAGTATTTGAATTGGGAGAATTTATGAAGGCAATTAATATTTTTGAATATACGAGGATTCAAAGTGATTTATCGATTGAATTTGAAAATATTTTATCTCAATCTAAAAAGAAAAGTAAATGGTCAATAACCTGTCATCTTTTTTCTCTCCATAAAAATTGAGATAATCG
>CAUUJL010000079.1:0-9698 GCA_963545375.1 uncultured Oribacterium sp.
ACAAAGCTAAAACAGGGGCACGGATTGGAATAGGAAGCTTAAGCTTTCCGGTTCCAATCCGTACCCCAAAAAATAGTTTTTCCGATATTCTATTACATCTTAGCCCATATAATCATAAAGAAGATCCGGAAGAATTCCCTTCTGTCCATCCCAAATCTTATCAATCTGTTCTTCGGGCACAGGGCTGACGCCCTTTCCGCACTCAATGGTCACAGAAGGAATCTGGTATTTTTGCTCTGCAAAATCCTTAAAGCCTCCGGCATACTGAGGAGAATAGTAATCAATGACAGGATAAGAAGAATTCTTATGCACGATTTCCGCCAATCTTCTGGCTTTCGGAACATACTCTCCCTGGCCGAAATACCAATAAATGACTTCTCCCTGAGTATGATAGCTGATGGTGGAAGTAAATTTTTCCTTTCGGAGTAAATCCGCCAGTGCCTTGGATTCTATCTCTGACTCCGCCGCAGAACCCTTGTACTCGTCCTTTGCCGGGTATCCCTTTTTGTCTACAGTGATAGACCAGTTGGCATCGAAGTTTTTATTGAGGTTAACTCCTCTTGCATTACTTTTCCATAAACGGAAATAGCTCTTTAAATCGGCGGGATTTTCTTTTGCCACAATACTTTGCACCGTATTTCTGACTTCTTCAGAACCGATACCGGCCAAACCGTTTTGCACCAAGGAAACACCGTCCGGATCCACCATGGGAACAAAGTATACGGCACAGTTTTGCAACATATCCTTCATGCCTTTACCGCCATAGCTTTGATTGTTCTTTTCCATTTCCAAAAGGCTTGCCAGCTGACGCATAGCTACCTTGGTCACAATATACTCTCTGGCATGGATACTGGCATGAACTAAAATCTTCTTCGAGGCATTGGGATTTCCCACAATACCGCAATACAGCTCTCTTCCGTCAATGGTTTTGCCCAAGGAGGATAACTGTAATGCCGGGTAGGCATCCTTCAATTTAAATAAATCGGCGGACATCTCATTGTAGCCATACACCCCATGGCCGGAAAAGCCGTAGTCACTCAGCAAAGGAACATTCTCTCCGGAAAGCACACCTGAGTATACCTGCAAATAGGAATCTGCTACGGAAACGGTATTTTCATTCTTTCCCAGCGCTACTCCGGGACCGCTGTTCACCGTGGTATGGTCATCCAACTCCGGACCGTCCGCAAAACTAAAGCCTGAATAGGCCAACAGAGACAGACTCAAGGCAAGGGAAAGTATCAGTCTTTTCTTCTTCATTGCTCCTCCTAAAATTTCATTCTCTGCTCCATTTTAGCAAAGCTTCCGGGAAAAAGCTTGGACATTTTTCTTACAATCCCGGCACAAAAGATTTACCCTTTTTAGCCTCTAGCCAAAGGCCACATTATTGACTATGGGGACCAAAATTACCGTAAGAATTCCGGCAACAACGATAGCCAGAGAAGACATCGCTCCTTCTACTTCACCAAGCTCCAAGGCTTTAGCCGTACCGATGGCATGGGCGCTAGTACCCAAAGCAAGACCTTTGGCAATAGGATGATGAATGGGGAAAATACGAAAGACCAGGTCCGCAAGAATACTTCCCAGAATACCCGTTAAAACAATAGCTGCTACGGTTAAGGTTACATATCCTCCGGTTTCTTCCGAAATTCCCATACCGATAGCTGTAGTAATGGACTTTGGCAGTAAGGTAGAAATATGTTCATTAGGTAAATGAAACAATAAACCAAGCAGTAAAATGCTGCCGATAGAGCTCAAAGTCCCTGCAAAAATCCCTAAAAAAACCGCTTTGAAATTATTTTTCAACAAGGACCATTGCTTATAGAGGGGAATAGCCAAACAGACCGTAGCAGGTGTCAAAAAATAGCTCAAAAGCCCCGCACCCTGTTTATACTTGGCATAGGGAATTTCCATAACCAGAAGGATTCCCACAATAATAATGGTTGAAACAAGCAAAGGGTTTAAAAAATCCCACTTTAAACGAAGTTTGATTTGGATGGCAAGGAGGTAAATAAATATACTTAAGCCAAAACCGAAGTGTTCTGAACTCATTAAAATTTCTTTCATTATTCCTCCTCCAAGCCCTTTAAGCCACGCTTTAAATCATCCAACTGTATTTCTCGAATTTCTTCCTGGATTTTCTCTTTCTTTTCCAATGCAGATTCCATAGAACGCATTTCCTTGATTTTATCTTCTCTGGTCTCTGTTATTTTTAGAATTCTCTGGCTTACCAAGCCGGTAACCGCCATAACAATAATCGTGGATAAGACAATAATTACAAGGTAAGGGACTAAAACCGGCATCAGTAACTTTGTTACGGTCATAATCCCTACTGCAGCCGGCAAAAACATAATGCTCATGGTTTCCAGCATGAAATTTCCTGCCTGCTCCACCGCATTCAAGGGAATGATTCCCTGCATCAGGAAAATCAGCATAAAAATCAAGCCATAAACTCCTGCCGGAACCGGCAAAGGCAAAAGTTTATTACACATTTCTCCTAAGAAAGTAAAAAAGATGATCCATGTCACCTGTCGGATTAATTTCATCGAACCCTCCTCCCACAAAAACTACTACAGTGTAGTCCCCTATTTCTTTTTTGACAAGAAAAACCGTTCCATCTTTTCTTCCTTTCTAAAAAAAAAACAGAAAAAACAAAATATATTTTGAGATAGAATTTCCTTCCATTAATTTTCTTAAAATTCCTTTTGAAAAAGCAGGTTTTTAGAGGGATTCTCCTTTACAAAAGGCGGAATAGGCATTACTATGCCCTTAGAACTTTTTGCAGAGTAGAGAATAAAGTGGTTAGTGCCTGACACACAGGGAGTTGGTGTCAGGACGAAGAACCGAATCGGTTCCCAGTTTTATTCTCGCATCCCGCTGCCAGGAAGCAAGACAGCTTCTTTACAGCGCATGAAAGGAGCGGTCTATGAATAAGAACGTGTTTAATGTCAAAAATCTTGTCACCTTTTCTATGCTGGTTGCCATTCAGATTATTCTGACCAGATTTCTGTCGGTACAGGCATGGAATTTCCGTATCGGCTTCGGCTTTGTCCCCATTGTCTTTGCCTCTATGTATCTGGGAATGGTTCCGGCTGTTTTAATTGCCTGCGTTTCCGATATTCTGGGATGCTTTTTATTTTCTCCCTTCCCTTATATGCCGGGCTACACTCTTTCCGTAGGTTTAACTGCGGTGATTTACAGCCTGTGTTTAGAGAAAAATCGTAGCCAGTATCGTATTCTCCTTGCGATCCTGATTAGCCAATTACTTTGCAGCTTAATCATCAACAGCTACTTACTGACTCTCAGTACCGGAAGTCCACTACTTCCTTTGTTGCAGTTCCGTGTCCTTCAAGTACTGATTAACAGTATTCTTCAATACTTTGCCATTAATGCTATAGTCATGCTGTTTGAAAAACGCAAAATTTTTCATGCTATAGCAAAATAAAACATCTATAATACAGAGTAACGGAAGCAATGCTGTTCATTGTTTTCGCTACTCTGTTTTTCTATGGGAGGATTTTGTTCTTTATATTAAGGAGGATATTTTTAAAATGACTTGGGAAGAATGTATGGAGACCCTTGGGGTAAATGATTGGTATGGCTGTAAAATGGGTCTTCAGCCAACAAGAAATTTATTAAAAAAATGCGGAAATCCGGAAAATAAGCTTCGTTTTATCCACATTGCCGGTTCCAACGGAAAAGGTTCCGTCGCGAAAAGCCTGCAACAGATTTTAAGCCTTTCCGGCTATAAAACCGGGATGTACATTTCCCCTCATATCGAAAGCATGAATGAGCGCTATACCATTGACGGAGAAATGATTTCCGATGAGGATTTAAAAAGACTTTGTTTGAAAATGCGGGAGCTCAGTGAAAGCTTGGAAGAGGAAAAACCCAATTCCTTTGAAATGCTGACAGCCCTGGCCTTTTGTTATTTTCTGGAAAAGGGTGTAGATTATGTGGTTCTGGAAGTAGGTCTTGGAGGACGACTGGATGCCACCAATGTGATTCCCCATAAAGAATTGTCCGTTATAGCCCATATCGGTTTGGAACACACTGCTATTTTGGGAGATACTCTGGAAGAAATCGCCCGTGAGAAGGGCGGTATTATTGCTGAAGATACTCCTGTGGTATTAATGCATCAAAAACCGGAGGTCATGGAAGAGATTCGAAGAATTTGCAAAGAGAAAAACGCAAAGCTGCATATTACCAATCCCAAATATTTTCATTCCTATTCCTTCCATATTGATAACGGCTACCAATACTTCTCCTATCGAGAGAGACATGAATATGCATTGTCCTTACTGGGAGATTATCAATTGGACAATGCCATGGTCATCTGTGACGCGATAGACTGTCTGAAGGAAAGAGGCATTTCCATTCCGGAGGACTGCGTAAAGCAGGGGCTTATGACGGTTACATGGCCGGGCAGATTTGAAATACTAAAAAAACGTCCTTTGATTATTCTTGATGGAGCCCACAATCCCCAAGCGGTAAACAGTTTGGTTCGCTCCATAGAAATGCTTTTTCCAAACTACAAGAAGAGAATTTTCTTTTCCGTTATGGCGGATAAGGATTATATGACCATGCTGGAACTGTTAAAAAACAATACACTGAGCTTTAGTTTCTTCCAGGTGGAAAGCCATAGGGGACAAAAGCCTGAAGTCTTAAAGGAACAATGGCAAGCTCACTTTGACGGAGAAATTCGTTGTCCCGAAAGCTTGGAGGAAGGTCTGGAGTGGAACCTGAATGCCGTAAAAAAAGAAGAAGAGAAAACTCTCCTTCTTTGTCTTGGTTCCTTATATCAGGTAGGACAGATTAGAAACTTCTTCAGAAACTACTATTCTTCCCACTAATTTCCTTCTTGGAAAATGCAGTTGGGTAGCTTCAAAATTCAATTCCTTCGAAGAGAAGCTATTCCTCTTCCCACTCCTCATCTTCGTCTACATAGATGGAGGGAAAATATCCCGCCTTACAATACTCTTCTCCTTCTTCATTTTCCAAGAGGGAGAAGCTTTTTTTTGCTTCGGAAAGTCTGTTCATATCCTTAACATAGTACAGGCAGAGCGTATCTCCGTTTAAGTCCATGGAAGGAATCTTTCTTTGGAAAAAGCTTAGGATTTCCCAGGTACTTAATTCACTGTCATAGCCCACTGCCAAAAGAAGATCTTTGCTTTCCGATCTTCGGAAATAGCACTTCACCATGGCGCCCACAGTATTTTCCCCGAAGCTTTCCATATAAGCCAGCTGCAACTCCTGTTCCGGAATTTCCTCTCCCCCATCCAAATATTGCTCCGCATTTTCAATATAAACCAAAATCTGAGAGAAATACTGATCCTTTAATTGAATAAAATCCATCAGATTGGAAAATGCCGTCTCCTTTGTCACCGCATTTTTCTGTGCATAATCTGCTAAAACCTCTTGATACCCTATGGGGATGCTCCACTGATCCATTTTCTTTCCTTTCTTATTTTTCCAAAAATGAGCTTCTATTCCGGGAAAGGGAATTGCTTTTGAGAAATTTGCGTAATTTCTTTGCTTTTCTCTATTATCTTCTTTCCAACCCCTTTCTTTTTTCTACAATATGTTTTACTATACATACTATTCTGAAACAAGTTCATTTTTGCTTTCCTAAATAAAGGAAATCAGGGAACTTTGAGAGGAGTAGAATCATAGGCTGAGTCAAGGATAAAATGGAGGGATCAAATGAAGCTGCTGGAAGAAAGAATCAAGGCGGATGGACAAGTTAGACCGGGCAATATTTTAAAGGTGGATAGCTTTTTAAACCATCAGTTGGATGTTTCTCTTTTAGAAGAACTGGGAAAAGAGTTCTATGAGCGTTTTAAGGATAAAGGGATTACTCGGATTTTAACAATTGAAGCTTCAGGAATTGCCCTGGCTTGTTGCGCAGCACAATATTTCCATGTTCCGGTTGTCTTTGCAAAAAAAGCAAAAAGTAAGAATCTGGACGGAGACCTGTACACCTCCACCGTTCATTCCTTTACCTACAACAAGGACTTTACCGTAACGCTTTCCAAGAAATTCTTAGGGTCTGAGGACAAGGTTTTACTGATTGATGACTTCCTGGCTGTGGGAAAAGCCATGAGAGGGTTGATTGATATCTGTAAGCAGGCAAATGCAGAAATTTCCGGCATCGGTATTGCTATTGAAAAAGGCTTCCAATGCGGCGGAAAAGAGCTTCGGGAAATGGGCTTCCCGGTTTATAGCCTGGCTATTATCGAAGAAATGACTGACGAAGGACAGATTAGCTTCAGAGAGAACCCATAAAAAAAAATGGGCTGTAAGAATCAAAATAATAAATAGATTTTTGGCAATATAGGTCTAAATGAGGGGTAGTCTGAGCCCGTCGGTACTTGCGAAAAACAAGAGAATCGAAGTTTTTCGCTTAGTAACCGCTACGTGGCGAAGCTAGCGAGAGCGTGCCCCCAATTTAGACCTATATTGCTTAGAAAACTATTTTGATTTCTTACAGCCCTTTTCTCTACTCTTCGCTCTGAAGAGTTTCATTCCTTTTACTAAGAACCAGCTTTTCTTCCTTCTTTAAGACTCTTCTTCTGCTCTTTCAATGTCTTCTTTTTTTTCGACGTCTTCTTTTTCTTTCTCTTTAATCATCTTTTCCAGGCGTAACCACATAATTTTATAAATCACCGCGGTTAAAACTACAATAAAGAGAAAGAAGTAAAAACGGTAGAAGCCATTTGGCGTTCAAGCTCACAGCTATCACTATGCTTGTATTCATTTAACTGCGCCTCTCTCCCAAAACAAAAGCAAAGCTTGTAACAACGCCGTCTTTATTCTGCTTAATGTTCTGCATAGAAAGAGTCGGCAGGAAGGATACGGCGTCCTTTGCGGTAATACTTGGCAGATTTTCATCCAAATAACTCATCATGGCCATCTTGGAAACCTTGATTTCCGTCTCATAAGCCACTTTTCCGCTGGCTCTGCCGTTTTTCTTCTGATAGTAAACCTTTGCCGGGAAAAGATAGTAAGAAGAATGTTCTTTTCTCTGTTTACTTTCCACAACGACGATACTGTCCGGATGAGCGGCATACAAATCAGATGCAAGGAAGGCACGCCTTCCATCCTCATCA
Organism: uncultured Oribacterium sp.; assembly: GCA_963545375.1. Classification (GTDB taxonomy): domain Bacteria; phylum Bacillota; class Clostridia; order Lachnospirales; family Lachnospiraceae; genus Oribacterium. Next base: position 7,107 of record CAUUJL010000079.1, read on the forward strand.
AAATGTACCCCCTCTTTATTCTCCTGATTCCGAAGCATTACGCCGTCTTCCCCTACATAGTAAAGATTGTCAACCCAGGCATCCTTAATCATATGCCCATCCTGATCGAAGAAGTAGGTCTTTCCTTCCAAGTCCAGACGACCGGTCTGCATAGTTCCATCGGAATTGAGATAGTAACGTTCTCCTCCGATATCCTGGAAACCGCTTTGCATAATTCCATTTTCATCAAAATAGTAATACTTTCCGGCAATTTCCTTCCATCCGGTAACCCGATCTCCATTTTCATCGATGTAGGAACGTCCTCCCTCTTCATCTACAAACTGGGACAGATGATACTTCTCCGGATCCAAACTAATGCTAAAGCTCTTACTGTAGCTTTCTCCCATACTGCCGTCACTGGCTTGTGCATAGGCTGTCAAAGTGTAATTACCGTTTCGACTCAGCTTTATCGGAGCAAGATATTCCTCATTCTGAATATCCTCTTTTCCTCCACTTATGCTGTAAATGATTTTCTTTCCACTGCTTTTTAAGCTGATCTCCACAGGGTCGGTAAAACTGTCTCCCTGCAAATCCGATTCCACCTTGGGATCCAGAAGAGACAATGCTGTCTGAACCTCTGTATCCTCCGGGTAGAGCTTCTTCGCTTCTTCCAATGCCTTTACCGCCTCCTGATGTCTACCGGCCTTTCCATAGGCCTCTGACAAAAGAAGATAATATTTGCTGTTCTTCGTAAGGTTAGAGGGCATTCCTTCTAAAAGAGCTATCGCCTCGTCTCCCTTTTCAGACTGAACCAGCTTTGTTCCCTTCTTCAGTAAGTTATCATATTGGGTAGCAGGCAAGTTTTGATAACAAATATATGCAATGCCCAAAACGGGAATAATTGCTAAAGGAGCTGCCTTCTTCCATTTCTGCCAGCCCTTTTTCCATTCTCCCACTGAGGTTGGAGGAATGGCTGCCTTATCCTGGAAATCATCAGGATCATCAGGAATTTCCCCCTCAAAAGCCAGCTTTTCCTCCATTTCCTTACGTTTTTCCTGTAAGGAAAGGATTTTCTCCTCCGGCTCTTCTTCATCTTCCTGCACTTCTTCCCGGAAAAGTCCTCTTTCAATAAGGGTAATGGACTCGTCTTCTAAAGAACCTTCCTCCTCTTGAGACTCTTCCTCTTGAGGGTCTTTCTCTTGAAGCTCATCTTCTTGAGACTCATCTTCTTGAGACTCATCTTCTTGAGACTCATCCTCTTGAGATTCATCCTCTTGAGGCTCATCCTCTTGAGACTCATCCTTTTGAGGCTCTTTCTCCTGAAGCTCATCTCCATGAGAATCTTCTTTAGAATCTTCCTCAGTAAATACCTCCGGTACAAATTCTTGTATTCCGGCTTCCTCTTGTGCCGATATTTCTTGTTCCGATGTCTCTTCTTTCAGTCCTTCTTGTTCCGCTTCCTCTTGTATAGATTCCTGTACCTGAGTTTCTTCCGGCTGAGACTCTTCTTCCCCATGCTCTTCCTTCTCCCGGAAAAAGGCTTCAATGAAGCTGGCTTCTTCCTGTTCCTCTGAAAGAGCATCTCTATCGATTTCTTCCTGCTCTTTTGAAAGAGCAGCTGTATCGGTTTCTTCCTTTTCCCCTGAAAGTGTATCGGTACCGGTTTCTTCCTGTTCTTTTGAAAGAGCGGCTGTATCGGTTTCTTCTTTCTCTTCCGAAGCTACAGACTCCTTTACAGCCTCTGCTTGTACAGCTTTCTCCTCAAGTTCTTTCTGTGAAACATCTTCCTCTAAAACTTCTTCCTGTGAGAGTTCTTCCTGTGAAAGTTCTTCTTGAGACAAAATCTCCTGTGTAGACAAGCTCTGCTCAAGCTTTTCCTGTTCAGGTATATCTTTTTCCAAATTATCCTGAACAGAATTTTCCTGAATAGGCTCTTCCTCCGGTGCATATTCCAACTCTCCGGCCTCTTTTTGTTCCTCCAGGAATTCATCAACATTTTTCTTCAAAGGAAGATTTTCCACAGACTCTTCCTCGCTCTCCGCCTCTTCCTGTGCCAGCATCTGTTGTTTTAAAAATTCAGGTTCTTCATCCTTCTCCGGCTCCGGCTGAACTTCAATGTTTTGAAAGGGGGAGAAAGAAAGGTCAATCAATAAGCCACAGGTAGGACAAAACCGTTGATTTTCTTTTACTTCCGTACCGCAAACTTTACACCTCATGCGCTCCTCCTTTTTTCGCTTTAATACAGGACAATGTTCAGATTTCCATTTTCATATTCCGCCAAGAATACGTCGGAAACGGATTCCACGTTTTGCGCCTTTAGCTTCTCCATCAGCCAGTCTTCCGTCTTATCAATGCTATCCAGCGCTTGCAGCTGAATGGTACCGTCCGTAACCAAAGGAAATCTGGGATTCTCTTCTCCGGACATAACCAAAATCAACTGTCCGTTTTGCTCTAAAATAGCCTGCTTTACATTGCGAATACTATAAACATTGTGACTACGCAATTTAAACATAATGTCATGGGCAGTAAGACCTGCATTTCTACATGCCTCCGTATCCAATTTTCCCTTGGAAATAATCAAGGTAGGTTGTCCGTCAATGGCTTTTTTAAAAA
>CAUUJL010000080.1:0-9450 GCA_963545375.1 uncultured Oribacterium sp.
GGAAAAATGTCAAATAGGAGGAAGATGATGGAAGCAGCAAAGGAGTATTATGTTCACCTCGACAGTAAGAAGCGAGTTACTTTGCGCGGTGCTTTATACCAATATTATAACGTTAAGGAATATGAAAATGGTTGTATTATGCTAGAGCCTCGTGAATTAACGGTTCCGGATACTATTTCTGCACGTACTTTGAAAGATATGGATAAGGCTATAAGCAATTATAAACAAGGATACGTATCAGACACTATAGATCTCTCGGATTTTGGATAGTGTGAAAATAAAACAAGCAAACATAAGTGTGAGTTTTTTCTTTGGTCTTATAGCGTCACGACTTTAATAGATGGGGACTGTAAAAATCATAATAACTGAGGAATTTTCAGACCTATATTGCTTAGAAAATCATTTTTATTTTTACATCCCCTATTTTTTCTGTGCAAAAGGCTAAAGGAAAAACACAAAACTTATGGAATATTCCCATAGAAATGTTATGCTTATACCGATTGTTTTACATTGTGCTTTATGAATTGGAGGAAAATATGAAATTTACCGAATTTCCCTATGAGAGAATTGATTTTGATAAATTGAAGGCTGATTTTTTGGAGCTTTGCGAGGGGGTAGATAAGGCTGAGTCCGGGGAGGAGCTTTTTGCCCTGCATCAAAAATACTATAAGCTGGTGGATGATGTGATGACGGAAAGTGTGATCGCCAGCATTCGAAACGATATTGACATGACCGATCCCTTCTACGAGAGGGAGAGAGCCTTTTACGATGCCAATATGCCCATTTTCCGGAATCTCTTAGTGGACTATCAAATGCGGGTTTACCATTCTCCCCACAGAGCCTATATGGAAGAAAAGCTTGGGCATGTAGCCTTTAAAAACATGGAGCTGGCACAGAAGGCGGTGGACATTTCCCTGATTCCCCTGATGCAAAAGGAAAATGAACTAACCACCGAATACAGTAAGCTTCTGGCTTCTGCAAAGATTCCCTGGGAAGGGGAGAGCCTGAATCTTTCCCTCATGACACCTTATCTTACGGCAGAGGATAGAGAGGTGCGTAAGAAGGCATGGAAGGCCTATACCAAGTTTTTTGAGGACAATGGGGAGAAGCTGGACTCTATCTATGATGCATTGGTGAAGAATCGTACCGAGCAGGGGCAGATGATGGGCTATCCGGATTTCACGGAAATCGGCTATGCCAGAATGAATCGAAACTGCTATGGGGAGAGGGAGATTGCTTCCTTCCGTCAGCAGGTAAAACGGGATTTGGTGCCATTTGTCCAGAAGCTCCATGAGAGAAGAAGGGAGCGCCTTGGGCTGGACAAGCTTTATTACTATGATGAAGGGGTATTTTTCAGGGAGGGAAATCCTGCCCCCATTGGAACACCGGAGGAAATCCTGGCAGCAGGGCAGAAGATGTACGATGCTCTTTCTCCGGAAACCTCCAAGTTTATGCAGGATATGATGAAAATGGAGCTTTTCGATGTGTTGGGCAGAAAGAACAAGAGAACCGGCGGCTATATGGAAATGCTTCCCAACTACCACATGCCCTTTATCTTTGCCAACTTCAACGGAACAGCCGGAGACTGTGATGTGATTACCCATGAATGCGGACATGCCTTCCAGGGCTATATTACAGCGGATCTGCCCATTCATGAGCATAATCAGTTGACCATGGAAACGGCGGAAACCCACTCCATGTCCATGGAATTTTTTACTGAGCCTTGGATGGATTTATTCTTCGGGGATCGGGCAAAGGACTACCTTTCCATGCATTTTGAAGAGTTCCTGATGTTTATCCCTTACGGTACCATGGTGGATGAGTTCCAAAACATTGTCTATAAGAATCCGAAAATGACTCCGAAGGAGAGAAAACTGCTTTGGAGAACCCTGGAGCAGGAGTATAAGCCTCATTTGGATTATGCGGACAATGCCTTTATGGAAGAGGGGGGCTTCTGGCAGAAACAGCACCATATCTATGACCTGCCTTACTATTACATTGACTACTGCATTGCCGGCATCAATGCCTTACAGTACAAGGCTTGGATGGATAAGGATTTCCAGGGAGCATGGAAGAGCTATATGGAGTTCTCCAAGTACTCCGCATCCCTGTTCTTTACGGAACTGGAGGAAAAGGTTGGTCTGATGAATCCCTTTAAAGAGGGAACCATTAAGAAGATCGTAGAGGATTTGGAGAAGAATCTATAAAGGAAGGAAAATGAAGGACAAATCGAAAGAGGGGCGGAATCCTTCCGCTTCTCCTTTAGAAAAATATTTTCAGCACTACAATGAAAAAAAACTCCTGCCTCTGCACATGCCGGGGCACCAAAGAAAGAAGGACATGGGTACAGCCCTTCCCTATGCTTATGATTACACAGAGGTAGAAGAGCTGGACAATCTCCATGCTCCGGAAGGAATTTTGCAGGAAGCCATGAATCGCACCGCCGCCTACTATGGCTGTCCGGATTGCTTCTATCTTGTAAATGGCAGTTCCTCCGGTTTGCAGGCAGGCATTTTCACTCTGCTGGAAGAGGGAGATGAGGTAGTGGTGGCAAGAAATTGCCACCGCTCTGTTTTTTATGCCCTTTCTCTCCGAAAGGCAAAGATTCATTTTCTTCTACCGGAGTTTTGGGAGGATTTTTCCTGCTTCGGCTCGGTTTCTTTGAAGGAAGTGGAAAGACTGATTAAGGAGTTTCCTAAGAGTAAGGCTTTGATTTTTACCAGCCCAAGCTATGAGGGAGTAGTTTCTGATGTAGAAGGAATTGCAAGACTTTGCCATGAAAATGGCCTTTCCCTTCTGGTGGATGAAGCCCACGGAGCCCATTTTTCTCCGAAAAGGGGAACTTCCTTTCCGGAGTCCGCCATTTCCTTAGGAGCGGATTTGGTGGTGCAAAGCCCCCACAAAACCCTTTGTTCCTTAACCCAGAGTGCCTGGATATTGGGAAACGGACAAAGATACAGTAGGGAAAAGCTGTCTTTCTACCTTTCCGTATTTCAAACCACCTCTCCCTCCTATCCTTTGATGCTATCTTTGGAAAAGGCTACGACGCTTTTGGAAAGAGAGGGAGAAGCACTATTTTCTCATTGGAAGGAAGTGATGAGGGGCTTTCGGGAGAAGGCAAGGACGCTTTCTTATTTTTCCTTTCTGTGGGAAAAGGAAGAAGCCTGCTTTGCTATGGATTTTTCTAAGATTTTCCTACGAGCCCTAGGAATCCCCGAGCTTAGACTGGGACGGGATTTGGCCAAGATGCTTCGGGAGGATTACGGTATTGAATCGGAAATGCATAGCGGAGAGAATCTACTTTTGATGACAGGCCCCTTTATTTCGGATGAGGAACTGGAAAGCTTGTTTTTTGCCTTAAAGGATATAGAAAGAAGATTTGGGGAGGAGAAGGGAAAGCCACTCTGTTCTAAACTCCTATCCTCTGCCCTTTATCAAATTTCTGTAGCGGACAACAGTTTGCAAATTTCAGAAGGCTTAAAAGATGGAGAGGAACTTAGTCTTCATGTGGGAGAAGGACGCATTTGCCTGGAATATCTTAGCCTGTACCCCCCGGGAATCCCTTTGCTTTTCCCCGGGGAGAAGCTAACAAGGGAAAAAATTCAAGGGATAGAAGCTTTGGAAAAAGAAGGTATAGAGCTTCAATATTCCAGACACCGACAGGGGGAGAGCGGGAAGCTTATTTTTCAAAAGGTATAGGGAAACAGTATAGAAGAACAGTATAGAAGAAAAGTATAGAAGCGTGACAAGAGAGTACGTAAGGGTATAAAAATAGGACAATAGACTATGACAGCAGGAAGGAAAAGTTATGAAGCAGCGTAATCCCTTAAGTCAAAGCTTTTTTGAAGGCAATCGGAAAAATCTATTTATGGCGGTTTTGGGTACCACGGTTTTGTCCGTGGGTATTCTTTCAGTGCCCCAACTGATGCAGATTTTGATTGATTTCCTATCCGGAAATCGCCGTTACAGTATACATCAAATCATCCTAATGGCCGTAGCGGTTTTACTGATGGTGAGCTTTTCCGGTCTTTGTACCTACTATTTTCGGACGAAGTTCAGCACCAAGGCAGTTTTGCAGTACCGAAAAACGGCGTATCATTATCTTTCCAAAAAGAAGGTGACGGAGTTTTACGGACAGAATACGGCAGTGTATCTTTCTGCCTTGAATACGGATTTACAGAAAATCAAAGAGGACTTTTTAGACCAGATTCCCATACTTTCGCAAATCGTCATTTGCGGCATAGGGGCTGTATTGGTGATGATTCGCTACAATCTTTTCTTAGCCATGATGGCCTGTCTCATTTCCCTGATTCCCTTTTTTGCCGCTCTTTTCTCCGGAAGAAATATGGAGAAGATTGAGGAGAAGCTATCCAAGGAAAATGCGGAATATCTGGCCTTTTTAAAGGATTTTGCCGTTGGCTTTACCATCATTAAGTCCTATAAGGTGGAAGGAATCTTTTCTGCCCTTCATGATAAAACCTGCCAAAAGGTGGAACGCCGCATGGAAGAGCGGGAAAAATGCGTGGAGAAAATCAATTACTTTGCCGCCATTTCCGGCTACATTACTCAATTCGCCATTTTGCTCTTATGCGCTGTTGTGGCCTATAGAAGCAAAAGCATTTCCGTGGGAACCGTACTGGCCTTTTCTAGACTGATTAACTATATCATTGACCCGGTGACAGAGCTTCCGGGAATGCTCAGTAAGGCAAGAACCGCCTACGCCCTTTCCGAACAATTTTGGGAGAAGATAGGAAAAGGGGAGCAGGGGAAGAAGGAACAGCAGGAACAGCAGGAGCAGAAAGAGAGGCAGGAGCAGGAGAAGAGCGGTGAAATCGTTAAGGACGATTATCATAAGCATATCGCTACAGACTCCCCTGAGAAAGCTCTTCCTACCTCATCTTTACAGGGAGATATTTGCTTCTCTCATATCTTCTTTTCCTATTCTCCGGAAAAGCAGGTTTTGAAGGACTTTACTCTACAGGTAAAGGAGGGAGAAAAGCTGATCCTTCTGGGCGCTTCCGGTTCAGGAAAGTCCTCCATTCTAAAGCTTCTTATGGGGATAGAGGGAAGCCAAGGGGGAGAGATTTCCATTGGCAACAGGGCTCTTTCTACCCTTCCCGAGGAATGCCTATTTCGTTCGATTTCCTATATTCAACAGGAGGTTTTTATTTTTGACGGCAGTATCTATGAGAACATCACGCTCTTTCAAAAATACAGTGAAGAGGAGATTAAGCAGGCCATTGAAAAGTCCGGTTTAAAGAATCTGATTTCGGAGAAAGGCTTGGACTATCCTTGCGGGGAAAATGGATCGGCTCTTTCCGGTGGAGAACGGCAAAGAATCAATATTGCCAGAAGTCTTCTTCGAAAAACTCCTATTCTTCTTGCAGACGAGATTACTGCAGCTTTGGATAAGGAAAATAGCTATCTGGTATTGGATTCCCTCTTATCCTTAGAGAATATCACGGAGATTTTGGTACTCCATGACTTGGATGCCAGAATTTTAAGTCGTGTAGATCGGATATGCGTGTTAAAAGAAGGAGAGATTTTGGAGGAAGGAGTATTCTCTGAGCTTATGGAAAAGAAGGGATACTTTTACTCTCTCTTTACGATGGAGCAGTAAGGAGGCATCTTATGGTTCCGGTTTCGTTGATAATGTAGCTGAATTTTTCTCAACCAACTATCCTGAATTAAAAGCTTTTAACCGCAGAGGTTTATATAGAATGAAGCAATTCTATGAGCTATATAAGGACGATGAAAAAGTGTCAACACTGTTGACACAATTGAGCTGGTCTAATCATTTGAAGATAATGTCCATGATAAGAGTCTGTTATAAAGAAAGCCTAAAGAGTATACAGAAATTGCTGAAGAAGCAAATGAATAAAATCATATGGTTATGATAAGCTATTTTCATGAAATGTGAAAAAATGCAAAAAGTGGCTCATAAAATGTGAGAGAAAAGCGAAAAGTGGCTCATGAAATGTGATGAAAGGCGTTGAAGTGGCTATTTTTTTGTGATACCATCCCTCTATGGAGGGGTGAAAAATGTATTTTAAAAGAAAGATAGATGATTTTTTGCAGGAATGGAAGGCGGATGCCAAGCATAAGCCTTTGATTATTAAGGGCGCCAGACAAATAGGAAAGACGGAATCCATTTTACATTTTGCAAAACAGAACTATAAAAATATCGTTTATATCAATTTTGCTCTGGAAAAAAAGTTCATGCAGATTTTAGCAGATGGGTATGATGTGGAAAGTGTGACCAGAAATATCACATTGGCAGACCCGTCTATTCAGTTTATTCCGAAGGAAAGCATTATTCTTTTTGATGAAATACAGGAAAATCCTGATGTGGCGACTACCTTGAAATCCTTCCATAGAGATGGAAATTATGATGTGATTTGTAGCGGTTCCATGCTGGGCATAAATTATAAAAGAATTCACAGTAATAGCGTTGGCTCTAAAACGGACTATGAAATGTTTTCTATGGATTTTGAAGAATTTCTTTGGGCAAAGGGCTATAGGGAGGAGCAGATTGGCAGTATCCTTAGCCACATGCTGGAAAACAAGTCATTTAACGAGAATGAGCTCTCCATTTTTAAAGAGCTCTTTCTAACCTACTCAGTCCTTGGGGGAATGCCGGATGTGGTAAAGCAGTATTTGGAGACAGGGACATTTTCCGGTACTCTGGATTTGCAGAATCAGATTCGATTGGACTATGAAGAGGATGTCAGAAAGTATGCAGAGGGCTTGGATCAGACAAAGATTATCTGTGTCTATCGAAGCATTCCCGCCCAGCTGGCTAAGGAAAATAAGAAGTTTCAGTTTAATAAGGTGGCGAAGAATGCCAGATCCCGGGAATATAGCGGCTGCATCGACTGGTTGAAGGATGCAGGCATCATCATGGAATGTAACTGCCTCCAATTCCCCGAGCTTCCTTTAAAGGGAAATATCGAAGAAAGCAAATACAAACTATATTATATGGATACCGGTCTGTTGATTTCTTCTTTGGATGAGGAGGCGCAGGAGGACCTTAGAGTCAATAAGAACCTGGGGGTGTACAAGGGGGCTTTGTATGAAAACTTTGTTGCAGAGGCTTTTGTGAAGCAAGGCTTAGGACTCTATTACTATAAGAAGGAAAATGCCAGCCTGGAGGAAGATTTTTTTGTGCGTACCCAAAATGCTTTGGTTCCGGTAGAGGTGAAGGCTAATAGCAATCAGTCGAAAGCTCTTTCCACCTTAATTAGCAATAAGCGATATCAGGATATTTCTTTTGGTATTAAACTTGGAGACGTAAATGTGGGATATGCCAATCAGATTTATACCTTCCCCTATTTTTGTGCCTTTAAATTGAAGGAATATTTGAAGAAAAAGGATTTTCATATGGACATGTGAGTTATAGAAATTCGAAGAAAAGTATCGATGTTAGCTCATTAGAATTTGTTTAGTTCCTTAGAGTAATGTATGAGCATTGTGTATTGTCCGATGCTCTAAAATTGTTCTAAGACCTTATATAGAAAGTAAGAGAATATGGGTAAAAAAGTAGTAATTATTGGAGCAGGTGTTTCTGGCTTGAGTGCTGGAATATATGCATTGCAGGCTGGATATTCAGTAGAAATATACGAAAAAAACAAAATGCCCGGTGGTGAGTGTGCAGGGTGGAATAGGCAAGGATATCATATAGATAATTGCATTCATTTTCTCGTTGGATGCAATAAGGATGAACAATTATATAAAATGTGGGAAAATCTAGGAGTTCTTTCTGATAGTTTGGAGATTTATCGTGAGCCATATTTTTATTGTATGGAAATGGACGGGGTAACACTACATTTGTGGAGAAATTTAGAGAAAGCAAGAAAAGAGTTTTTAGAACTTGCTCCAGAAGATACCAAAGAATTAAATTTGTTTTTTGACTGTGCTAAAAGCTTAGAGTGTATAAAGCCGCCATGTGATATTTCAATTGCTCATATGAACCTAATACAATTTATTAAACTAGGAATGAGTATGAAAGATGCTAATAAGGCTATAAAGGAATATGGAAAACAGTCTATGGAAGACTTTACAAATCGTTTTACAAATCATTACATTAGAGCGATTTTTAAAAATTACTTTAATAGCAACTTCATTGCCCTCTCCTTTGTTGCATCGTATGCTTTTTATACAAGTAATACAGCAGCTATTCCAGAGGGAGGTTCTGTTGGCTTGGTTAGTAGAATGCTTACAAAATTTGAATCCTTGGGTGGAAAACTACATTTAGGCGTTAATATTGAAAAAATAAATATTGCAGATAAGCAGGTTGTTAATATTATTGGTAATAATGGAAAGGTTATCAACTCAGATAACTATATTTGGTGTGCAGATCCACATTCTCTTTTCTATGACTTAATTGATGAAGGATATTTGGATAAAAATCTTAGGTACATGTATGAGAATCCGGAGGGTTATGTTTCTAATACAGGTTATCAGGTTGCATTTGGAATAGTTACTGAAGCGGATTTGAAATTACCTGAAGGAAGCATTATTTTTCCTTGTGACGGATATGATGTTGCAGGAGAAACACACAATTTTTGTGGAATGCGTGTTTATGATTATGATGAAACACTATTTCCTATGGGAAAGAGAGTTATTCAGTGTAATGTTTTACAAAATGCTGAAAATTATGCTTACTGGTTTGGGCTAAAAGATAATAAAGAGAAATATAATCAGGAAAAACAGCGAATTGCAGAAGAACTGAGATTAAGGGTTGAAAAAAAGTTCCCTCAGCTTGAGGGTAAACTCATCGTGCTTGGAACGTATTCTCCAGTTACATTCACAACTTGGTGTAATGCCTACAAAGGGGAATATATGAGCTTTAATCCACAGAAAGGTTATAAAAGTAAGTATGTTAAGAGCATTATCAAAGGTATAAACAATTTATACCTTGCAAGTCAATGGATTCAAACTGGTGGAGGACTTCCTATAGCTGCAGCAAGTGGAAAGTTTGCCATAGATAATATGAAAACTCATAGATAAATTAGAATATACCGAGGTAACATAGAATGAAAAAGACGAGAGCAATAGTGGAAGAAAGGCGCACAGGTGTTCCAAGACCGTTGTTTTTGATTTTGATGACCATTTTTCTTCTGACTGGTTGTTCGATAAATACTGCCGGTTCAGTGCAAGAGGTCGCGAGTTATCATCAGATCGATCAAGAGATGGCAAAGCAGATGATGACTCGGGATGACGGGCATGCTGAGACAGTGCGGGTCGACTATGACCCTGCTGAAATTTCCCTGACTGATTTGCTGAATTACTATTTCATGGTGATCAATCCGCTCTCTGTAAACAAACAGGGCAATGACCGAGGCATCCAGTACCGGACGGGAATCTATTATACGGAAGAAGACCAGCTTCCGGAGATCGAAGCGGTTTATCGGGCGGAGGAAGAGAAAGCCGGAGCCAGGCTTGCTGTTG
>CAUUJL010000081.1:0-9390 GCA_963545375.1 uncultured Oribacterium sp.
GAAGAGGTGGATGCCCTGTATCTGATGAGTGGAGCCTTTGACTTTACCGTAATCGTAAAGGGAAGAACCATGAAGGAAGTGGCCAACTTCGTTTCCATGAAGTTAGGACCTATGGAGTCTGTCCTTTCCACAGCCACCCACTTCGTATTAAAGCGCTACAAGGATCACGGCACCAAGCTGGTGGCGCCGAAGAAGGATGAAAGAATGCAGGTATCTCCATAACATTGTAGGGGTGCCGGCAAGGAATTTTCCAAGGAAGAAATAAGAGAGTGAGCATGAGCGAAAACAAGGAACAGCAACAAAATTTGCCCAGGGAATTAAACCCGGCGATTGTAAATATACGTCCCAGTGGAATCCGGAAGTTTTTTGATATTGTATCGGAAATGAAGGATGCCATTTCTCTTGGTGTGGGAGAACCGGACTTTGATACCCCCTGGCATATTCGGGAAGAGGGAATCCATTCTTTAGAGAAGGGAAGAACCTTTTATTCCTCCAATGCAGGATTGTTGGAGCTTCGAGAAGCCATCTCCGACTACGTGGCCGAGAAGCATCAGGTGCAGTATGACCCGAAAAATGAGGTTATGGTTACCGTAGGAGGTTCGGAGGCCATTGACCTGGCTATGCGTGTCATTTTAGAGCCGGGAGACGAGGTTTTGATTCCGGAGCCCTGCTATGTTTCCTATACTCCCTGTGTAAAAATGGCCTACGGTGTACCGGTGCCCATTGCCCTGGAAGCCAAGGACCAGTTCCGCCTGACCAGGGAAAAGCTGGAGCAGGCTATTACGGAGAAAACAAAAATACTGGTACTCCCCTTCCCCAACAATCCCACCGGAGGCATCATGGAGAAGGAGGATTTGGAAGAGATTGTGCCCTTGATTTTAAAGCATAATCTCTATGTGCTGACCGATGAAATCTACTCCGCCCTTTGCTACAAGGGAGAGCATCATTCCATTATCGAGTTTCCGGGAATGCGGGAAAGAACCGTGTATATCAACGGATTTTCCAAAGCCTATGCCATGACCGGATGGCGCTTGGGCTATGCCTGCAGCGCGGCACCCATTTTAAAGCAAATGTTAAAGCTTCATCAGTATGCCATCATGTGCGCTCCCACCACTTCCCAGTATTCCGCTGTGGAAGCCATTCGGAACGGAGAAGAGGACGTGCTGAAAATGCGGGATGCTTATAATGAAAGAAGAAGACTGCTTTTGTACCATTTCCGGAAAATGGGCTTGGACTGCTTTGAACCCTTTGGAGCCTTCTATGTTTTCCCTTCTATCAAGAAGTTCGGCCTCAGCAGCGAGGAATTTGCAGAACGGCTGCTTCGGGAAGAAAAGGTTGCGGTGGTGCCGGGAAATGCCTTCGGAGATTCGGGAGAGGGCTTTATTCGTATATCCTACGCCTATTCCATTGAAAATTTAAAGCTGGCTTTGGAAAGAATAGAGCGTTTTGTGAAGAAATTACAGGAGAGCAATCATGGCCTGGTATGATGGCGCAATTTTTTATCAAATCCTGCCGGGGGCGGTGCTTTCCACCCTTTCCGGGGATGAGAATAGAAATATTAAGGAATTAGAGGAATACCTCCCCTATTTAAAGGTCTTAGGCTGTGACGGCATTATCCTGGGACCGGTGTTTTCCAAGAATCCCTTGCAGTACGGCACGGGTGACTTTCGTCAGATTCGGGAATGGTTGGGAAAGGAAGAAGAGTTTCGAGGCTTTGTAGAGGATGCCCATGGGATGGGAATCCGCGTGGTTTTGGATGTAGCCTTCCCCTTCTGTGACAGAAGCTTTTTCGCCTTCCAAGATTTGCAGGAAAAGGGAGAAGCCTCCCCGTATTGTGACTGGTTTTTGGATTTAGACTTTTCAAAGAGCTCCCCCATGGGGGATTCCTTTTCCTATCAATCCTTTAGAAATATGCCGGAACATCCCTTATTCAATCTGGACAATGAGGAGCTTCGGCGTTACCTTGTGGAACAGGTAAAGCACTGGATTTCCGCCTATGATATTGACGGCCTGCGTCTGGCCTACAGTGAAGCGGTGGATATTCATTTTCAAAAATCCCTCCGCTACTTCAGCAGTCAAATGAAGCCGGAGTTTTTCCTTTTGGGAGAGCAGTTTATTGGAGAGCTGGCCAGAGCAATCAATACGGAAACCCTGCAATCCCTGGCCAATCAGGAGCTTTATCAGGGACTTTGTCAGGCCTTTAATGAGAAGAATTTCTATGATTTGGCTCAGAGAATCGGAAAAAACCAAGAGCTAACTAAGCAAATGCAGCTCTTTCTGGAAAGTCCCAATACCCATAGAATCGCCACGGTCTTAGAAGAGGAAAAAAATCTTTGGGGAATCTATATGGCGCTTTTCACCCTGCCGGGAAGACCTACTCTGTATTATGGAGGAGAGTACGCTTTGGCGGGAAAAAGAGGGGAAAAGGAGGGAGAAATTCTTGCTCCGAAGTTCACCCTATCCCAATATAAGCCGGATGCCTTTACCAGCTATATTGCAAAGCTTGCGGAGATTCACGGGAAGAACTCGGAGTTGCAAATCGGAGAATTTAAAGAGGTTTATCTGGATCATAGACTCTATGCCTATCTTCGATTGGACGGAAACAGCGCCGTGCTTACGGTGTTGAACAATGACAGCATGGATCAATATATTACCTTAACCCTTCCCAAGAAGGCGAGTATTGCCTTTGACCTGATGACTACGGAGCCGGTGGAGCTGACAGAAGAAGGAAATATCAAGGTTTTCTGTGAAGCTCACGGAGGAAGAATCATTAAGTTAAAATAACAGAAGCAGATAGAAGGGGCTGTAAAAAATCAAAATAGTTTTTTGATTTTTTACAGCCCCTTTCTTTAGGAGAAAATCTCAAAAACAATAGGGGGAAAGCCCTAAAAATAAGAGGACAAAAGCCCTAAAAATAAGGTATACTAAAAAGATAAACAAAGAGCATAATTCTCATCTGCGGATGGAAAGAGCTTATGTGTGGAAGCTGGGGATTTCATGGCTAAAGATAATTCCCATCTGCTGATGGAAAGAGGAGGAGAGTTCTATGGAAGGTTTTCTTTCAGAGTTAGACCGGTATCTTTTTGGAAACGGAAGGCATTATAAAATTTATGAGAAGATGGGGGCTCATCCTGCTTGCTTTGAAGGGCAGGAGGGAATCCATTTCGCGGTTTGGGCTCCCCATGCCAAGAGAGTGTCTATCGTTTGTGATCGAAACGGCTGGGATCCGGAGAGGAATCCCATGCTTCCCTTAGAAAGTACAGGCATTTATGAAGGCTTTTATCCCGGAATGGGCATGGGAGAGCTTTACAAATATGCCATTTTGACAGAGGCGGGAGAATGGATTTATAAGGCGGATCCTTATGCCTTTGCGGCGGAATTCAGACCGGGAACCGCCTCCATTACAGCAGACCTTTCCGATTTTCCCTGGGCAGACGGAAAATGGATGGAAGAGCGAAAGAAAAGAAATCCGGAAGAATCTCCCCTGTCCGTGTATGAAGTACATTTGGGCTCCTGGAAACGTTGCAACCGTCCGGAAAATAACGGCTTTATCAACTACATTGAAGCAGGAGAACAGCTGGCAGAGTACTGCAACTATATGGGCTATACCCATGTGGAATTGATGGGCATTGCGGAGCACCCCTTTGACGGCTCCTGGGGCTATCAGGTGACCGGATATTATGCGCCAACCTCCCGTTATGGCAATCCCAGACAGTTTATGGAGATGGTCAACATTTTGCATCAGCACGGTATCGGGGTGATTTTGGACTGGGTTCCCGCACATTTTCCGAAGGACGCCCACGGACTGGCGGATTTTGACGGAACCGCCTGCTACGAGCATCCGGACAGTCGTTTAGGGGAGCACCCGGACTGGGGAACCAAGGTCTTTAACTATGAGAAGACAGAGGTGCAGAATTTCCTCATTGGCAATGCCCTCTATTGGTACGACATGTATCATATTGACGGCTTACGGGTGGATGCGGTGGCTTCCATGCTGTATCTGGATTACGGCCGAAGAGACGGAGAATGGCTCCCCAATATCTATGGGGGAAACGGTAACCTGGCAGCCATCGAATTCTTTAAGCATTTGAATTCCATTATCCGAAAGAGAGAGGACGGTACCGTAATTATTGCGGAGGAATCTACTGCCTGGCCGGATATTACCAAGTCTCCGGACGAGGGGGGCTTAGGCTTCCACTTCAAATGGAATATGGGGTGGATGCATGATTTCCTGAGCTACATGAAGGAAGATCCCATGTATCGAAATTACCACCATAATCAGCTGACCTTCGGCATGAGCTATGCCTATTCGGAGAAGTTCATTCTGGTGCTTTCCCATGACGAGGTAGTGCATCTGAAGCGTTCCATGATTGAGAAAATGCCGGGAAGCCGGGAACAGAAGTTCCGGAACCTTAAGGCGGCATACTTTTTTATGATGGGCCATGCGGGAAAGAAGCTGCTTTTTATGGGACAGGATTTCGGGCAATATCGGGAGTGGAACGAGGACTGTTCTATTGACTGGCATTTACTGGAAGAGCAGGAGAACCGTTCCCTGCATTTCTTTTTACGGGATCTGTTACAACTGTATAAGAGCTATCCGGCTCTGTATGAGGCGGACTATCTGTATGAAGGCTTCTCCTGGGTCAATGCGGATGACGCCAGCCGTTCTATTTACAGCTTTATCCGTAACCCGAAAAACCATCTGGCCCTTTCTGCCAAGGCAGGAGGGAAGAATGGCGCTGCAGCAGTGGCAGAAGAGGGCAATATCGTAGAGGATGGCAATAAAGTTTCAGAAAACGGCAATCTCTTAGAGGATGGCCATAAAGTTTCAGAAGACGGCCAGAGCGCTTCTACTATAAATCCGAAACAGCATAGGGAAAGCCTGCTCTTTGTGGTAAATATGACGCCTGTGGATCATGAAGAATACTGGGTAGGTATGCCGAAGGCAAAAGAAGCAAGACTTCTTTTTACAGAAGAAGGACTTTGTAAGGAAGAAAAGTTCTACCCCGTGGTCAAGGGAGAATGTGACGGAAGAGACTATCACATTGCCTACCCTCTAAAGGGCTTCGGCTGTGCGTTATTTGCCTTTACAGAGGAAGTCGAGGACTCCTGTGCCAATGCTCTTTCTCAGGAAAAAGAGGAAAATCTTCAAGTTTCCGGGGAGAAGCCGGAAGGGCAGCAGGAGAAAAAAGAAAGTTCTAAGGTAGTGGAAAAGACTGTAGAAAAGACAGCAGAAAAAGCAGTAGAAAAAACAACAGAAAAAGCAATAGAAAAAAACGTAGGGAAACATGCAGAAAAAACCACAGAGAAAACTGCGGAAAACTTAGGTGAACTTAGAGTTCGGGAGGAAGCCGGCTGAAGGAAAGTTTGGAAGAGAGTGAAAGCCCGCCTAAGGGCGGCTCTTATTCGGAAGAAATAAAGTAAAAACCCGGCTAAAGGCAGCTCTTTTTCGAAGGAAATAAAGCAAAAACCGGATGAAAAATTATTCAGAGAAGCAAGAAAGGAAGTAAGCCAATGCAATACAATTTTGATGAAGTAATCGATAGAAAGGGAACTCGCTGTGCAAAGTATGACGAGCGAATCAAAAAGTTCGGTACAGAGGACTTAATTCCTCTTTGGATTGCGGATATGGACTTTAAAACAGCTCAGCCCATTATCGATGCCTGCAAAAGGCGGGCGGAAGAAGGCATCTTTGGCTACACTTCCAGACCGGATTCTTATTTTGAAGCAGTACAGAACTGGGAAAAGGAGCGCTATGATTGGTGTCCTGATACCGCATTGATGTCCTGGTCTTTAGGCGTAGTACAGAGCCTTACCGCCATTGTCCGTACCTTTTCCCATGTGGATGATAAAATCCTGATTCAAAGCCCGGTTTACACAGAATTCTGGGATATTCCGGATATGGCCGGCAGAAAGGTTTTGGCCAATGCTTTAGTGGAAAAGGAAGACAGATGGCAGGTGGATTTTGCTGATTTTGAAGAGAAGGCAAAGGAAGCCAAGATTTTTATTCTTTGTAATCCCCATAATCCCCTGGGCTTGGTTTGGGAAAAAGAAGAGCTGCAGAAAATGATTGAAATCTGCCATAAGCACCATGTGCTGGTGGTTTCCGATGAAATTCACTCTGACCTTATCTTCCATGGGAAGAAGCATTTGCGCGCCGTAACCGTTTCTCCATTGGCAAAGGAAACGGTGATTACCTGTGTATCCTTAAGTAAGACCTTTAACTTGGCAGGCTTACAGGCCTCCACCACCATCTTCCCGAATCAAGAGCTGAAGAAGGATTTCGACTTGTTCTGGACGAGAATGGATATCCACAGAAACAATGCCTTTTCTTCCGTGGCTATGGAAGCGGCTTACCGTGAGGGTGGAGAATGGCTTTCCCAGCTCCTGCCTTACCTGGAGGCAAACCTAAGCTTTGTGGAGGATTTTGTCCATCGGGAAATTCCCAAGCTGAAGGTTCATGTGCCGGATGCCACCTATCTGATGCTTTTGGATTGCCGAGGCTTAGGCATGAGCGATAAGGAACTGAATGACTTTATGGTGCATAAGGCAAAAATCGGCCTAAATGCCGGCGTATCTTTCGGAAAGGAAATTTCCGGATTTATGCGTCTGAATGTAGCCTGCTCCCGGAAGCTTTTGGAACAGGGACTGATTCAGCTTCGGGATGCGGTGTCAAGCTTATAAAAAGTGTAAATAAAATTTCTTTGGATCAGGAATTACAAATCTATTTCACATGGCGTTAGAGAAGTAGATAAGGAAATACACATCTATTTCACATGGCTTTAGAGAAGCAGATAAGGGAATAGAAATCTATTTTACATGGCTTTAGAGAGCTAGATAAGGGAATAGACATCTATTTCCAATGGTTTTAGAAAATTAGAGAAGAAAATGGAAATCTATTTCAAATAGCTTAAGAGGATTAAAGAAACGGAATGGCGAAAGGAAGAGGCAAAAAGAAAAAGGGATTTTTCTCCTTTTTTCAAGGGAAAAAAGCGAAAATGCAGCAGGACAGAACTGCTTCCTTTATGGAAGGCATCAAGCTTTTTTCCGCCTTCTTCCTTCTCTTTCTTTTCGGAATTTTTTTATTCCGAAAAGCCCATCAGACCCAATGGTATTTTCCGGCTTCCGTCCTAAAGCACCAGGCCGCTATGGAGCGGGTAGCCAAAGAAAAGGGACTGGAAGAGGACTTGGATGTGCTCTTTGCCATTATGACAGTGGAATCCCACGGCAAATTAAAGGATGTAATGCAGTCCAGTGAGTCCAAGGGCCTACCGGTAAATACATTGGACACGGATGCCTCCATTGAACAAGGACTAAAGTATTATAAGGATTTAAAGGAAAAGGCAAGAGCCTTGGGGCTGGAGGAAAAAGCAGTAATTCAGGCTTATAATTACGGCCCCGGCTTTTTGTATTATGTGGAGAAAAACGGAGGCAAATACACCGATGCATTGGCAGAGGAATTTGCTAAAAACATGGCGAAAGGGAAGACGATAAAATACAGTCACCCCATTGCCAAAAAAGAAAATGGCGGTTACCGCTATCTCTACGGCAATATGTTTTACGCCAGAGTAGTAGAAGAAACCTTACAGTTTCATAGGGAGAAAAATAAGATGGAAATCACCACAGTCCAGAAAATCCTGATGAGTGCTACGGCAGGATTGTTTTTATACATCATGCTTTTGGAAACCTTTATGACCGACAGCGACAGCACTTCTCGAGTTTTCAAAATGTCGGTTCGAGAACTAAGAAATAAAAATATCAACACTCTATTTAAAAATCAGGGAATCTATAACGGTCTGCTGGGTCTGGCTCTTCTTTACGGTATATTCAGTCCCGGTGCCAATGTGGAGCTTTGCCTTGTGCTATGCAGCATCATGTTTTTGGTGGCGGTATACGGCGCCATCAGCTCGGATAAGATGATTCTCCTAAAGCAGGGGACACTCCCTTTTTTGAGTCTCTTAAGTTTGATTTTGAAGTGGTAGAGAAAGACGGAATTGGATGGAACTTCAGTGCATAGGGAATTGGACAGAGTTTTTTAGTACGGAGAGAATTGGATGGAGCTTTAGCACAGAGGGAGTTGGATAGAGTTTTAGCCTATAGGAGAAAAATATGCTGATTATTTTTGTGATTTTTGGAATAGCTATAGGGATAAGCCTTTTTGTTGGTTTATCGGGAAAGAAATAGCTAAAAGCGAGAGAAATATATTCAGGGGAAAATAGTGTCAGGAAAAAATATGTTTGCCAAAACTAAGTTAGGAAAAAATATGACCGAGGAAAACAAGTCCGAGAAGAATAAGTCTAATCAAAGAAAATCAGAAAAAAATATATCCGAAAAAACGAAGTTGAAAAATAAAGAGCATTCTCTCCAAAAGAATGATTTGATTACGCTGGAAATAACAGATTTGACAGAGGAAGGCCAGGGCGTCGGAAAAAAAGACGGCTTGGTTTTTTTCGTGAAAGACAGCGTGATGGGAGATAAGGTAGAAGCCAGGATTTTAAAGGTGAAAAAAAGCTACGCCTATGCCAAGGTGGAGAAGCTTCTGGAAGCATCCCCTTACCGCATTACACCCCTCTGTCCTGTAGCGGGAAAATGCGGAGGCTGCCAGCTACAACATTTATCCTATGAAAAGGAACTTTCCTGGAAAGAGGACAGAATAGCCCAAAGTCTGATTCGCATTGCCGGACTTTCTCCGGAGGAAGTAGAGAGCAAAAAGGAGGAAATTCTGGGAGGGGTTCTATCTCGCTATAGGAATAAAGCCCAGTATCCGGTGCAGAGTAGGAAGGAAATAAGAAGTGGAGGGGCAACTTCTGTTTCGGATTGGAAAGTGGATGGGAAGTGGCCTGGAAAGAATAAAATAGAAGCTAAAGAAAAATCTTCTGATCTTAGTATGGGCTTCTACGGCTTCCATAGCCACCGCATTATCGAAACCGAGGATTGCCTGATTAACAGTGCAGAGAATCCCTTGATTTTAAACTGTATCAAAGACTGGGCAAAGGAATACAAGATTTCCGGCTATGAGGAAGAAACAGGGAAGGGTCTGCTTCGCCACATTTTTCTAAGAAAGGGATTTTCTACCGGAGAAATCCTGCTTTGCCTTGTTATTAATGGCAGAAGTCTGGCTCATGGGAAGGAGCTTTGGGAGAGGTTGCAGGGACTCTCGCTAAATGACGAGGAAGGCAGTTTACAAAGCAGGGCGGATATGCAATGCGATATGGATACACAAAGTAGAGCAGAGCTGCACTGTGGAGTGGATACACAAAGCGAGGCTGATGGACATTG
Source organism: uncultured Oribacterium sp. (assembly GCA_963545375.1). Classification (GTDB taxonomy): domain Bacteria; phylum Bacillota; class Clostridia; order Lachnospirales; family Lachnospiraceae; genus Oribacterium. The sequence goes on from CAUUJL010000081.1 coordinate 9,280, forward strand.
CGAGGAAAATAGAAAAATTCAGGAAAAGATTATTGGTCTTTGCGTGAATATCAACGAAGGTAGCGGCAACGCTATTTTAGGAAGAGAAACCCGTTGCCTTTACGGAAAAGA
>CAUUJL010000082.1:0-9386 GCA_963545375.1 uncultured Oribacterium sp.
TAGGGTGCAAAAATCGGTAGCCCTTTTCCTGAAAATGTTCCAAGCGTTTCTTTGCCTTTAGATTCTCATAGGAAGGCTCCAAAGCATCATAAAAGTGGGAGACATAAGTATTACAAATCTGAAAGCCTGCTTTTTCAAAAAGAGAAGGATAGTAAGCTTTGTTCGCAGGCTCTCCCGTATAGGGCACTTTCTCTTCCAAAGCAAAGCGATACCTTCCGAAAAAAGAAAGGTCAATCGGCCCTTTTAAGCCTTTTTTTCCTGCTTTTTGGGCTTCCCTTTCACAAGCTTCTAAAAGTAACAGAGCCACTTCCTCTTCCTCTATGCTTTCATAGAAGCCCACAAAGCCGTAGTCCTCATCTTCATACAGCGTTAAAGCAATCCGCCCTACTACGCTTTCTTTTCCCTCCTTTAAGCCCACACAAAGAAAGGGCAGAAAACGAAGATTTCCCTGTACTAAAATGTGCTTTCCGGAAAGTACCGCTTCCTCCATTTTCCGCTCCTGCATAAGACAGGACTTTTTATAAAGCATAGGGGGAAAATTTAAAAATTGCTTCCTCTCCCCTTCTTCCTTTACCGCTTTGATTCGATAGTTCTTCATTTTCCCTTTCTATTTTAAAACAAGTGGGAGAATAAAGTTTCGGATTTCCCCTCTCACTTGTCTTGCAATCCTATTTTTCCTTTTGCTTTATGACACTGCAAATGCCTAAATCCCCATCTATCTCCACGATGTCTCCGCTTTGCAGCTCCTCCATAATATTCGGAATATTGACCACTGCAGGCTTTTCCAGTTCTCTGGCGAGAATGGCGCTGTGGGACAGGAGAGATCCTCTTTCCGTAATGAGTCCTTCCGCCATATCCAGATAGGGGAACCAACCCGGGTCTGTAGAATAGCTTAAGAGGATTTTCCCCTTAGCCTCCGTTGCCCTTATCCCTTGTAAGCTTGTAATCTTTAAAACCTCTCCTCGGAAAATGCCCTTGGAAACGCCCCTTCCAAAGAAAACTCTAGGAGTAGATTCCGTTTTTCCTCTGCTTTCAAAGTTCGTGGGCTCTTGCGAAGATGGAACACTCGACTTTCCGCTTTTCCCCTTGAAGGATTCATAGCTTAAAACACGAATCTCTCCTGCCAAAGGATCTCTGTCCACCTTTCCCAGGAGCTTTACCCGGGACAAAACCGGAAGTCTTTCATAGGCCTTCCGAAGTTCCCTTTCTCTCGCAATTTTCAAGGAAAAATCCTTGCCGGTAAAGAGCATTTCCTCTAATTCCTCTAAGCTAAGATAGTAAACATCAAAGCCTATGGTTTTCTCTCCGATTTTATCTACAATGCTTCGCATAAGACCAAAGCATCTTGTGCGATGAAGGCGGGAAATCTCCCGATTGTTACAGGAAGATTCGGCAAGACGATAAAGGAAGGACTTTCGCTGTTTCTGCTCGGAAGGCTTCTCCATACGGCTCGTCTCTTCGCAATCTTTTTCCGAGCAATCTGTCTCTTCCGTCTCTAAAGCATCCAAAATCCACCGATCCAGAAGCTCTTCATTGCTTCTGTAGGTTCTGGTTTCCAGCTTCAGCTCTCCCTCTATCCGGTCTCCATAGGCAGAAATATATTGTTTCTTTTCCCTGCGGTATTCTTCGCTGTCTAAGCCATGCTTTCTTGCTACCGACTTTAAGGCGGAAAGCGCTCGTACCGGCTTCATGGTTTCTAAGGAAAATGCCGTTTTCTTCCTATACAAATGGGTGCTGATAAAGGACACCATATCATTCATCAAAGTAATATCCCACTCCCGTAAGAGGTCTTCCTTCATTTCCAAAAAAATCCGGTATAGTGCCTGAGCTTCTTCCTCCTCTTCCACTCTTTTGCTATAGGAGGCATAGCGCTCTTGGAAAAACTTGTCCAGCTCCTTCATTTTCCTTTGGGAAACTATAAAATAATAGCAAAACAAAAGGGCGATTCTACACTTTAAAAAGAAGCCAGGTTTCTTCTTGGAAAAGGATATTTCTTCGTTGGATACCCCCAGCATCCCCTGCCATACCGGAATGATTCTCCCGGAAAAGGGAAGAAGGCGCAAAATATCGTACCAGGAGGAGATTTCATAATACATTCTTCCGGAAAATCCCCCCACCATGCGTTGAAAAAGTGCCTCATAGGAAGAGACTCTCTTTCCCAGAAAGCGTCTTCCTAAAGAAGTGAAAATTCCGCTATACATTTTTCCGGCAAAACTCTCGCTTAAAGGAAGGCAAATTCCCGGAAAGCTTTCGGAGATATTGCTGTTGTCCAAAATCCGAATAGGAAGCTGCATGTCCAAGGTGGTGATTTCTCTGGCCTGTAAAATGTAAATCTTGCCCTTTTCAATGGCAAATTCTATATCCATGGGTTTCTGAAAAAGTTGTTCTATTTCCTCTCCAAGAGTAAACAAAGTTTTCAGCTCTTCCTCTTCCAAGCCAAAGCCTTGTAACTTCTCTTCCTGCGGGACAGCCTCCTTGGAATTTTCCTCCTTTACAATATGATTCATGCCATACCCTTCCCGGTACAGGCATTCCCCCGGAAAATAGTGGTAGGTCAGTACATTTTCCTGATCCTCCACCACCTTATCTCCCAAACCCTGCCCTAGAACCACCACCATTTCACTAAGGATACCCTTGGGGTTTTTCGTAAACAGAACACCGGACTTTTCCGGAAACAACATTTCCTGAATAAGTACCGTTTCTCCCAACAATTCTGCTTTTTTCTGTTCTGCGTTCTCCCGCTGTTCTGCGTTTTCCCGCCGTTCTATGTTCTCCTGTCGTGCTCCTTTACCCTGCTGTTTTAGATCGTATCCCGTCTTTCCTCTATTCGCCTTTTCTTTATATTCCAAACTTCCGGCGTAGGAAGCAAAAACCTCCTGCACCGCCTCCTTAACCTTCTCCCTTTTCACATTTAAGCGAGTCAAAAACTGTCCGGCAAAGGAGTGCTCTCCGCTGTCCTCCAAGGAAAAATTGGAGCGAACGGAAAAGTTTTCCTTCTCAGAAAAAGAAAGATTCACTTCCTCATTTTCCGAAACCAGGATAAACTTCGGAACCGGAAATCCCTTTTCTTCTAAAATTTCTAAATGCCTTGCCTTCATGATTTCTCCCACTTATTTTTTCAGTCGTTTTGGTCTAAATATAATAATTCATCTTACCTTGAATTCCAAGGAAATACCACACCCTATTTACTCTGTCCCTTTCATCACTACTGTTTTCCATAGTCTGTTGCATACCCACTGTATTTCCATAGTCTGTTGCATAGCAACTATATTTTCCTAGTAGGTTTTGACCATACCGCTCCTATAGCTTCACCTCCCCATTCTGTATACATTTATTTTTCCTCTAAAAAGTATTTAAAAAATAGTTTATATTTGGTATTATTATCTAAATATAAATTCAGGTTTACAAAGATTGATTGTAAATCAGCACAAGTTCTCATGACAGAAAGGAGGCTTTATGAGAAAATCATTCTTAAAATCGGCTCTTGCATTCGGCTGCGCATTGCTGACTGCTCTATCCCTCACCGCCATCACCGGTTTTGCTAAAAACTACGATGAGGAAGTACAAAGCTGGCAGCTTCTGTCCCGCCATTGGGATGAAAGCGAACTAAAACAACGCTTTGAAGAATTCATCAAGGATATCAAGGAGCATAAGGGTATCGAGGATTACATTGTTCCAGATATTTCCGAAGAGGAAAAGGAAGCTATTCGCAACTACTTCCGGACTTTTGAGGGGAAGAAGGATATCCGCTATACCTATACCAAGATGCCGGTGCTTCATCGGGTAAACGGAACCGATGAGTACAATGATTTACGAGGAATCATGGAATTAAAGTTCCAGACTACCGAAGCAAAGAACAAGGTAACGGAACATACTGTCCTTCTGAAAATGGCAAGACTGGGAGATGCCCAGGGGCTCAAATGGAAGATTGTAGGCATCCTTTGGAATGACAAGGGCGTAGATGTATCCGACGTAAAGATTTATCAGTTGGATAAGCCAAAACGTGGTGAAGAAGTTTGTATTATGACCACCGATGCCGGAGTGATCAAGATGCGTCTCTTCCCGGAGAAGGCTCCTATTGCCGTACAGAACTGGATCACCCTATCCAAGCAGGGCTTCTACAACGGTACACCATTTGCCAGAGTCATCAAAGATTTCGTGATTCAGGGCGGTGCTTTGGATGGTTCCGGAGACGAGGCAAAGTCCAGCTATAACGGTTTCTTCGCGGATGAAGTAAACATGGAGCTACACAACTTTAACGGAGCACTTTGCTTAGGAAATAACGGTCCCCATACCAACGGAAATCAGTTCTATATCGTGCAGTGCAGTAAGATTCGTAATGAAGCAGCTCTTCCTCTTTTATCTCTTCCGGAGAATGTAAAATCAAAGTACAAGGAAGTGGGCGGAATTCCCGAGCTTGACGGACGCTACACGGTATTTGGACAGGTTTATGAAGGAATGGACGTAGTAGAAAAGATTGCTTCTCAGGAAACCAATCAAGATGATGCGCCTGTATCCAACCCCATCCTGATTCAAAACATCACTTTCCAGAAATACCGTTAAGCAGAGCTAAACATATTCCTTATGCTAGCCCTGATACCGGCTAAATTCCATTAACATCAAAAAGGACTTTGGAAGAACCGGGGATATCCCCATAACCTTCTTTCAAAGTCCTTTTCCTTTTGTTTCCCATTATTTAAAAAGAAATTTCCTGATCTCTACTTTTTTTCATTCTATACTTATCGTCGTACATCTTTCCATCTGCCTGTCGAATCACATGACTCACAGTGAGATGTTCTCTCTTTTCCATGGGGAGCTTCTCCGCAACCTCTCGATAGCTGGCACTTCCCATGGAAATGCTTACAGGGAAGGGCGGATTCTGTTTCTCCTTCGTATTTCGCAAATACTCTTTAATCTTATTTTCCACCTCAAACACTGCACTTGCGGGGAACACGATGCAGACGAATTCATCACCACCGTTTCTTCCGGAAAAGCCTTCCACCTCTGCCATGGCATCCTGAATGGCCTCTGCCACCATTTGAATCAAACGATCTCCGGACTCATGGCCATAAAGGTCATTGGTCAGCTTTAAGTCGTTGATATCCATAAAGATAGCGGCATAGTCCTTCTTTTTACTGTGATCCAACACCTCCAACTGATCTTGCAAATACTGCCTGTTCCCAAGACCTGTCAGACGATCTGTATACGCCAGATATTTTAAATGCTTTTCTTCGATACCGGCCTGGGCAATCAGAATAACCTTAAAGACATAGGAGGTAATAAAAACAACAATCAAAAGCAGAATTAAAATCTTTGAAAATCCTGTGGTAACAAAGCTTTGCAAAAATTCCGGCCATTTCTCCGTAATACTGCCGGCCAAAATGATTCTAATTTGTTCTAAAATACCGAAAACGGCCACAAAAACCAGACCATAGCCTAAGATATAGTCCGAATTATTCTTTACCTTTTTTCCGGGGAAAAGCAGGCTTGCCATAGAGGAAAATACCATTACGATCTGTGCCGTCTGTACCAGACGGAGATGCCCGGTATATTGAAATCCCGTAGGAAAAATATAAAGAATCAGGCAAAGCAGGAAGAATGCCAAGAAAATAGTGCCGACTACTCTAAGATATTCTCTGACTACCTTCCTTGAGGTTTCATAGCTGGCGTACAAAGGAGCCGTAGGAAGTAACAAATACATCCCCACATACTCGCAAACCGCACTTAAATCCTCTCTTGGGAAAAGCAAATAGGCCAGGCCGGTATTGCCCAGATGCCAGAGGGTAATAGCAAAAACCAGAGAGAATAGCCACATTCCTTCACTGGCATACACATGGGTCTTAAAGAAGAAAGCAAAAATAATGATTCCTATAAAGGATCCAATCAAGGTCATCACAAAAATAGGATAAGTGGTTTCCTGACTAATCATAGGATAATAAAACTCAGTTCCTCTGGACATCAAAATCGGAACATCAAAATTATCCTCCAGAATATTCAGCTGCGGATCGATTTCCACCCGAATCTCATCCCCATAAGCCTCCAACGGAACCGGTATACTGATTTTCAGGTGTCCAATCATGTGTCTTTTCAGATTTTCTCCATACGACACCAATAACTGGTCCTTGTAGTAGGCCTTCACCACACTGTTATAAAAAAAGAAGTTTATCGTCTGATACTCCGCCTTCCAATCCGATTCCAAGGGAAGATGCATGATGATATGATCTTTCCGGGAAGAAAAATTAAACAGATAGCTCTGAAAATTATCTACACTTCCATCCTCGTGCTGTACTTCTACGCTCATGTTCTTCAGCACTTTATAATCACTTTTCGGCACTCGTCCTACATCACTCAGAATATAGCGCATCACAAGAAGCCCCACCAAAATGGAGAGGAACAAAAGAATGACGGTTTGATGTTTTTTGATGAAGGAATTATTTCTCATCTCCGCTCCGGATATCCACAATAGAATGCTCTGTTTGTCACAAAAATATCCTTCGTGTTTATGTCCTTAGATGCATATCTTCTTTCTGTCTCATAAGCACGAAAACTTCGGTCTAAACTCACAAAAGTCTACCGTAACCTATACTTAATCGTCAAATATAAGAGAAGGCATAAACCTCTGCCTCATACGAGTAACTCTTCTCTTGCCGTTTTCTAAAGATGAAAACAGTATAGCACAATCTTTTCTATTTTGATTTATAAAAAAAGGAAAATCTGTCGAATGAACCGAAAAGACTAATGAGCTCGTACCGATGGAGAGCGAGATTACCCAATGAATCTCCATTCAAGCCAAAAATATTTTATTTATAAAAACCCTAATCGTGGAAAATGCCACCAATTTTTGTGTGAATTTTATCATATATCTATTCAAGGAAGGACCGGTATGTAAAATGAAGAAAACAGGACAACAAAAGAAGACGGAAAAAAGCAGAAGTCTGGGCTCCCGATTATCGATGCTCTTGGGCATTGTAGGGCTTTTGATTCTCTGCAGCTTAAGCGTTCCCATCGTAACCATGGGAAGTAAATCCGTAAAAGCCAACTTAAACAAAAACATGGAAGATTTGCTGGATATCACCAATGAGAAAACCGGAAGGGTTTTTACTCAAGTGCAAACATTAGCCGATAGTATGATGGAATCCATCAGCTTTGTCTGGGATCAAAATGATGCTGTGGGAGGCGCTCCCGCCAATCCCTGGAGAATCAATAAATTTAATGACGGCAACAGAGAAGTGCAGGAGATTACTCCCATGCAAAACACTACTTTTCGTTCCCGCATTTTAAATCAGGAAATTCCCGCCAGCCGGTACAATGCAGAAGTCGTTATGATGAACGCTATGTACTCTACTTTAAAAAGTAATCCCTATGTTACAGGCGTAGGCTATTTCTTTGAGCCGGGAGTTTTGATTCCCGGCATAACGGATTATGCCCCCTATCTTACCGTAAAAAGTGCAGAAACCAGAGATATCATCAATTATCCCTATTCCTATTATAAAGACAAGGGCTATTATAAAACTGCCAAGGAAACCCAGAAGACCACCATCACTTCCCTTTATCATGATGATGAGAATCCGGAGTATTCCTTAATCACCGTTTGCACTCCCATTATTGTAAACGGTGAATTCAAAGGTGTCGTCAACATTGAAATTAATCTTTCCGCCTTTGATATCTTGGCACGGGAAGATAGCCGTTTCCCAAGCCTCTTTACCTCGGTAATGGATGACCAGGGAAATTTCCTCTACAGCTCTCGAGAAGATTTAAGAGAAAAAACCTTAAATGACGCATTGGACGAAAAGGATGTACCGGAGCTGCTCAGTAAAATGCAGGAAGACAAACCCTTCCATGTGGTTTTACAGAATAAGAGCGGACAAAGCAGACGTCTGTATTTTGCTCCCACACAGCTGGATGGAACGACGCTTTGGAGTCTTATGAGCATTTCCAGTAACGAATACCTGAGAGTGACCAAGCGCTTGATCACCGTATCCACCATTATCGTGCTTTGCGGTGTAGTCTTACTGACACTGATTACCAATCTTTTAATTCGTTCCTCCTTGAAGCCTTTGCAAATGATGGCCAAGGTCGGAAATCAGGTGGCAGATGGAAACTTAAATGTAGAAATCCAATATACGCGCCAGGATGAAATCGGCACCATTGCCCGGGCCTTTGCGAAAGTCATGCAGCAGATTAAGGGCATTATGCAGGACTTAAACGAAAAGCTCTCCTCTGTTTCCCACGGAAATTTCCGTGTCGACCTTTCTGATGAAAGCCTTTACAAAGGAGACTACCGACCATTGCTGCTTTCCCTTAGGGATATTACTACAGACTTATCCAATACTATGGAGGAGATTAAGCGTTCCGCATCCGAGGTAAACAGCGGAGCAGAACAAGTATCCAACGGAGCACAGTCTCTATCTCAAGGCTCTACAGAACAAGCTTCTTCCATAGAAGAATTGAGTGCCACCATGAGTGAGATTTCCGATAAGATTAAGAGTACCGCAGAACAATCCTTGGAAGCCAATAAACTCAGTCTGTCTTCCGTGGAAGCTGTAGAGCTCAGTAACCAAAAAATGGAAGAAATGTCTATGGCTATGAAGGAAATTACGGAAAAGTCCAATGAAATCGGAAAAATCATCAAAACCATTGACGATATTGCTTTCCAAACCAATATCCTTTCCCTAAATGCCGCCATCGAAGCCGCAAGAGCCGGTGCTGCCGGAAAGGGCTTTGCCGTAGTGGCTGATGAAGTCGGAAATCTGGCACAGAAGTCCGCAAAGGCTGCTCAAAATACCAGTGACTTGATTGAAGAAACCATTGATGCCGTATCTCGCGGAGCAAGAATCACAGAAGAAACCGCAGCATCTATGGATTTGGTGAAAACCAAAGCGGAAGGCATTACAAATATTATTTCCAAAATCTCCGATGCTTCCGAGGATGAAGCCCGGGGCATTGTACAGTTGAGCTCCGGACTGGATCAGATTTCCTCTGTGGTACAAAGCAATACCGCAACAGCGGAGCAGTCTGCCGCAGCCTCCGAGGAGCTGTCCGGACAGTCCAATGTATTGCAGGATCTGGTGTCTAAATTCCAATTAAAGAATGACAACTAATAACAAAGAAAGACAAAAAAGGAGCTACAAAATAGTTAACATACTACTTTGTAGCTCCTTTACTTTTTAATGCATTTTAAAGCCAATTTCCGAATATTCTCGGCTACACTTTTATTTTAACAGAATCGCTTTCCAAATAACTTTAACCTTCAATCATAATCGGCTGCTTCTCCGGAAGTTTCTTCTCCCCTTCCTTCAGGAAGGAAAGCTTCAGAACGCCCTGTTCAAATTTTGCTTTTACATCTTCCTGCTTAATGCTGTCTCCAACATAAAAGCTTCTCTGCA
>CAUUJL010000083.1:0-9222 GCA_963545375.1 uncultured Oribacterium sp.
TGCCGTCCCCTTCCAGTAAGGTGATTTTATCCTGATAAGGACTTGCCGCAAAGTTCTTTTTCGCCTTTTCGATTCTGGGAGGAAAATTTTCCACCGTTACAATCTCCCCTTCTCCCCCTAAGGCATCCATCATCACCAGGGCGGAATAGCCTACAGCAGTCCCCAATTCTAAAATTCTAGGCTGATTCTTCGTTTTCAAACAAACACGAAGAAGCGCTGCGGTTTCCTCCCGTAAAATAGGGACGGCCTCCGATAGCGCTTCCTTGCGAATCTCCTCCAGGAAAGCACTTCTTTCCGGGAGAAAGGATTGTATAAATTGGCTAATTCTGTCTTTTTTATCCAAAGTACTTCCTATTCATTTTCATTTCCGCCACCGATTTCCTGATCCTCTCGGCTTTCCTCGGTGCTTTGGTCTTCCGTCTCAGTAACTAAGTTTTTGTCGCTTAATTCCTGATTTTTCTTTCCTTCCTCTGTAATGCTGTCCAGCATTTCCACCTGGGTCATGGCTGTACTCAGAGTATATTTTCCCGGAAGCAACTTACTGTGGTAAAGCTTGGCTTTCAGAGCAAAGGCCTGGGCGTTTTGAATCAATCCCAAAGACTTGGCTCTTTCCCCCACATCCTTCCAGGACTCCCCTTCCTGAATATCCAAAGTAAGTTCTCTTCCCGGGGAAGCTTCCATGGCATGGTCATACATCAAACCATGGCCATAACGATAGGCAACTTGTACCCCTTGCAAAATCAAAAACAAAAGAAATACGAGAAAAAGAAAGCGTACAGATACACTCATCAAGATTTGGGTAAATGCCCTTACGAAGCTTCTTTTCTCCATTTTCTGCTTACACCTCCATAATTACCGGTAAAATCACAGGATTTCTCTTGATTTTCTTCCAAAGGAAGTCGGATAAACCATCCTTAATCTGGGTCTTAATCTTTCCCCAATCACTGACATGGGTACAAAGACAGTCATCCACCACATCCTGTACCGCCACCCTGGCTTCTTCCATTAAGTCCTCAGATTCCCTCACGTAGACGAAGCCTCGTGAAATCAAGTCCGGTCCTGCCATCAGATGTCCTGAATATTTTTCCAGGGTAAGAACCACCACAATGATGCCGTTCTGTGCCAGGTTCTGACGGTCTCTCAGCACGATATTTCCTACATCTCCGATGCCCAGTCCGTCCACATAAACACCGCCGGCCTGCACCTTTTCTTTGATGCTGTAGCTGACTTCCTCTCCATTCGCCGTGAACTCCAGTACATCACCGTTGTCCAGCATCAGGCACTTATCCTTATCTACACCAACAGATTCCGCCAGCATTGCGGCAGATCTTCTGTGATGAAATTCTCCATGGAAGGGCACTGCGTACTTAGGCTTTACTAAGGAGTACAAAAGCTTTAAATCCTCTGCGCAAGCATGACCGGAAACGTGGGTATCCTGCATAATCACCTTGGCATGAAGCTTACACAGCTCATTAACAACCCGGTCTACCGCCCGCTCATTCCCGGGGATAGGATGAGAAGACATCACTACCACGTCATTAGGTGTAATGCTTACCTTTCTATGCATACCGGTAGCCATACGAGACAGAGCCGCCATGGACTCTCCTTGAGAACCGGTGGTAATCAGAACCGTCTGCTCATCGGGATAATCCTTTAAGTTTTCAATGTCAATGAGGGTTCCCTCCGGAATATGAATATACTCCAGCTCGGAGGCCACAGCGATAACATTCACCATGGAACGTCCCTCCACCACAACCTTTCTCTTATACTTTGCGGCAGTATCGATAATCTGCTGCACACGATCTACATTGGAAGCAAAGGTAGCCACAATGATTCTATTGTTCTGATGCTCTGCAAAAATTAAATCAAAGGTTCTTCCCACTGTCTTTTCAGACATGGTAAAGCCAGGCTTTTGGGCATTAGTGGAGTCGGAAAGCATAGCCAGAACGCCGTTCTTTCCCAGTTCCGCAAAGCGCTGTAAATCAATCTGATCCCCGAAAACAGGCGTATAATCCACCTTAAAGTCTCCGGTATGAATAATCACACCGGCAGGAGTGGTAATCGCCAAGGCTGCCGCATCCTGAATAGAGTGGTTGGTCTTTACGAATTCCACCTTTAAATCTCCGAAGTTCACGGTTTGGCCGAACTTCATGGTCTTCATCTTCACCAGCTTATCCAAGCCGTTTTCCACAAGCTTTCTCTGAATCAAAGCCAGGGTGAGCTTTGTGGCATAAATCGGCACATTAATCTGCTGTAATACATAGGGCAACGCTCCGATATGGTCCTCATGGCCATGGGTAATCACAAAGCCCTTCATCTTATGAATCTTGGACTTGATGTAGCTGATATCCGGAATAACCAAATCAATTCCCAACATATCATCTGTAGGGAAGGCCAATCCGCAGTCTACGATAATCATGGTGTCCTCTGTCTCAATGGCAGTGATGTTCATACCGATTTGATCCAGTCCTCCCAAGGGGATTACCTTCACAGAGCCTTGAAAACTGTGCTTGGGCTTTCTTCCCTTTGCCTTACTTTCCGATACCTCCATAGTCTCGGTAAGCAAAGGGAAATGCTCCGGACTGTATACGGGTTTTTCCTCATTCCTAGCTCTGGATCTTAAAGGATTTTTTCTCGGAGTGGGCACGTTCACCATCCTGCTTTCCTGCTTCGCCGTTGCTCTGGCATTGGCTGTTCTGTAATTTCTCTTCCCATCGGTACTTTTGGATTTTCCAATTTGACTCTTATGAACGTTTACGATGCGATGAGCCCCTTCTACCTTCTTCTTTTCACTGTTGTTGCTATTTCCGTTATTTCCTTCTTTCATTCTATTCCTTTCTTAGTCTATATTCATTTGTATTTATGTATGTTTCTTTGAATTTGTATTTTTTTACTTACCACTTTTCTTCGGGTATTTCCTCGTCCTAAGTAAAGAGGATTGCCAATCCCGATTCCGTCTTCCTATGGTACCATCTTCCTATGGTACCGTCTTTCTCTAATACTATCTTTCTATGGTAATATCTTCTCCGGAAAGTAACTCTGCGAAAATATCCATAATGCGTTCCGCCTCTTCTCCTTCCGCAAAGCTGAAGTCCGCTTCTTCGTCCTCAGGTGCAGATGTGTCCTTCATCACATAGCAAACGCCGTCTTCCCCTTCTTTGGCATCGGTAACCAAAATATAAGTCACTCCCTGTACCACAGTTTCTTCCAAAATCTCCAACTCCAAATCATCTTCTTCTGAACGTAAACGAATTCTTCCGCCTTCCATTTTACCCTTCCTCTCTGTTTCGAAGGTAATCCTCTAAAATTACCTGAGCAGCTACCTGGTCTAAAACTTCCTTTTGTCTATCCTTGGGAACTCCGTTTTCCCGCAAAATCTCTTCCGCTTCCATGGTACTGAGCCTTTCATCATACAAATGTATGGGAAGCTCTATTTTTTTCTGCAGCATTTCCTGAAAGGCCAGAACTCTTTCTACCCTTTCTCCCTCACTGCCATCCATATGGCAGGGATAACCCAGAACCAATTCTTCTACCTGATACTCCTTACAGGTCTCCAGAATTTCTTCTACGGTCTTTCGTAATTTTCCTTCTCTTTCCCGCCAAATGGTTTTAAGAGGCTGAACAATGAGACCCAAAGGATCAGTGATGGCGAGCCCCACTGTTTTGGATCCGTAATCTAATGCTAAAATCCGCATACTACTCCTACCGAAACTGAAGAAAAGGTCTCTCCGGAACTCCAGACAGACCAAAAAAGCTTATGACTTTTTTAATTTACTCTCTACATAATTCCGCATCAACTCTTCCAGGAGTTCATCCCGCTCTACCTTATTAATCAGGCTTCTGGCCCCCTTATAGCTGGTAATATAGGTAGGATCTCCGGACATAATGTAGCCCACTATCTGGTTAATAGGGTTATAGCCCTTCTCTGTTAACGCCGTATAAACTTCCTTTAATACCTCTGATGCCGCCAAACTGTTCTGCACCGGTTTAATAATCTGGGTATGGTTCATTTCATTATTCATAAAAACACGTCCCTCTCAAAACTTGCCTTATTCTATCTCATTTTTATCGATTTCGCAAGTCCGCTTTCCTTACTTTCTTTTTACAGTCCCCATGATTTCCTACACAATATGACGACAAAAAAAGGCCAAAGAATAAGTTCTTTAGCCTCTTTTTCCTACTCCCGCTTCGATGTCTTTTTCGGAAAGTCTCGATGATTTAGGGAAATTTTCTATTAACCCTGAAATTTTGCTGCGGATTCTCCTGCAATTTTTCCAAAGACAGTAAAGTCTGCAACGGCATTTCCACCTAAACGGTTAGCCCCGTGTACGCCTCCGGTAACTTCTCCTGCCGCAAAAAGTCCGGGAATTGCATTGCCGTTCTTATCCAAAACCTCAGTGACTTCATTAATGCGCAGTCCTCCCATGGTGTGATGTACGCCGGGAGTTACCTTAATGGCATAGAAAGGTGCTGTATCCAGTGGGTCCGCAAAGCTGGTTCTTCCAAATGCGGTATCCTCTTTCTTTGCTACACTTTCATTCCATTCCGTCAAGGTCTTTTCAAAGGCATCTTCGGGAACGCCCATTGCCTTAGCCAGACTCTTGGCATCTTCTCCTGTTACGGTATAACCGGATTTAATATAGCCCTGAATGACTGCGGATTTCTCCACCATCTTGTTATCCAGCACAAGGTATACCTGAGAGTTGGTCTGCTCAATCTCCGCCTTGGATACCGCATCTCTGGTTCCCACTTCATCGGTAAAACGAAGACCTTCCTGGTTCACTAAAATAGCACCGTCTCCTCTTAAGCCCTCAGTGATAAGATGGGCATCATTTGTGGTCACTGTGGGGTGAATCTGAATCTGATCCATATCTACAGTGTCCGCTCCCAAGGCTTCCGCCATGGTAATTCCCTGTCCCAAAGCACCGGCTGCATTGGTGGACATATAGCCCTTTAGGCTTGGCTGGTACTTTTCCACCATCTCCTTATTGGCTGCAAAACCGCCGGTAGCTACAATAACCACAGGAGCTTTAACCTCTACGGAATTGCCGGAGCTGCCCTTGGCCTTTACGCCGGAGATTTTTCCATCCTCGGACTTGGTAATTTCTTCCGCGGTTACGGAAGTCAGTAGGGTAATCTTATCTCGTTTTTTCAGATTCTCCTCTAAAACAGGAATCATGTAAGAACCTACCGCAATAACCTTACCGTTCTCATCCACAGGACGATGAATTCTCTTTACGGAAGCTCCTCCGAAGGAACCTACATTGTGAATGGTCATTCCTAATTTTTCCAGATAATCAATAGCCGGACCGGATTGTTCGGCCAATACCTTGACCAAAGTAGGATTGTTCTTGCCCTTTCCTCCCACCATGGTATCCAATTCCATTAGCTCTACGGAATCAAAATATCCTTCCGGATTTGCCTGATAAGCGGCATATTGTTCCTTTACCTTTGCCGCTAAGGCGGTAATGGTTTCATTGTCACTGTACTTTTCCGCAGCTGTCGCCAGGGTTTTCTCTACGCCCGCTCCTTCTTCAAAGCTATTCTCGTTCTGCCACTTGGTCGCAGCCGCATTCATACCTCCTGTTGCACGGATAGAGTTTCCTCCCACCATGGCCTGGCTTTCCAAAATCACAACAGATTTTCCCAAATCCGCTGCGGTAATAGCAGAAATCATTCCTGCTCCGCCGGCACCGATAACTACCACGTCCGCCTCAAGATTCTGGTCTTTCGCAGGTTCTGCATTACTGCTTCCGCCACTGGGAGTGCTAAACTTATCTGTAGAGAAGCCCATTTCCTTAATCGCCTGCTCTACACCGGTACGGAGAGCCGTGCTGGATACGGTTGCCCCGGCAATACCGTCCACGTTAAAGCTTTGCTGTTCCACCATCAAAGCCGGAAGAGCTTCCACTGCTTTACTTCCGATACCCTGGGTTTCAGAATTGCTTAAGACATTTACCCCATAGAGTTTATCCGCATCTGCGGTAACCTCCAATGTCATGTCTCCTCCGAAACCGGCTACAGTAACCTTCTGTGTCTTAGCCGTATCCGGAGCATCCACCTTTCTCGCCTGTTCTGTATTCCAAGAACGAATCCCTAAAATCACAGCACAGAGAATACCGGCGAGAATCACCAAGTAAGATAAAAATTTCTCGTTCTTCATGCTACTCCTCTACTCCTAAAAAACTCTACTCCTGCATCGTTATATTTATAACATAAATCTTCTTATTTTGACTATTAGCAAAAACTCGCGGAAAAATAAGTATTTTCCGCGAGTTTCTATCATTTTTTACAAATTTAAAAATTTATCGGCAAGCTTGTACTTCTTTTAAGCCTTTTTATCCTCTACAAACTGTAAAAGAAGCTTTTCGGAGCGATCTACGAATTGCTTCATCTCTTCTCCGTTTAAGCTGGCATTTTGAATACGGGCAAGGTCATAAATCTGCTCTTCAAGAAGCTTTCCTTCCTCTGTTTCCAAAAGAGCCTCATGCTTCAGAAGATAATCCACTAAAGGATGCTTTTCATTTAACACCAAACTCTCCTCCAAAGGAAGTTCTCCCATAGGCATGCCGGAGATAGCATACATTTTCATCATCTCCTGCATTCTTCTGGATTCCTCGGAAATAGACAGTAGTGCAGCCGGTGTATTTGACAGCAATCTTTCCAGTTTAATCTTCAGCTTATCCTTTGCAAGATTCTTTTGGAAACTCTTTTCCAATTTTTCTGAAAGGCTTTGAAGATTTTTCTGTTCCTCCTCGGAAAGCTTCTCCTGCATAGCCTCCTGGAAGTCCGCATCGATTCTTTGGAAACGAAGCCCTTCATTTTTCGCTTCTAATTCAGTAATAAAGGCAGAATCGATTCTTTCCGTGAGGTAAACCGCTTCCTTCTTATGCTCTTTAAAAATGCGAATATACTGGCTCTGGGCTAAGGCATCGGAAACATAGTAAACTCTTTGGAGCTTTTCCTCCTGCTTTTCCGCATCGCCGGACTGCTCCGCGGTACCGCTTTCATTTGTATTTTCATCGGAAGCCTGCTTCTCCTTCTGCTGACTCTCTTCAGAACTCTTATCCCCGGTATTCTCGGAAGCAGCCTCTAAATCGTCCTTTTTCTCCTTAAGCTCCGGTAAAGTGAGATACTTATCCTCTAAATCCCTAAACAGGATATAGTCCTTCATTTTCTCCGCAAACTTCTCATCTCTAAGAATACCGTACTTGATAAAGGGAGAAATGTCGTCCCAATACTTCTCATAATTCTCTCGATCCGTCTTGCATAAACCGGAAAGCTTCTCTGCCACCTTTTTGGTAATGTAATCGGAAATCTTCTTGACAAAACCGTCATTCTGAAGCTGAGAACGAGATACGTTCAAAGGAAGATCCGGACAGTCAATCACACCCTTTAAAAGAAGCAAATATTCGGGAATGACCTCTTTAATGTTATCCGCAATAAAGACTTGATTGTTATAAAGCTTGATAGTTCCCTCGATGGATTCATACTCCGAATTAATCTTCGGAAAATACAGAATTCCCTTCAAATGATAAGGATAATCCATATTCAAATGAATCCAGAACAAAGGCTCCTTATAGTCATGGAAGGTCTTGCGATAAAAGTCCAGATACTGCTCTTTCGTCACAGTGGAAGGAGACTCTCCCCAAAGCGGATGGATTTCATTCAGGAGTACGGGGCGCTTTTCAATCTTCAGCCTTGCCTCCGTTTTTTTCTCCTCGCCCTTCTCGTCCTTTTCTACCTTCTTCGGAATCTCTTCCAAAACAACATCTCCGGGAAGCTTTTCAGAGGCCAAAATTTCCTGGCTGTCCTTAGGAAGCTTCTCCAAATAAATTTCAACCGGCATAAAGGAACAATACTTTTCAATAATGGAACGCATTTCCCATTCATTGGCATACTTTAAGCAGTCATTATTCAAATGAAGGGTAATCTCCGTACCGTGGGAAGCCTTACTGCCTTCCGTCATGCTGTAATCCGTTCCGTCATCACAGGACCAATGCACCGGCTTTGCGTCCTTTTTATAAGAAAGGGTTTCAATTTCTACCCGATTGGCAACCATGAAAGCAGAGTAAAATCCAAGACCGAAATGGCCGATAATCTGATCACTGTTGGCTTTATCTTTATACTTTTCAATAAAATCCGATGCACCGGAAAAAGCAATCTGCGTAATATACTTTTCTACTTCTTCCTCCGTCATACCGATACCGTTATCCTTAAAGCAAATGGTTTTTTCATCAGGATTCACGATAACGTTTACCCGGCCTTTATAGTCTGCCGGCTTCTCCCATTCGGAAATTAAGGCAAGCTTCTCCAGCTTGGTTACCGCATCGGTAGCATTGGAAATCTGCTCACGTACAAAAATGTCCTGATCGCTATACATCCATTTCTTGATAATGGGAAAAATATTCTCACTATGAATTGATAAAGATCCCTTTTTTTCCATAAAAATACCTCTCTTCTACTATATAAAATTTAATTAGATAAACCTTATGTCTCCTATATCTCTTTCGGAGTAACAAACAAAACTAGTATAGCACAATTATTAGCACTCATCAACTATAAGTGCTAATAATTCATCTCTTCATTTTTTCCTCATGCATTTTCTCTATAGTTTTTACAGTTTCATTCTTTATCTATTTAAGCACTACAAAATCAATCAGTATATGCACTATAAAATCAATCACTATATGCGCTACAAAATCAATCACTATACGCACTATAAAATCAATCACTATATGCGCTACAAAATAAACCGGATTCACAAGATCAAACTGATAAACGAGATACCGCACACTTTGCGAGCGATACTCGTTATGAATAAAAAAAGAACAATGCATCACATTGTTCTTCATGGAACCGCAGGGACTCGAACCCTGGACCGATCGGTTATGAGCCGAGTGCTCTAACCAACTGAGCTACGGTTCCGTAAATAATTATATGAAAATCTATCCTTTTTAGCAAGTTGTTAAGAAATCTATAAACAGAAAAAATACATACCTGCTAAATGAAATACAAACTATGTATATATCTTATAAGATAGAAAAAGCCTAAGCTACGCTTAGGCTTAAGCCGATATTCGGACTCGAACCGAAGACCTACTGATTACAAATCAGTTGCTCTACCAACTGAGCTATATCGGCATACCTGTAAACCACATATCTCTTGATTATTCTTCCTAGACTTTAGACAAAAACCAGACGCATTGGATAAGCCCTCGAC
>CAUUJL010000084.1:0-9130 GCA_963545375.1 uncultured Oribacterium sp.
GAAGTAGAGAAGTCCATCCAGAAGGATAAGCCTTCTCGTTTGCAGGCTCGTCGTCAGATTCTTGCAGCTACCTATGTTCCAACTGTTAGACCTCAAGAAGCAGCCGGAAGAAAGAAGAACACCAAGAAGTTAGACTTGGCGAAGAAGCTTTTTGAAGAGATTGCACCAAAGTACGAGAACCGTCACGGTGGATATACAAGAATCGTAAAGGTAGGTCTTCGTAAGGGAGACGCTGCTATGGAAGTTCTTTTAGAGCTTGTATAATATTTTACAAAACGAATAGAACAAAGTTGCTAAAAAAGAGGAAGCCGGGCTTCCTCTTTTTTGATGCCATAGCTTAAATACTGGTGTAATTGCATAAGGATTGCAGGAAAATATTGAGTAAAACATCTAAAACAAAATAAAAGGAGTAGGCTTATAGATAAATGAAATATCAAAATGCAAAAAAATGATAAAGCTCATATAAACAAAATTGGCAAAATAAGAAAGAAAATATAATCAGGAATATCTCTTATTCTATAAATATAATTGACGTAGCATAAAAATACAGGTAAGCTATGGGTTAAATTATTGTGAGATACAAGAAATTTTCTTATTTTTAAATCATGAACTAATTAAGTGAGAAAGAATAAGTTTCAGGAGATCACAATATTTTTCATTATAGGACGGAACAATGGAGGAGAAAGCATGGGAATGTTTAGGACGCCCTATGGAAAAGGCGGCGTTCTTTCCAGGGAGGCAGATGAAGCAAGAAAAAAGCTGTATAAAGATATACGGCCTTTGGAATTGCAAAAAAAAGAAAAACGGCTTCTGATTGCTTGTTATTTCTTTCAGCTTCCTTTTCTCTTGATTCCGGGATTTTTCTCGAAGGTCGCCTTATCCCACAAGCTATTCCTGACCTTGCCCTATGGTATGTGCATCATTCAAGTGCTTTTAGCCTCTGTTCGTTTCCTGGGCTATCTTAGGAAGAAAGGCACGGTGGACGGTTGGACCTATCAAAGAAGCTTCGTTCCATTGGAGGGAAATGTGGTTCTTTCCTTCCTGTTTGCAGGAATCCTTCTTCTTTTCCAGGGGATTTATCTTCTAAGGGGAGGAAGAGATGGGGGGCTTGAAGGAGAGGCATTGGTGTTTGCTTTGGTTTTGGGATTTATCGTTTTTTCCATCCTGTTTTGGCGGAAGTTAAAACAGAGCTTTTCCTCTTGGAAGATGGAGGAAAGAACGGTCTATAATGAATGAAAATGCAGTTTGAAAGGAAGCCAAAAAATTACTAAAAGGAGGAAGTAGTATGAAGAAAAGAAAAGCGATTATGGCATCACTGCTTGCATCAGTGATGGCGCTTTCCGCATTGGCAGGATGCTCTCCCAAGAAGGCGGAGGACGGAACAAAGGCTCAGGGCGAAAGCGGTCAAGAAGCCGGCGGAAATACCGACGGTTCCCTGGTTTTTGCACAGGATGAGTTTAGTGCGAAGTTTTCTATGTTCTTTGCGGAGACTGTACAGGATCAGGATGTAGCAAATTTGACTGCGGCTACTCTCTTAAACTCAGATCGTAGTGGTGCCATCATTTACAAGGGCATTGAAGGAGAGACCAAGGAGTATAACGGTAAGGAATATACCTATAAGGGAATTTCCGACCTGGCTGTTACCGAGAATGCAGACGGAACCGTATACTATGACTTTACTTTAAGAGACGACGTAAAGTTCTCCGACGGTAAGCCTATGACTGCTGATGATGTGATTTTCTCCATGTATGTCTATGCAGATCCGACCTATGATGGATTGGCTTCCATCTACTCTTTACCAATTCAGGGTATGGAAGAGTACAGAAAGGGCATGGAACCCCTCTTTAAGCTGATTCTGGCTGCAGGAGAGGACAATAAGGACTTCTCCAAGTGGACAGAGGAACAGCAGACAAAGTTCTGGGCAGATTACAAGAAGGCTGCCGAGGCCTTTGTAAAAGAAATTGAGGATGCCTTGATTGCCAATGGAAGCAATAAGGAAGGGGATTCCGTAGCGGCATTTGCGGCAAACTATGGCTATGAAGGCTTGAAGGAAGATGCAACAGCCATGGATTTCTTCAATGCTATGGTAGCAAAGTATGACGGCAGTGTAACGGATATGAGTAAGGCCGAGAGTGCAGGTACTCCCTTTACCGAGCTCATGGAAAGCTACAAGGACTACGCTGTCGGTGTGGAAACCGGTAACTCCGCTCCCAATATCAGCGGTATCCAGAAGACCGGAGATTATTCTGTACGTGTGATTACCACCAAAGTGGACGCTCAGACGATTTATCAGCTTACCTTTGCTGTTTCTCCCTTACATTATTATGGAGATCCTGCCCAGTATGACTATGCGAACAATAAGTTCGGTTTCCCCAAGGGAGATTTAAGCAGTGTTCGTGCAAAGACCACTCAGCCTTTAGGTGCAGGCCCCTACGTTTTTGAGAAGTATGAAAACGGTGTGGTTTCCATGAAGGCAAACGAGAACTACTATCTTGGCGCACCGAAGACCAAGAGTTTAAAGGTGAACTATGTTGCACAGGCTGACCGTGTGAACGCTGTATTAACCGGAACGACGGACGTAACTAATCCACAGTACACTACAGAAATTGCAGATGCCATTAAGAAGGCAAACAGCAACGGAGAAATCTCCGGAGACAAGATTTATACCTCTGCTGTAGATGCCTTAGGCTATGGATATATCGGTATTAATACCCACAATGTTTCTGTAAACAATGAGCCGGGAAGTGAAGCTTCCAAGAATCTCCGTCGTGCCTTTGCTACCATTTTCTCTGTATACAGAGACCTTGCGGTAAGCAGTTACTATGGAGATAGAGCAAGTGTTATTAACTATCCGATTACCAATACTTCCTGGGCAGCACCTCAGCCTACCGATGACGGCTATCAGATTGCTTTCTCCAAGGATGCAAAGGGAGAACCCATTTATACCTCCGGAATGTCCGATGAGGATAAATATGCAGCAGCAAAGAAGGCGGCTTTAGGATTCTTAGAGGCGGCAGGCTACACCGTAGCAGATGGAAAGGTTACAGCAGCTCCTGCAGGAGCAAAGATGGAATATGAGGTAATGATTCCCGGTTCCGGAACCGGAGACCACCCCTCCTTTATGATTTTGACAGAGGCACAGAAGGCCTTTGCGGAAATCGGTATGAAGCTTACCATTAACGATATTTCCAACAGCTCCGATATGTGGAACAAGATTCAGGCTAAGCAGGCAGAGATGTGGTGTGCGGCTTGGCAGGCAACACCGGATCCGGATATGTTCCAGGTGTATTACTCCGATATTGCAAATGGTGGAGCAGCTCCCGGCGGTTCCAACTATATGTACCAGATTGAAGACGCGGATTTGGATACTATGATTCTTCAGGCAAGAGAGTCTACCGACCAGGAATATCGTAAGACCATGTACAAGGCTTGTCTTGACAAGATTATCGACTGGTCCTGCGAGGTACCAATCTACCAGAGAAAAGAAGTAACCATTTTCTCTGCACAGCGTGTTCAGGTGGATACCATTACTCCGGATATGAGTCCGTTTTATAAGTGGTATACCGAGATTGAGAATCTTCAATTAACAAAGTAAAAGTAAACGGATTGTTCCGTCTACATTTTTCGGGTAATAGCCGCATTTCCTGAAACTTTAGGAAGGCGGCTATTCTTGATATGGAAGAGCAGGTTTTTCAGTGAAAAAGTATATTATCAAACGATTATTATGGTCCGTAGTGATTCTGTTTATCGTATCTTTCTTGCTTTATATTTTAATGCGATCTTTACCAACCTCCTATTTGGAGCAGATCGCCAGACAGAAATCTCAACAGCCCGGCTCCAAAAGCTTTGAAGAGTGGATGCAGCAGTTGGAGGCTACTTACGGCATGGACAAGGGAATTGTTCCCGGATTCTTTGCCTGGTTGGGCAAGGCTCTTCGAGGAGACTTCGGAGACAGCTGGAAGTATACCGTGCCGGTTACCCAGAAATTTAAAGAGGTAGTGGGTATTTCCTTTATCATGAGCTTTGTGGTTATGGTTTTGGAATTTGCGATTTCCGTGCCCTTGGGCATTATTGCCGCAACCAAGCAGTATTCCTGGCAGGATAATGTGATTTCCATCGTGGCTTTGGCGGGAATTTCCCTTCCCACCTTCTTCACAGCTTCTCTTTTGAAGCTGGTATTTTCCGTGAAATTACAATGGTTCGACTTAGGCGGACTGGTGGGAAGAAATTACGATATTCTTTCTCCAAGCGGAAAGAAGATGGATATTGCTTTACACCTGATTTTACCGATTCTTACCCTTCTGATTGCCAGCATCGGAGCGTATATGCGATATATTCGTACCAATATGCTGGAGGTATTAAATTCGGATTATATCCGTACGGCAAGAGCGAAGGGACTTTCCGAGGGACGGGTAATCTATCATCATGCCTTCAGAAATACTTTGATTACGCTGGTAACCATCTGGGGTACCTCTCTTCCCGGATTATTTTCCGGAGCCATGATTACGGAGCAGCTCTTTTCCATTCCGGGAATCGGCTACACCTCTTATCAGGCTATGATTTCGGGAGACATTCCGTTCTCCATGTTTTACTTAGTGTTTATTGCCGTTTTGACCTTGATTGGAAACCTGCTAACGGATATTTTATATGCCGTGGTAGATCCTCGAGTTCGCATTGATTAGGAAAGGAGGGGAAAAGATGTCTGATTTAGAAAATTCTGTAGATAAAACTACACAAGAAACTGTGCAGAATACGGAAGAGTATAGCGATGCTAATGCATCGAAGAATGCTGAATATTCTTTAAGTGATGACCGACGCGTCAAAACCCTCTCCCCCGGAGCAATGGTGGCAAAGCGTTTTTTCCGAAATCGTATTGCGGTTTTGGGCATGGTGGTTTTGATTTTCATGTTTCTTTTCTCTTTCTTAGGAGGAGCCTTAATGCCCTACGGAGAGTCTCAGCTCTTCTATCGTAAGGACAGCCAAAGCCAGAAGTATGCCGGTGTTAAGGTGAACACGGAGCTTCGTTATCAGCAGGCGGAAAAGGACAGCTTCCCTGCCCTTGCCCAGGCCCAGTTCGTATTGGCCAAGGGAAAGAAGCTGACAGAGTTTGCCGCAGGAGGCGTAGACTACAGCTATGAAGAGGCGGGAAAAGACTTCTATATCATTACGAAGAAGGGAAGCTCTGACCCGGTAGCTTTTGCGGCAGTGGATACCGTGACTTCCGTTTCCGGAGCAGGACAGATTCCTTTTGCGGAGCAGCTAAGCATTTTAAAGGCCTTGGCGAACGGAGAAAAGGAATTTACTGATGGAGGCAGCAGCTATACCCTTTCCGAGGATGGAACCGTAACAAAGGACGGAACAGCCTATGCCTATGCCAGTCGTTATGTGGTGAATGCCATTATGAGCGATGTGACCTTCTCTCAGAAGTTTAAGGAAGAGCTTCTGGAGCAGATTCAGGCGGGAGCTACCAGCTTTAGCTTTACCGACGATGACGGAGTAGAGGCAAACTATACCATGGAATATGATGCCACTTCCAAAACCTATAATATTCTGCAAAGCAGAGAGCAGATGGTCTATGACTCTTATTCTCCACCCAGCAAGGCCCATCCTCTGGGAACCGATAAGAACGGTATGGATATGTTGACCAGACTGATGTACGGCGGAAGAGTTTCTCTTTATATCGGCTTCGTAGTTGTGATTATCGAAACCGTTTTGGGAATGCTTCTGGGCGGTATTTCCGGATACTTCGGAGGCTGGATTGATTCCTTAATCATGCGAATTGTGGATATTTTCTACTGTATTCCCACCATTCCTATCTACATCATCATCGGTGCGGCTATGGATGCGATGAGGGTGGATCCTCAGATTCGTATGTTTTACCTGATGATTATTCTGGGATTTTTCGGTTGGCCTTCCATCACCAGATTGGTACGTGGACAGATTCTTACTTTAAGAGAGCAGGAATTTATGACTGCGGCGGAGGCTACAGGCATTAAGCCCGTAAACCGAATCTTCCGACACCTTTTACCAAACGTTATTCCTCAGCTCATTGTTACTTGTACCATGAGCTTAGGAGGCGTAATCTTGACAGAGGCGGTATTGTCCTTCCTGGGACTTGGTGTAAAGTTCCCCTTTGCTTCCTGGGGAAATATCATTAACGATGTTAACAATACCTATGTCTTAAGTAACTATCTCTTCATTTGGATTCCTGCCGGTGTCTGTCTGTTGCTTACCGTGTTGGCCTTTAACCTGGTGGGAGACGGCTTGCGAGATGCCTTTGACCCGAAGATGAAGCGATAAAAGGTTTCGGTAAAAAATCATGCTTTCCGGCATTTGCCTTGGAAAGCTGTAGGAAGATAAGTTGAGGATAGAAAATGGCAAGAGAAGACGGTTATCTCTCCGGTAAAGAATCCCGGAGGATATCGAAAGAAAATAGAAAAATTACCGCTGCCTTAGAGAAAAAGCGGAAGCGGAAAAATGTCCCGGAGTCGGAGTATTTGACGGAAATGAAGAATCCGGAGAATACGGTGGAGTTTGAGAATCTTCGGACCTATTTCTACACCGATGCCGGAACGGTAAAGAGTGTGGATTCCGTGAGCTTTTCCGTTCCTATGGGAAAAACCGTGGGGGTAGTGGGAGAGTCCGGTTGCGGAAAATCCGTAACCAGCCTTTCTCTGATGCAGCTTTTACAGCGGCCTCAGGGACAGATTGTGGACGGAGCCATTCGCTTAAATACGGGAGATAAGGTTTACGACATTACCAAGACCCCTGAGACAGTGATGCAGCACCTTCGGGGAAACTTTATGTCCATGATTTTCCAGGAGCCTATGACATCCTTAAATCCGGTTTTCAAAATCGGAGACCAGGTGGATGAGGTGCTTTTGTTCCATAAGAGCGGTTATGAAACGAAAGAGGCGGCGAAGAAGCGTACCATTGAGCTTTTGGAAATGGTGGGCATTGCCAACAGTGAGGGCGTTTACAATATGTATCCCCACGAGCTTTCCGGCGGTATGCGGCAACGTATCGTAATCGCTATGGCGTTGGCCTGCTCTCCTAAGTTAATTATTGCGGATGAGCCTACAACAGCCTTGGACGTAACCATTCAGGCCCAGATTCTGGATTTGTTACGAGGCTTAAAGGACAAGATTAACTCCTCCATTATGCTGATTACCCATGACCTTGGGGTAATTGCGGAAATGGCGGACTATGTGGTGGTTATGTATTCCGGTCGTGTGGTAGAGGCGGGAACGGCAAAGGAAATCTTTTCCAATCCTTCCCATCCCTATACCATCGGTCTGATGGCTTCCAAGCCTGTGGTAGGAAAGCATGTGGATAAGCTCTATTCCATTCCCGGAAAGGTGCCAAACCCCATTAACATGCCGAATTATTGCTACTTCCGAGATCGTTGTGACAAGCGGAAGGGCTGCTGTGACGGGGCTTATCCCGGAGAAATCAGCCTCTCCGAGACCCACAGAGTAAGCTGCTACCTGTATGATGAGGAAGCGAGGAAATAATGGAAAATAGCATTTTAAAGGAGACAGAAGCTAAGACTGTCCGGGAAAATGAAGATAATATTTTAGAGGTTCGCGGCCTGAAGAAATACTTCCCTATTCGAGGAGGCTTCTTTAATACTGTGGTGGGGCAGGTAAAGGCCATTGACGGCGTTTCCTTTTCCATCAAAAGAGGAAGCACCATGGGGCTGGTGGGAGAGTCCGGTTGCGGAAAGACCACCACAGGAAGAACCATCCTGCGTTTAAGCGGAGAGAAGACAGCGGGAGATGTGCTGTTTAACGGAAAAGAGGTTTACGATATTCCCAAATCCGAGTTAAACGAACTGCGTACCAAGATGCAGATTATCTTCCAGGATCCCTTCTCCTCCCTTTCTCCCAGACTTCCGGTAGGAGAAATCATCGGAGAAGCGGTAAAGGAGCATCATCTGGTTCCCAAGGAGGAATACGAGGATTATATTGACCGCATTATGGATAACTGCGGTTTACAGCCCTTCCATAAGGGCCGTTATCCCCATGAGTTCTCTGGTGGACAAAGACAGAGAATCTGTATTGCCAGAGCCTTGGCTTTAAACCCTGAATTTGTGGTATGTGATGAGCCGGTATCCGCCTTGGACGTATCCATTCAGGCGCAGATTATTAACCTTCTGAAGGATTTACAGGAAAAGTATAAGCTGACCTACCTCTTTATTTCCCATGACTTATCCGTGGTAGAGCATATTGCAGATACGGTTGGCGTAATGTATCTTGGAAATCTGGTGGAGTTCGGAAATACGGAGGATATCTTTGCCAATCCTCTCCACCCCTATACCAAGGCTTTGTTCTCCGCGATTCCGATTCCGGATCCGGAGGCGAAGATGAATCGTATTATTCTGGAAGGAAGTATTCCTTCCCCGGCTAACCCTCCTGAGGGCTGTAAGTTCCACACCCGTTGCAGTCAGTGTATGGAAATCTGCAAGAGCAAGGTGCCGGAAGAGAAGGATATGGGAAATGGGCATAAGGTTTGCTGCCATTTGTATGATGATGGAGCTGTGAAGAGGTAAGACGGTTTTCTATGTAATATAGGTCTGAAAATGGGGCACGCTCCCGCTAGCCTCGCCACGTAGCAGTACTAACTTCGAGCTTCGCTTTAGCTCGCTTTCAGTAAGTACTGACGGGCTCAGACTACCCCCTTTCAGACCTATATTACCGAAAACCGACTGGATTTGATTCTTCGCAGCTCTTTTTGTTGGCTGTTAGTGAGTAAGGCATAAGTAGCGTATGGCTCAGACTACCTCTTTTCAGTCCTATATTGTTGAAAACCGGTGTGTAATAAAATGCAGTAGTTATGGTGTTTGTATGCCTACTACTGTATTTTTTTGTTGAGAAAAATAGCGGGAAGATGGGGGGCACTCCCACGGTGGTGTATAAGCTACTGTATGCGATAGTGAAAATCTTTTATCCATAGGGGAAAGCTTTCTGAAATGGAATCGTGATAGAATAGTGGTCAGAATCCCGAGTTTGACAGTTGCGAAAGAGTCAAGAGCCCATAAATGGCGTAATTACACCATTTATGAGCTCTTGTTTTCTTGTGCGCCTAGCGGCGCACGTTTCTAACGGGTTAAAGTCCCGAATCCGCCCGG
>CAUUJL010000085.1:0-9027 GCA_963545375.1 uncultured Oribacterium sp.
AGGACGGCTTTTATTATCACTTCACAAGATGCCCTTTGGAAAAATTCGCAAGAGAAAATGGCTATCTTGATTTATTACCCTTGTGCTGTGACATTGACCACATCGCGGTTGAACGAAACAAGGGTATATTGCATAGAGAGCAAACACTGGCGACAGGAGGCTCAATCTGTGATTACTGGTTCGTAGGGAATCAAACAAAGAATCCAAGCTAAGAAGGGAGCTAAGATTATATGGGCTATTCTTTATTCTTCTTACTCTATTGCTTTATCATTTGTCTGGCCTATGGTTTCTCTTTTTATCTTTATCTTCTGTTGGAGCTCTCCGTTAAGCAGAAAAAAGAAGTACCGGATTGGTTTTATCGTATCGGGCAGAGCATGCAGGATAGAATTCACCGCGTTAAATTAGAAGATGTGACAAACTATCCTGCTCTACAACAGAGTCGCTTTTTTCTCCGGGGAATGCTTCTTTTAAGCTTTTTTTCCTATCTTTTCTTTCATGCCAAAAGCCATGATACTTTCATTTCAGTTTTAAACTGCGCAAAAGCACAGTTTGTCATCTGCCTTGTGATGAGCGAACTGACAAAATATTTGGATTTAAGCTTTTCTCCAAAGGAAAAGAGAAGGTATTATTCCCCAAGCTTTGCCGTAAGCGGATGCTTCATTATCAGCTCCGTTCTGCTTCTTCTGTTTGCGGTAATCATGGAGCAACTAAGATTTCTCATTCCTTTTCCATAGTTGTTCCCGTCAGTGCTCAATTTCATAAAGCTTTAAAATCTGTATCGCCTTTCAGTATTCCTGCAAGAGAATCCGTTAAATAAGATACCGCATTTTCTCGCGGAATAAAACGCCCCACCTCTTTACCATTTTTTGTAACGATAATCTCATTGCCCTCCTGAACCATGGCAAGATACCTTCCAAAATTGTTCTGCATCTCCGTTGCTGTTGCAATTACTATATTTTCTATCATAGTATCACCTATCATTTTATCAGCTAATATCCATACATACTATTCAGCTAAAATTCAAGATTGCTCCAAAAAAACGACCGAATATCCATTTTTACGCCTAATAATTGAAATACAAGCGTAAAAGCCCCAGTATCAAAAGATGCACCGGATAGAATGCATAATTCAGCCACTTGTTCTGCTTCCCTCTTTTCCCATTATACGTTAAGCATAATCCAAATCCCAGAAAAGAATAAATTTCCTTTATGATAGACAGAAATCCAAGCCCGGCTCCCCAAAGGGGTTTTTGATAAAAAATATAAAAAAGATAATCCACTATTACTGCATGGAAATCATAGTCCAGACTGAGGAACATCGCCAAAATACTGAAAATCCCCACAAGAAGCAAAGAAAATCCGTACCATAAAATTCTGTTCGGAATTTTCCTTTTGAAACTGTCGATGATCCAAATACAACTAAAACATAAGGCCAAAGTAAACATCATGTTATTCCAATTTGGATTGAAAAGCACTTTAGAAGTAAAGAGATCAAATGGGACCTCGGAAATTACGCCAAAAAGAAAAAGAGTCAGAAGGTACTTTCTCCGATTTCTCGTTTTAAAAAAACCTTCCACAAGAAAGAACATAAAGAGGGGAAAGGCAATTCTCCCCAGAATCGAAAGCAGATTCGATAGCTGAAGCAAAAAGCCTTTCCCTTCTAAAATTGGTACTAACAAAGCATTGTTTACATGGTCAAGAAGCATGGAGAAGAAGGCCACAGCCTTTAGCTGAGCGCCATTAAGGCATTGAACTTTTTTGCTATTCAGCCGCTTTCCAAGCTTCATGATTTTTTTCACCTCCATGCCGAAAACGATTTGTTCTTTTTCAAAATTCTTGGTTCTACATCAACTTATTTTCTCTACTTCTCTATCATGGCATACTCTCGTAAATATTTAAAGGGAAATGGTATGACTGTAAGCATTCCATATCTTACAAATTCCACCCCCATTAAAGGTAGCAGTTCTTTAAAAATCAAAGGACTTCCCTCCACTGCTTCTATCTCCCGAATCAAGCTTGCCCGTTCCATACTATACTTCATGCCGGAGCCAATCTCTCCCACACAAAACCTGGCCAGCGAAGGAGAAAGGGCGAAATAATTAATATCTAAGGTGCCGGATAAATATTCTTTTCTAGCCTCTTCTCCTCGAAGATAAGCATATAGTAAAATGCCGGTATTTTCAAAAATATATTTCACGATAGCTTTCTTTGTATTTAGCCCTCTAAACATCTCTAAAATTTCCGTTTTGCTATACTCTCTGTCTCCCTGAAGTCCAGGAAGAATCTGTTCCACTTCCTCTCGTACTTTTTTCTCCTCGATGGATTGCAGGATATCTTGGAATAAAGCCATAAGTTCCGCCCCGGTAAATCTACTGCTACCAGATACATTTTCCAGTAATTCTCCCAAGCTCATAAAATCCGGAAGGCTGAATACACTTGTATCTTTAATGAGATTTATATTTCCATTAGCATCCTTGATAAGCCCAAGCACTCCGGAATAATTTCCCGAAGCGTATTCCTCATCCGCACTGAAATAATCCATATAGGCATCATACTCGTTCATGCTAAATAAATCTCTCTGCATTTCTTGAATGTCAAAGCTTCCATCCGGATGAATAGTCATAAAAAAATATCTTTTTTCCAGGACAATGCCAAAAATCCAGTCTGCCGCAAACGTAAAATCCGCCCAGTTTATCATACTAAGCTTCCCCTTTTGAATGTCTTGTTTAATACATAGTTCCTTTACAATATTCATCACTGCCACCTTGCTTTTTAAGCTGAAATTCTCAACAGTAATGTGTTGTATGGCATATCCTTTAGCTTTCATTCCATAGGGGTCTAACGCCTTACAAGAATCTTCTTTGCTCCGGGAACCTATCTCTTTGGATAATCCACATACAAAGTCCTTCTCCTCGTAAAAGTCTTTCTCCTCATAAAAATTTTTTTCATGAATGTAACGAATATTCAATTTTGCTTTAGAAAGCCTTTTTCCTAAAGTACATCTTGCTCCGGGAATAAACTGCTGTATCTCTTTTCCTAAGTCTTCCAAATAAGAAGCTGAAGTAGAGCTTTGAACTTCATCCAAAAGATTAATGCCGGATAAACGTACTTTTTCAGTCAATATCCCTTTGTAGCCTTCCAATTCCTTTCTTTTGTATGCAATTTTTTCCTCTATCGGATAATTCCGAAGAGATAATTGCAAATACTTTGAAAACTCGGCTTTTAGCAAACGAAACAGTTCATATAGAAGGCCAATTTTCGTGCAGGAAAAGGCTTCGTAATTACTGAAGTCAAAAAAGCTGATACTGCCTCTTTCACCTTCTACCGGCTTTTGAATGAGATTTGAAGGATTGTTTAGCCTATCCTTAGGCACTCTGCGCAAGGTATGATGATGATAGGAAAATTCATACTGAGGGTATGCAGAAAGCTTTCGCTTCTCAAATTTCATTTTTCCCTTCAGCTTTAAAGAATTCATTCTATGGGCTAATAAATGTAGGCGTAGATCCCTATCAATCCGGACTTCCATACAATCCAATCCCCATAACATTCCTTCCGCATCTTTCTTCAACCATGCAGGCTTATAGCAAAGTAGTTTTCCGCTAAGATTATTATAAGAGTACAGCCCTTCCTCCGGATTGTATAAAGGATTAGATAAAGCATTGAAAAACAACTGCACCAACAGATATGGTTTTAAATCTTCAGCAAAAAGCTGTACTAAAGAAAGAGCCTCTCCTCCTTCATACGCTCTTAAAGCCTTAATCAATGCGGTTTGCGTGATTCCCTTTGAGGAGCACATCATATAGAAACTTTTTCCCTGCTCAAAAACAATGGAACGCAGATAGGGAAGTTCTTCTACGTCCAGAAATGCTGCCCCTCCCGAAATATGTTTTTCTGAACTCTCTATTCTAAAAAAAGAGTAATCTTTATTAATGACAGAAAACTGAAACTCGGCATTTAGCTCATTGGTGTTTAGTCGTTCCATTCCAAATACCTCTTTTCTTTAATCTGTTTAAGCATCTCCATATCCAGGGTATGCAAGTCACTTCGATACAAATACGGAATCTCCACTATTTTCCCATCCGCACTGCTCTTAGGGTTTAGCCTTCGGTCATAGAGAATATTGATGACAATAGCCCGTTTTCCCCTACAGCTTTCCAGCTTATGCAGGATTTTTTCTTTTTCTTCCGTCGCATCTACCCACTTACTACCTTTCCATAGCTTAAAATCAATATAAATTCCATTTCCCAGATGAAAATCAAACAACTCGAAATGCTCTTCAGGAAGCTCCAGTAGCTCTATGGGAAAATATTTTTCTAGTATATATTTTCCTATCACCTCCCCCAAAGCCCCCTTATAGATATTATTGAACAATGGAGGAGTCAATAAATATTCGTTGGGTACAAAATCCGTGGCATATCCCTTTTGCCTGAAATATTCCTCTAATCCGGAAATATGAAGGAGCTCCTGTAATTGTACTTCTTCCTCCGACATTTTCTGCGGAAGGCTGTCATCGAATTTTACAAAAATATTTTTGCTGTAATCCCTTTCCTGTTTATAGGAATAGCTTGCTCGCTTTTCAGGTGCTCGAAAATAAAGACCGGAAAGATATCCCTGCTTTAAAAACTCTTCTTCGGACAGCGTTGGTTTCTTAAGACTAAGAGCTCTTAAATCTTTCCAATCCTGAATACTGTTCTCGCTCCAGCGTCGTTTTAAATCATGAATAATCTGCATGGATTTCAAAGAGCTGTGATTCGCTAGATTTTCAAGCCGCTGTACAGGGTTTTCCGGTTTTTTTCTGTCTTCCTTATAAGCTTTAGATAGTTCTACAATCGCTCGAAACTCCGGATTCAGCCTTCTTTTTTCCACTTTAGATAAGTCGTATTTTCTAAAAATGTCTTCATCCACATAGACATGAATCTCCTTATTTTTTAGTCCGGTACGACAAATTCTTCCGACGGCTTGAAGCAAGTTCTTGATAGCATAATTATGAAGGGATGGACAGTCATACAGGATATTTTTTTTGCTGAATCTGCCAAGTCCCCCGGAAAGATTTCCAAAGGCCTCTTTGATGAAAGCAAGACCATCTATACGAGAAAGTTCTCCTCGCTCCATAAGAAATTCATCTTGAAAAATAAACTTGACTACATCTTTTTCAGGGATACTATTATTCATATCCAGATTTACGATCAAGTGGGTAGGGGCTTCCAGATAAATACCATCAAAGTCCTTTTCCTCCTGAGCATATCGGTTAACCTTTACAACTTCCAGATTCTCAGGCACCTTATATTGCAGGTTTTGTCCAACACCAATGGTATTATAGGAAGATAAAACAAAGATCTTTTCTCCCTTAGATAGTCGCTCTTTTAACTCTGCATTGCTTTGCTCATAGCCCTCTGTACGAAGGCAAAAAATCAAATCCTCCCCGGCTTTTGGCAGTAGTTTCTTCCCTGCCATCTTTGCTTCTTTCAAGATTTCTGTCGCAAATTCCTTAATCAGATTTATGTCAAAGGATTCTTTATCTTCCTGTGCAAGCTTATTGTTAAGACATAAAAAAGATCTCAGATTTTCGTTATAAACAAATTTCTTCAGCGCTTTTATTACCCGTAAAAAATTGACTGCTGCATACTTGTTTTTTCCAGAAAAAATATCCTCCAGTTTTTCCGTATATTTTTGAATGATAAGGGGATTGGAAAAGATGTCCTTTAAGTTATCCGGGAAATTTTCTTCATAGGAAATCGCTTCCGTATGAATCTTTAGCTTCTGATATCCCTCTATAAGTCCTTCAAAATGTCTCTCCAGCCTTTTTTGATCTGCCTCATCCATTTCATAATACCCGGCTTGCAGCATTCTTTGCAAATACTCTAAATCATAATTTCCCAATACTGTATCCAAGCTTGCCGTTGCAGAAATACCGATCACCTTGGCCTTTTTCGCCATATGAAGAAGAACCTTCTCCGGAGAATTTTGAAAATCATAAAAGTAAATTTGTGAATTTAAGTTATGGTTCAAATCGTCCTCAAAAAAATAATAGCGAAACCCTCTCTCATAGACAGAGCGTTCAAAACTCCTTAGGTTCTCCTTCTCTTGCAAATTATTTTGATGATCCTTTTTCCTTTTTCCTAAGCTCTGTCCTGATAAAACTAGGGGTAATAAGTATTGTGTGTAATCTTTATCAAGATGAAACTCATTTAAAACGGAAGCCACTGCATTTTCAATAGTAAAATCATCTTCTCTTTCCTTTTTTCTCTCCTCCTTTAATTGCATATAGTTTCGGGCCAAAGTTCCGGAGATGTATTGAAAATAACTGATGCGTGCTTTTACTGCGCTTAGCAAAGAAATAAGCTCCGCATCTTCCTTCTCCGGCTTTTCTTTTGTAAATTCCAGCCAGTTCTGTTTCGCTTTATGGTCCACCTTCACTTGCATAAAGGATTTATCTCCGGAGAAAATAGAGTGGAACTGTAAATCTTGAAAAAGAAAATTTCTACTCTTGTCCTGTGTACTTTCTTCTCTAGTCCTAAAGCTGTATTGCATACTAAAATTATCATGCGTTTTGCTGAAAGCTCTTTCTAAATCTTCCAGAATTGCTACACAGGTTTTGGCTCCGGAATTTTTTTCTAAATACTGTCTCGTAAAGTGTGAATCGGTAGTCAATGCTAGGGGAAACTCTTTTAATTTCAATGGGGAATAAATTTTTGTAAACAAATCAATAGAGTTAATTTTATGTTCACAGCCGTCCTTAATAATCTGCTGTAAAAGGCGGGACTTCGTCGAATCAAACTCATCAATAAAAATGACCGCATTGTCAATAATCTTATGGGTATAAAAAAGGTATGAAGGCTCAATCAATGTAGAATTCCCCAAAAAGAATTTGTCCATAGACAAAAAATAAATTCGTTTTTCTCTGGTAAAAACAGCAGGATAAAGCTCTCCGATCCATTGATACTTTTTTTCATTGGCTATTGCTTTTAATTTCTGTCCGGAAGTTTTAAAGGAATTTAATTCATCAATCAGTAATTTCCGAAAAGCCGGTTCCTTCTTTTTCCGAATATCATTTTCAATATCTTGATAAAAAGTCAAAGCGGATTCCTCTTTTCCTTCTATCGGATTCCTCATTTGCTTATTCAGAAACTGGATAGAACTGAGCAGGGCTTTAAACTCAGGACTTTGGATGATGTGTTTCGGGATATCCTCTTGATATGCAGTATATACAGACTGAAGCCTATGGATAAGAACATCTGCATTGGCATCAATTTGCATACAAAGCTTATCGAAGTCGCCGGCATTTCCCCTTTTGCTAAAATGCTTTCTCAGCTCATCAAAGGGAAGATTTTTCTTTAGATTGGTAATAAAGAAAAATTTAGAATCTTTGTATTCCTCTTTGTTATAGTTTTCTGCAATAAATTCTAAAACATTAAAGGTCTTTCCTGATCCTGTTGTCATGTCCAGAAGAAATAAGCCATTTTCTCTGGACTTGCAAAACTTATCCATTGCCTCCTTCATCTTATACACCCTCCTTTGCGTATCTCGAATTTTCCATATTTGTTTGTAACAAAAAAGCTCTAGTAGACTGCGCTTTCCACAAGCTAGTCTCTTAGAGCTTATTATATCTTTTCTATCTTGCCCTGACTATATCCGTATCACCCTGACTTTTTTGTGCGGTACTATACCTTCTTGGTCTCTATACCTGCCGCCTTTGTGTACTCTTCCATATAAGCGGAAAGTACGCTTGCTTGTGATACACCATTCTTCTCACAGGCTTCTTTGAAAGCTTCTACCACATCCTTTTTCAGTTTATACGACTTAGAAATAAGTCCGATTTTGCTTTCATATCGGCGAGTTGCTTGGCTTTGTGCTGATGTTTGTGACATGATTATATTTTTTTAGCAAATACAAAGAATTCAAAAAATGGAGGTAGAAAGAAAGTAAGTGCATAATATCTAAGCGATATATCTTCTTTACTTTCAAGCAAACCAACCGGTAAGGCGATTTACACTATAACCATTTTCATTATGTATTTTTGCATTGCCTTCTCCTCCTTTCTTGTTAACGCTTTTCAGTTACAATTTAACATTGAAATAACATATAAGTTATACAATATTTTTTTACTTATTTTAAAAATTTTTTTTTCTGAATTAGCGAACAATATAAGTCTGCTGTTTTTATGCACTTATATCAAGGCGAAATATTTCTCTTCTTTTTAAAATAAGCTCTTCATAATCTTCTTCGGTATACACATCATCACGGTTCTTTCCGGATCCACCACCTGACAGAAGCGTAGGTCTCCCACGGCACTCAGAAGCATACCAGCTTCATTTAAGGAGAGTCCCAGGTTCTTCTGTACTCTTTCATTCATGATACGTACCGCATGGAAAATCGCCTTTTCTATCTCCTCGTGGGAGTAGATTACACCGCAAATCTCTTCATTTTCCAGCATAGGGGTTTCAATGCTGATTCCCTTAATCACGGACAGTCTTACCTTCACCTCTGCGGAAATTTCCACCCCGCTGACCATTACCTCTCCGTCTCCCATCGCTGCATGCACATCTCCCAAGGAGAAAATGGCACCATCATGGAATACAGGAAAATAAAGGCTTGCCCCTTCTTTGATGCGCTTATTATCCATGTTTCCGCCGTGGCAGCCCGGTGTCCCGCAGTTGATGGAGGTATTTTCCGGTGCAACACCGATAACGCCAATCATGGGCGTAACATCAAAAACAAGCTTGTCGTTGAAATGAACCTTGCCCTCTTCCACCTTAATCCGTTTTACAGACTCTTCTTTCACCAAAGAACCTAACACGCCATTGTCCGGAAGGGCACACATAACGCCCTGCTTATCCAAAGCGATTTCCAGGATTTCCACCTTGAGGACATCTCCGGCCTTTGCATTCTGCACATAGACAGGGCCGGTGGCGGGATTGATTCGGTCCCAGTTCAAAGCTCCAATGCATGTTCCCTCTTCACTAAGCTGATTATCAAAGCAGTCGTGGGTACGGAAAATGATGGTTTCTCCGTCCATCACCTCCGCAAC
>CAUUJL010000086.1:0-8946 GCA_963545375.1 uncultured Oribacterium sp.
CATGATATTTGCTGCTTGCACACGATCTGAGGCTTTTTTATTTTTTACAGTGCTCTCTTCTTCCGTTTCCGTCTTAGTTTCCTGTTTCTTTGTAGCCTCTGTCTGCTCCTCTTTTTTCTTTTTCTTACCCTTCTCCGCATTTTCAGCGGCCTTGGCTTTTCCGGCTTCCTTCTTTCTCACAGTTCCTCCGCCTGTACCTGCTTCCTCAGCATCTTCCATGGGAGAGCCAACTCCGGAAACCTTGGCGATATGGGCACTGATTTCCTGTACCTTGGCACTGGGACTATAGTTCTCCACGCCGTAAAGATAGCTGTGTAATTCCGTTACATTGCTGGCCAGCGTTGCCGGAATTACCACATCCATTTTCTTAATCTTCATGGTGGTTCTGGCAAAGGGGAAGCCTCTGCTTTCTCCGATATGATAACGATCCACCTGGGTAACCAATGTGGTGATATCTCCCATATCCAGACTGGTGGAAAGCTCCGGTAAAACCATGGATGCCACCTGCATTAGCTTTACAGGACCTGCCTTTTTTGCCTTATCAAAGGCAAGGCCAAGAACCTTCCTCTGTCTTGCAGTACGGTTAAAATCCGTGTCCATTAGACGGAGTCTACCGTAGGCCACCGCCTGAATTCCGTCCAAATGATTCATCCCCGCATGCTCCAGATGCACGGAAGGAATTCCGGTGGACTGTACCGTTTCCGTGATAAATGCATTGATGTAGAAAAACTCCGCATCGGAAAGCTCCAGATCCACGCCTCCAAGAGCGGAGATTCCCTTCGCCACCGCAGCCCAGTTAAAGCTGACATAGTCGTCAATCTTAATGTCCAGATTTCTCTCTAAAGCTTCAACAGCCTGCTTGTGTCCCCCCTTAAAATATGCTTCATTTATCTTATGATAAGTTCCTTCTTCATCGATCTGCATATAGCTATCTCTGAAAATGGAGCTCAATTTTACTTCTCCGGTTCGCTTATTAACGGAAGCCAGCATAATTACATCGGAAAGTGCACCGGCCTCCTTGTTGCCGTCTCTGGAATCCAAGCCGAAAACTGCCACCGTCCAATATTTAGGGCCAAAATACGGAGATATAAAACGCCAAAGGAGAAGACCGAAAAATACAAGCAGTAAAAGAATGCCCAACTTCTGAAAAATAGACTTCTTTTTCTTTCTTTTCCCTCTGTCTTGCCCCGACCTTTCCGAAGCCGTATTTCTATTGCTTCTTCCGCTGTTCCCGCCGCTTACGGCCTTTCGATTCTCTGCTCCGGATGGATTTCTTCTTCTATCGGAGCGACCGGTGGCTGTAGCGATATTTGCGCCCTGTCTTTGGGACTTTCTTCTTTTCAGACTTTGAGGCTCTTCCTCGAAGTTCTCATCTTCATAGTCCTCATCATAGTCGTCATAGTCCTCATCATAATCATCTTCATACTCGTCATCGTAGTCATCATATTCCTCATCAGAATCATACTCCTCCTGATAACGATTTCGAGAGGGACGTCTATTTCTGCTGCTTTCTTCTCTTTCTCTGATAAATTCTCTACTGGGTGCAGTTCTTCTTTTTCTGTCTGCCATAGTCTTCTCCCTATTTTTTGTAAGTGCTCTGCCTGAAAAGTATAACAAAGCTTTCTTCACAAAAAAAGTGCTTTCATAATTCCTTAATATAAAGAATTTTTATTTTTACCTTAGTAAAATACCGCCAACGTTCCAAGCATGCAAAGATCTATAGAATAGGCGTATTCCCATAGGATAAAGGATTTTTATGTAAACATTACCCGATAACAAAAAAAGAAGGGAGAATAATCTCCCTCCTCGTTATCAGCAATAGTACTATTCTTATGCCTTAGGGCCTGCTGCAGAAAGCTTCTTTCCTGCCTCAGAGCTCTCGTACTTCTTAAAGTTCTTCGCAAAACGTCCTGCCAGGTCCTTTGCCTTCTCTTCCCACTGGCTTGCATCAGCGTAAGTATCTCTTGGATCTAAGATCTTCGGATCTACACCCGGTAAAGCTACAGGTACTTCGAAATCGAAGTATGGAATCTTCTTGGTCTCAGCCTTAGCTACATCTCCGTTCAAGATGGCATCAATGATTCCACGGGTATCCTTGATGGAAATTCTCTTTCCGGAACCGTTCCATCCGGTATTTACCAGATAAGCCTTTGCTCCGCTCTTCTCCATACGCTTAACCAGCTCTTCCGCATACTTTGTTGGAGGAAGCTCCAAGAAAGCCTGTCCGAAGCAAGCGGAGAAGGTTGGTGTAGGCTCTGTGATTCCTCTCTCTGTTCCGGCTAACTTTGCAGTAAATCCGGAAAGGAAGTAATACTGAGTCTGCTCCTCTGTCAGGATAGAGATAGGAGGCAGTACGCCGAAAGCATCTGCAGAAAGGAAAATAACATTTTCCGCTGCAGGTGCGGAGGAAACAGGCTTTACAATATTGTCGATGTGCTGGATAGGATAGGACACACGAGTATTCTCGGTAACGCTCTTGTCCTTGAAATCAATCTTTCCGTTAGCATCCATGGTAACATTTTCCAGCAAGGCATCTCTGCGGATAGCCTTATAGATATCCGGCTCGGAATCCTTATCCAGGTCGATAACCTTGGCATAGCATCCGCCCTCGAAGTTGAAGATACCGTTGTCATCCCAACCGTGCTCATCATCTCCGATTAACAGTCTCTTAGGATCTGTGGAAAGGGTGGTCTTTCCTGTTCCGGAAAGTCCGAAGAAGATTGCGGTGTGCTTTCCGTTTAAGTCTGTATTTGCGGAACAGTGCATGGAAGCAATACCCTTTAAGGGAAGGAAGTAGTTCATCATGGAGAACATACCCTTCTTCATCTCTCCGCCGTACCAGGTATTTAAGATAATCTGCTCTCTGCTGGTGATGTTGAACATAACTGCAGTCTCGGAATGTAAGCCAAGCTCCTTGTAGTTTTCAATCTTTGCCTTGGAAGCATTGTAAACCACGAAGTCCGGCTTAAAGTTCTCCAGCTCTTCCTTGGAAGGCTGAATAAACATGTTGGTAACAAAGTGTGCCTGCCATGCTACTTCCACAATGAAACGCACTGCCATTCTGGTGTCCTTGTTGGCTCCGCAGAAAGCATCCACTACGAATAAACGCTTATTGGAAAGCTCCTTCTTAGCCAATTCCTTAGCAGTGTTCCATGCCTCCTGGGATGCAGGATGGTTATCGTTCTTATACTCATCGGATGTCCACCATACGGTATCCTTGGATTTCTCATCCATGACAATGTACTTATCCTGGGGAGAACGTCCGGTATAAATACCGGTCATTACGTTAACAGCGCCTAATTCACTGACCTGTCCCTTCTCATAGCCTTCCAAATCCGCTCTGGTTTCCTCCTGGAACAAAAGCTCATAGGATGGGTTATGTACGATTTCCGTGGTTCCTGTAATGCCATATTGTGTTAAATCCAAATTTGCCATAGTGGTCTCCTTCTCACTCTTTAAAAATTTCAAGCCTCTCGTATGGAAAAAAATACAAGGCTTAATGTTCTTATTATACATACTTCCCTTGGAAAGTCACTTGAATTTTACATTTTTTTGTTGGTTTATTTTTAATTACTTAATTATTTTTGCTTTAATTCTTTTTTAAATTTTGATTTTAAATTTAGAAATATTTGAAATTTTCTTCGAAACAGCATAAAAATAGCGAGGCGATAGGAAATGCCTCGCTATTACCAATAGCTGTGGAACTTAAAATCTCTACTGTAATGGAGAATCTCGAAAATCCCGTCCGCAATAGGGTTTCCGTACCTTAGACAAATGTCCTTATTTTTAAGAGGACAGATTGGAAGCACTGAGCTTTTCTTCCGGCTGCTTCTCTACCGCTTCCTCTTTAAAGGATAGAGGAAGCTCCAGGGTTTGATAACCCTCACGTACCAGAATCAGAGTATGCTCTCCCTCTGCCTTTCCCTTAAAGGCCTTAGAAGAAATCAGCAGTTTTCCCTCATCTTCCAATATTTCCATGGAAGAAGAGTTAATCTCTGTCGTAAAGCTTTGCTTATCCAGGTAAGCCCTAATCTCTCCTTCCTTTAAATACTCTCTATCCTCAGTCTCTAACACAATGTCCTCTCCGGGCTTTGCCACTCCAACCGTAAATTTCGGCGGCTTTACTCCCGTAAGATACTCTGTTCTTAACTCTTTGGACAAAGAGCCGTCCTCCAGGACTCTATAAAGAGAAGTAGGAGCCTTTCTGATAGCTTCTGCGGTTTTCAAATATTCTGACGGAGAATAGCTTGCGATGCTCTTTGCCGTTTTTTCCTTGTACGCAGCAAAGTATCCGGTAAAATCGTAGAACTGCTCTCCTCCTTCGGGAAGAAAATACTTGTCCCCTCTGGAACGAAGGAAACGAGCTGCCACTAGATCCGCATCCGGATTGCAAATTCCCATCTCTCTAAGCAATAGGGCATTGCTTAAGAGATCATAGGAAAGAGATAAATACTTATCTTCTCCTTCTCCAAGCTTTGGCAAATCGGAAAGATCCGGCTTTTTCTTTGTCAGAACCTCTCTAGAGGTCGCATGGGAGATAGCATCAAAGCTTCCCCGGTCTTTTTCTCCGTCTCTCTTTCTTGCCTTCTCTTCCTTTTCGTCCTGCTCTTCTTTGGCTTCTCCGGCAAAAACTTCAAAGCGTTGCTTGATTTTTCCGTATCCGTTTAGCTTTACTGTAAGAACATACTGTCCTGCCTGATCGGTGAGGAGACTTCCCTCTTCATCCTTTCTCTTTCCATAGAGAAGCAATGCCCCATCATAATAATAAAAGTCCTTTAAGTATTCCAGATTTTGACTGCTGCCATCCGGCTTCCTTAAAACTAATTTTGAGGAGGGTTCTCCAAACTCACTAAGGAACATTCTTCCCGGAACCTCTGCCATAAATCGAATGGTCTCTCCCTGTTTCGG
The DNA here is from genome assembly GCA_963545375.1 of uncultured Oribacterium sp. Lineage (GTDB taxonomy): Bacteria > Bacillota > Clostridia > Lachnospirales > Lachnospiraceae > Oribacterium. The sequence continues at coordinate 4,909 of CAUUJL010000086.1, forward strand.
GGCGCTGCTCTCCGGAGCCTGTTGTAATACCAGCTTCTCCTGAGATACCAGTTCCAAAGGAATGGTCAAAGTGCTGTCATCATAGGAGGAGTGAATCTTTACCTGATACCAGCCCTTGCTCCTTAGATTCTCCTGTCCGGCCGGAATATTTACAACACCAAGCTCTCCATGCTTAGTCTTATGAACCGCTTCTGTGGTGAATTGCAAAGAAGCATTTTTATTTCCCAAACCATAAATACTGCCTTCGCTTAAAGAGGAGATGGAATCAATGCCTTCAAACCATTTTTTCTGTTCTTCTGTTTCAGCAAGTAGTTCATATTTGATAGGCTTTCCATTATTTTCCCCCTTATAATCCACCGGAAAGGCTCTAAAATAATAGGTAATGGGGATTCCCTTCTCTTCTTGCTCGCTTAAATCAAAGGTAGTTCTGCTTTCCTTTGTTCTTTCCCTGCCTGCTTGTACTGCAGGATAATTTAACTCTTCCTTCGTAACTTTTCCCTTTATGACCAAAGACAAGTCCCCGGAGCTTTCAAAGGATACTGCAGGAGCTGCCTTCGCCTCTCCGGCATTTAAAGACAGAATCTCTTTTTCTTCTCCGTCATCTTTCTTGGAAATCGTCAGATTCTTGGGAGAAACCACCGTGCTTTCCCATTTCCAAAGCTTTCCGGCAGTGTCAATGGGAGTCAAAGCCTCGGTAATATCGGTTCCGTCCACATCCACCTTGTAATCCTCGGGGAGTCCCTCCTTAAAGGAGAGTACAATGTACTTGTCAAATCCCAGATTGACTAAGCCGCTATGCTCTCTTTCCAATACGGAAAAGACTTCCTTTTTCTCCTGCTCTTCTTGATCTTTCTTCTCTTGTTCCTTCTTTTCCTGCTCTTTCTTTTCCTGCTCTTTCTTTGCCTGCTCTTCTTTTTCCTTTTCTTCCCTAGCCTTCTTCTCCGCCTCTTCTTTTTGCTTTTCTGTCGAAGACTGTTGACTGTTTGCAGAATTGCTTACACTGCCTGAACCGCTTCCGGAACTCCTTCCGGAGCTTCCCCCTGATGACCTGCCGGAACCGCCGGAGCTGCTGCGATTTACCCCTAAGACTTCCGGAATACTACGACTTACTCCTGCAACCTGTTGTCCGTCTTCCTTGGAGAGAAGCCCTTTTCCCTGCTCATAAACAGGCTTGCCGTTCTCTACCCAACGTCCATCTTCATCTACGGAATAGCCATCCTTGGTTCCCGTGGTAAGCAACTCCCCTAAGTGGGCAGAATCCTGATCCTCAAAATAATAGCAGTAGCCGTCAATCCACTGCCAGCCTGTACAAAGCTTTCCAAAAGAACCGTCGTGAGCAGTGTGGAAGAAGAACCATTTTCCGCTTGGACTCTTCCACCAGCCGGATTGCAGTGTTCCGCTGTCTTCCTTCAGCAGATACCAAGCTCCCTCGGAAACAATCCATCCCTTCTGTTTTTCTCCTTGGGGATTGATAAATGTCCAAGCCCCTTCCTCCTTCTGCCAATGCCCCTCCGTATTTCCTACCGCCAAAGCGGGGAAGCTTTGCGAAAGCATCATACACGCTGCCATCCCAATTGCCAGATTTTTAAAGCCCTTTCGTACCATAGTTCCTCCTTTGCTGTCAAAAAATAGGGAAATTCGTTTTCCTTTTCCTGCATATTTTTATTAGTAAATATCAATTAGATTTTACTAATTTTATATTAGTCTATACTAACTCTTTATTTTATCCTAGTCAATATTTTCACAGCGAATTAAAAGTTTCGGATGATGAGTAGGAGGATGTAAGCGTCCTCTTTTCTTGTTTGAAGAAATACCACCCGAAAGGGCATAAATACTGGGTACAAGAAACCGGCAAGCAATGCCTGTGTTAATACACACAGGCCCTCCAAACACAAAAGCTGCCCCCCCAACGATTTTTCATCGTCGAAGTGACAGCTTTCTGTCATTATACACACCTTTGTAATGGTGCTTTTATGTTCTTTTACTATTCAAAAATTCAACCAGCTCATAGACTGTCGTTACCGGATTACTGTCTCGGCAGATCACAGTAAGCTGATCTCCGGTTATTCTCTCCACTCGTTCTTTTGCGTACTGAATAGCTTCTGGCTGGTGTTCCTGTAATTCTTCAAAAACATCCACACTTTTTCCGTAATTTTCCAAATATCCTTTGTTTTCCAAGATGTCAATTACCGTAGCGGAATCTTTCAAATATCCATTCCGTTTTTCAAAATGGAGCAGATACCAATATTCAAATGCCGGATTGGAATATGCGATTTTGTACCCATGCTTCTCCGAATAGGAAATTGCAGCTTGAAGCTCAGAGTCTTTATTATCATCACAGTCAAATACACACCAAAGCTGATCTCCGTCTTTCGGATAATAGTCCGCTTGAGAGATCAGAGATTTTGCGTGTTTCACCAAATGTTCCGCTGCTTTATGTTTTGATGGAATTGGAATAATATCCACCAGGCAGTTTCGTGAACGAAAATGTTTGAAATAAAGTGTCTCTGTTTCTTTTCCTTCGCAGATGATATAAACAATCGGTTTACGCTTCCGCCGCTTAACTTTGTTCGGATCATACTCTTTTCGCATCTTACTCATCAGGCGTCACCTCCGATAAAAGGGATTGCACCAAATCGTCCCTGAAGATAACCCTTACGCACATTTTCTCCTTTTCTTGGAGAGAAAGATGCCAGCGAGTAAAGCTCTGTTGCACAAGTCTCATCGTTTTTTTCAGCAAACCAAATCTGATCTCTACGGAAGAAATTCAAGTCAAGCAGCATTGCATCGTGTGTTGTAAAAATCAGCTGCGCTCCCTTTGTATTGACAGCCTTATCCTGCACCATTTCAATCAGCCTTCTGGTTAAAAGAGGATGCAGACTATCTTCAATTTCATCAACAACTAAAAGTGCGCCGTTTTCAAGTGCCTGCAACCATCCTCCGATGCGGGCAAAAAAGTGTTGTGTACCGACAGATTCCTGCTCCATTAAAAGCTGAAAGTATTCTGTTGTACCGTCCTCATTAATAATTCGATGTGTTGTCGTAATATCCGGTATTGTACCAGAGGTGTTCTTGATTGTAACATCGGTGATTCCAAGATCGGCAAGCAGCAATTCTTTTAAGATTCGAGCTTTCTTATCATCACCGCTGACAATCTGGGCAACAGTTTCTGAGGTAGCCGGCTCTTCATCCATCAGGAATGTCAACTTTTCCAGGAACCACCGATAAGCATTTTCCGTCTGAGGCAGATTCCAGTCATTAGAGGACACCAGATAGAGCTTATTGTCCGGTGTTCGGTTACTCAGAGTAACCTGCTCATTTACATTTTCCCGGAACTCATACACTCCATTTTCTCTTGAAAAAATTAAGGCTTCACGGCCATTCGGCCAATGGTAAAGATACTCTTTGTAAATCTTCTTTGCATCAAAAGAAAAACCGTATGTGTAACGAACTCCCTGAAAAATAAATACCATTTCAAAAGAAGTCGGAACCTTTGTTCCTCCAAACGGCTCCCACGGCAACTTTTGCCCCTTAGAAACTTTTGCAGCATTTCCCACAACCATTTCTTTCATTGTCATCATTGCATGTAATACGTTACTTTTTCCGGCTGCATTTGCACCGTAAATTGCAAGTACGGGCAGCAATGCCTTCTTTTCATCTGGATGAAGCAGATACTCATCAAATGACTTATCCTTAGAGGCCGCAAAACTAATCACGGCACTGTTTTTTATTGACCTGTGGTTTTCAACTGTGAACTGAATCAGCATAATTGAATACCTCCATTCTCAGTATTCGTATTTTCAGTCACCATTATAACAGTTAAAAATGACTCACTCAATATTTATAGCTTATTTTTGCAGTTTTCCAAAAATGAAAAAGTAAATTCTACTCATCTATCCCCCAGTAGATTTTACTTCTGCACAGTTGATATTTTCTCTTTCACACCACTCATGGTATGTTTGAACTCCTTCTGACAGCAATGGAAGACTAACTATTAATAGTCAAGCAAAAAATTAAGATTTTCAGAATAAAATACGG
>CAUUJL010000087.1:0-8818 GCA_963545375.1 uncultured Oribacterium sp.
AGAAAGAGTACAGTTTTATGGAAGAAGTTTTGATTCTGGGAATCGAAAGCAGCTGTGATGAAACCGCAGCGGCAGTGGTAAAAAACGGAAAGGAAGTGCTTTCCAATGTGATTTCCTCTCAGGTGGCTCTACATGCGGAGTTTGGCGGAGTGGTGCCTGAGATTGCTTCCCGTAATCATTTGGAAAAGATTGATGAGGTGATTCGTCTGGCTATGGAAGAGGCGGGAAAGAGCTTTTCCGATCTTACGGCGGTGGCGGTAACCTACGGCCCGGGACTGGTAGGTTCCCTTTTGGTGGGGGTTTCCGAAGCCAAGGCTTTGGCCTATGCCATTCAGAAGCCCTTGATTCCGGTACATCATATTGAAGGACATATTGCGGCAAATTATCTTGCCCATCAGGACTGCGTTCCTCCCTATGTTTGCCTGGTAGCCAGCGGCGGTCATAGTCATCTACTGTACGTGGAGGACTACGGAAAAATCAAAATTTATGGAAGAACCAGAGATGATGCGGCGGGGGAAGCCTTCGACAAGATTGCCAGAGCCGTGGGACTGGGATATCCCGGAGGCCCAAAGCTGGAGCAGAGTGCGAAAGAGGGTGACCCCTTTGCCTATCATTTTCCCAAGGCAAAACTGGATACTCCCTACGACTTTAGCTTCTCCGGCGTAAAATCTGCGGTTTTAAATGAGCTAAACCATAAGAAAATGTTGGGAGAAGAAATCAGGGTGGCAGACCTTTGTGCCTCTTTTCAAGAGGGAGTCTGTGAGGACTTGGCAGAAAAATGCCTACAGCTTGCTCTGGATTTAGGGGTATCCAAAATGGCTGTGGCGGGAGGTGTCTCCGCAAACGGCTGTCTTAGAAGGAAGATGGAGGAGAAGGCGAAGGCTCACGGTTTAAGCTTTTACTGCCCAAGCCCTGTGCTATGCACGGACAATGCGGCTATGATTGCGGCAGCAGCCTATTATGATTATCAGGCTGGAAAACGAGGAGAGGCTTCTTTGAATGCTTATCCTTCTTTGGCTTTAACGGAAGGCTAGGGTGTAAAAAACGCAGCATAGAAGAACGCAGCATAGAAAAACTTTGAAGCGGAATGGAAAGGAATATGGGAGGGAAGAATGCCTAATCAAAGAGAAATTACCGTCATCCTTCTGATGGCCGGAAAAGGCAGCCGTATGGGATGCAAGGAAAAAAAGCAGTTTCTGCCCTTTCAGGGAAAGCCCTTGTATTATTCCGCCCTGCAAAAGTTTTGCAGCTGGGACAGGTGCAAAGAAATTCTTTTGATCCTTTCCAAGGAAGATAAGGAAAGGGTGGAAGGAGAGCTTAAGCAATGGCGGGAAGATCTGGGGCTTCGGTTCTTAGAAGGAGAATCCGCACAATGTAAAGAGGAGCTCGCTGCTTCATTTTCTCTGCTTACACAGGAAGGCATAGTAGTTTCCCTGATTGAGGGAGGGGCAGAACGCTACTGGTCTGTTTACTCCGCTTTGGAATTTTTGAATAATCGAGAAGAGAAAAGAGAAAAGCATCTCCAAACGGACCTCTCTATTTTTATTCATGACGGGGCACGGCCCTGCTTTAGTTTAGACTTATGTGAAAGAATTTATCAGGCAAGAAAGTCCTATGGGGCAGTGATTCCGGGGCTTCCGGTGACAGATACCATAAAGCGAGTGGAGAAGGGTATTGTGCAGGAAAGCGTGGATAGGAGCAGTCTTTATCGGATTCAGACTCCCCAGGCATTTTCCTTTCCTCTGCTTTGGGAAGCCTATAAAACTTTCTTAGAGAAGAAAGAGGAGGGGCTAAGCATTACGGATGACGCCATGATGGTGGAAGCCTTTACGCAGGAACAGCCCTATCTGGTTTTAGGGGAAGAGCAAAACCAAAAGATTACAGTGCCTGAAGATTTGCTTTACCTAAAATTTTTGGAAGAGCATCCTAAAAAATAAGATGAAATCGTTTTCAATCAGACAATAGCGTAAGAAAGGATAAAGCCAGATGATTCAAGACCTGGGACAACATCATTTTCAAAATCAATATTATCCGGAAAAAAAGCCCGGAAAGGAGGACTATTTCCTTTCTTTTTCAGGGAAGTCAGTTTTGGTAAAAAGAGAGTCCGGAAAGAAGGTGGATCCCTCTGATGCTATTATGAGCGGAGACGGTTTAAGCCTTCGATGTCCGGAGGGAGAGGGCTTTTCCTTTTATAAAATCAAAGAGTATTTGTCCTCCTTTCCCAAGGAAAAAGAGGAGGTTCAGGAAAATGCTTTATCCCGAAAGGGAGAGCAGCAGGCCATGGGAAATGACTGGAGAAAGTCCTTTACCTACCTTTTTTCCTTGGACGGGCAGGACTATTATCTGCTGAAAGATATCGTGGAATTCGGAGAATATCTTTCCTTGGAAGAGCTGCGACGGGAGTTTAAGGGACCAAAGTCTCTGCTCTTTTTGGCCAATACAGGGATGCATCTCTTTCATTTTTATCAAAAGCACCGCTATTGCGGCGTCTGCGGCACAAAGACGGAGAAGGACAAAAAAGAAAGGGCTATGCGTTGCCCCAACTGTCAGGAGGTCTTCTATCCGAAGATTATGCCGGCGGTCATTGTGGGAATCATCCATAAGGAGAAAATCCTTTGCACAAGATACGCCAACAGACTGAGCTACTTACCCGCCCTTGTGGCAGGCTTTATCGAGATTGGGGAGACTGGGGAGGAAGCGGCAATTCGGGAGGCTATGGAAGAAACCGGTGTTCCCATTAAGGAGCTAAAGTATTATAAATCCCAGCCCTGGGGAATGGCGGATGACTTGCTCTTGGGATATTTTGCCAAAGTGGATGAGGAAAAGGCTACTTTTACGAAAACGGGAGAGGTTCAGATTGTTCGAGATGAGGAGGAGCTTTCCGAAGCACTGTGGCTCAGTCGGGAGGAGCTGGAGCTCCAGGGAAATGATTTCAGCTTAACCAATGAGATGATGCGGACTTTTAAAGAAGGAAAGCTAAACATTTGAATCCTAAAAGAATAAATCAAGGAACAGAACAAAAAAATGGATTTATAAAAACAGAGAAGTAAAATAGATTTATAGAACAGAAGTAGGTTTTACACGGAAGGAGAAACGGGTGAAAAAGGTATTGCTAATTGCCACAGGAGGAACCATTGCTTCCAAGCAAACAGAGGATGGACTGAGTCCTTCCCTTAGCGCAGAGGAAATCATTGCCTTTGTGCCGGAGCTACAGAAGATTGCCGAGCTTTCCATTGTCCAGCTTTGCAATGTGGATTCCACCAATATGCAGCCTAAGATTTGGCGGGAAATGGGGGCTTGTATTCAAAAAAACTATGACCGTTATGACGGCTTTGTGGTTTTGCATGGCACGGATACCATGGCTTATACCTCTGCGGCATTAAGCTACATGGTGCAGTATTCCAGAAAGCCTATTGTCATTACCGGCTCCCAAAAGCCTATCAATCAGGACAGTACCGATGCAAAGATGAATCTTCTGGACAGCGTGCGTTATGCCTGTGATCCGTATTCGGAAAATGTGGTTCTCCTCTTCAATGGCAATGTGATTTCCGGTACCAGAGCGAAGAAAATGATGGCCCGTTCCTTCCATGCCTTTCAAAGTGTGAATTTCCCTACCTTGGCCAGAATGCAGGACGGCAGAATCATTCGATATATCCCCTACCTGCCCCTGAGAGAGGCGGTGGAATTCCATTTGGATTTGGATGATTCCATCTGTGTTTTAAAGCTGATTCCCGGTACCAGACCGGAAATGCTTTCCTACCTCTTTGAAAATTATGATTGCATCGTCATGGAAAGCTTCGGCGTAGGCGGTATTCCGGAAAGTATGCAAGAAGTCTTTTATAAGGAAATGGAGAAATGGCAGAAAAAGGGAAAAATCATTGTCATGGCTACCCAGGTGGTAAACGAAGGCTCCAACATGGAAATCTATCAGGTAGGACAGAAAATCAAAAAAGACTTCCAGCTTTTGGAAGCCTATGATATGACCTTGGAAGCCACCATTACCAAGTTAATGTACCTGATGGGCAAGTACAAAGGGGACTATCCAAGCCTAAAGAAGGAGTTCTACACCACCATCAACAATGATATTCTCTGTGCGGTACAATAGCAGGAATTGCTTTTCCTTGCTCCTTTCCCTTACAAAAATAATAAATAGGATGTGAAGCAATGACTGGCTTTGCTTTCCGACAAAACAGCTTCGCTTTGGGGCACGCTCTCGCTAACTTCGCCTACGCAGGGGTACTAAGCGAAAAACTTCCTTCCAGTCGTTTTTCGCAAGTGCCCGCGGGCTCAGATTGCCCCTTCATCGAAGCTGTTTTGCATGAAAGCAAGGTTTACAGAATATTTTACTTCACATCCTATTTTCTTTACTGTAAGGGGAGGGCAAGGACAAAACAATTCCTGCCATTCTTCCCGTAGCCATAGATTTTTCCCTTGTGGTTTCCGGCGATTTCCTTGGCGATGGATAGTCCCAAACCGAAGCTTTCACTCTGGCTTCTGGCCTCATCCAGCCTTGTAAAGCGGGAAAATATTTTTTCGAACTCAGCCTTACTTAGACTTCTTCCGGCGGAATCCACGGAAAGGACGGCCATATTTTTTTCTTTATATAGTTTCACATAGAGGGTGGAAGGTTTATCCGCGTATTTTCGTCCGTTATCTAAAAAGATTCGTAAAACCTCTTCCACCTGACTTTCTATAGCATGCTTTAGGATGATATTCTGCTCTAGGTCAACCTCTAATTCCATTCCCTCTTCAAAAAACAGAGCTTCCATTTGCAGACAGATTTCAGCCACTCTTCGGGAATAATCCATTTCTCCGTAGGTAAATATCTGTTGTTCCAAGCGGGAAAGCTGTAAAAGCTTTTCCACCAATTCCTGCATTTTCTTACTCATTACAGCGATGTTCTGAACAAATTCACCGGTTTCCGGAGCTAAATTCTGGTCTTCCAGAAGGGAAAGATTAGCGGCGATAACAGCTAATGGCGTTTTTAATTCATGACCGGCATCGGAAATAAACTGCTTTTGCTTTTCCATGGCTTGAACACTGGGACGGATGGCCCAGGTGGAGAAGAAATAATCCAGAGGGAGGAAAAGCAGAATCAGTACCAAAGCTAAGAGTGCAGTGGAAAAGGCTTGTTTATTCAGTATGCTTAGTTCTCTTTGATAATCTCCTAAAATCAAGGTTTTTTGCCCTTCTTCTCTAAGAAGGTAATGAAGCTTATAACGATAGACTGTACCGGAGCTTTTTCTTTTACTCAGAATCTTCTTTACGATAGTATTTAACACTTCGGAACTTTCATCGGTGTAGATCTCTTCGTTGTTCTTCGCATTAGTTTTTGAAGAACTCGTTTCTACAGTTGTTTCCGAAGGGGCATCCTTTTCTTTAGTCTTTCTGTCCTTCGGAGAAAAATCCGAATCCTGCCCTTCCGGCCCCTTCTCGGAGGGGGGAGAATCAAAGGAAGAATAGTCCCATGCAGGGGAGCTTTGCTGGCTTGTTATTTCGTTATTCTCACCAATTTCCAAAATTACATAGGAAAAATAGCGACTGGGCAGGGTCTCATGTCCGTTTCGAAAGCCGGGGAACATCAGTTGCTCCAGCTCCATATCCATTTGCTCCTCCTGGGCCTTTTTACTATAGTTAAAGTTGGTGAAGGATAATATCAGCAGCATCACCGTAAAGAGCAAAAAGAGGAGTGCCATAATACGAATTTTCTGTTTTTTCATTGCTTTCCTTGCTTTCTTTCTTTCTTTCGTCCCTTTCTATTCTTTCTTTCCTTTCTTACCTTACTTACTCGCTTTTCTTTTATAAAGAAAGGTTGTAAGCCTTTTTACTCCTCTTTGCCCTCTTCCTGCTCTGCCAGAAAATATCCCAGTCCTCTTCGGCTTTGGATGCTTACAGTACTTTCCAAAAGCCGAAGTTTTTTCCGGAGAAATCCCACATAAACCTCTACATGGTTTTCCACCGCATCACTGTCATAGCCCCAAACCTTTTGGAGAATCTGCTCCTTACTTAGAATTTGATTTTTCCCTTGTAAAAGCATACGCATCAGTTCAAATTCCTTTTTGGACAGCTTCAGACTATGTGCTCCGGAAGAAAGATCCTTACTATCCAAATCCAGACTTAAATCTCCGAAGCTTAAGCTGTTCACTTCCTGTCCCTGTCTTCGCAATAAGGCGGAGATGCAGGCCAGTAGTTCTCTTTTGTCAAAAGGCTTGGTGAGATAGTAGTCAGCACCTCCCTCCAAGCCTTCGATACGATCCTCCAGCTGACTTTTGGCGGTAAGCATCAGGATAGGCAGGCCGTTTTTTTCTTTACGTAGCTGTCTTGCCACCTGATAACCGTTCAGCTTGGGCATCATCACATCTAAAATCATTAAATCGTAAATGGCGGTTTTGGCATACTCCAAAGCCTCTTCCCCGTCATACGCCGTATCTACTTCATACTCCGCCCGCTCCAAAATCATTTTAATGCTCTTGGATAGAATTTTCTCGTCTTCTACTAATAAAATTCGCATAGGAGTCTCCTTTTTTCCGTTTTTCCTAGTATAATACAGGAAATATTGAAAAAAGCCAAAATATTTATCCTTTTAAAGCTTTACAAGCGATAAAAAAAATCTTAAAATAGGCAGGAACAAATGGTATTTTTGATAAAGGACGATTATGGAAGCGAAAAAGAAAAGTAGAATTTATGTAGAGATGCTGGGTGGCTTTTCTCTTTACATCGGAGATAAGCAGTTAGACTTAGGAAATAACAATAAAGCCAATTTCCTAAAGCTCACCGAAATTGTCCTCTTAAGAGGGCTGGGGGGCATTTCCAAAAGAGATTTGATTGATGGAATTTTCGGTCATAAGTCCCTTTTGGATGAAAACAACAGCTTGAATAACCTGCTCCACCAGGCGAGAACCCAGTTAAAGAAGGCGGGGATGCCCGGAAAGAAGATTATTGACGGAAAAAGAGGAATCTATGCTCCGGAGTATCTTCCTGAGTATGATTACGTCATGGACGTGCAGGAATTCGAAGACATTTGCTTAAAGGCGAAGAACAGTAAGGAAGAGAGTAAGAAGTTGTCTTACTATCAGAAGGCTTTTAAGATATACAAGGGTGAATTGTTGCCGGAGTTTGCTACGGATTACTGGGTAATCTTGGAGAGCGTTCGCCTAAAGCGCCTTTATGATGAAGTGATTGAATTCTTAGGGGCTTATTACCGTGAGCATCAGGAATACGAAGAGCTTTTCATGATGTACGATCAGGCCAATAAAATCTATCCGGACAACGGATGGCAGATCGAGATGATTGATGCTTTGATTCTAAAGAAGGATTATAAGACCGCATACGATTTGTACATGAAGTGTGCTCACTACTATCAGGACGAGTTGGAAGTACCCATTCCCGATGCTTTACGGGCTTGCTACGAAAGACTTTCCGACAATGTTCGTGTAGTAACCGACGATATCCGTCAGATTCAGGCCAACATTGTTCGTAAGGACGAGAAGCTGAAGAGCGAGATGGGAACCAGGAAGATTGGCGCTTACCTTTGCCCCTTCACCAGCTTTATTGACGTTTATCATGTGCTTAGACGAAATCTGGAAAGAAGAGGTTCTTCCATCTTTATGATGCTTTGCACCTTGGTGGATTATGAAGGAAAGCCCATCCAGAATCAGGATAAGCTGAACACCCGTGCTGAGATTTTACAGCAGTCTTTATCCGAAGGCTTAAGAAAGGGAGACGTTTACACCAAGTATTCTTCCTCCCAGTATCTGATTCTTCTGATTGGAACCAAGAGAGAAGACTGTGCCATCATTTATCAGAGAATCTCCAGAAGATTAAAGGAGCTGGCAGGCTCTCGTGCAGAGTTCCGTTATCGTATTGTATCTCTTGCAGAGATTCCCGGAATCTTGGAGAGAAACGGTGCAATGGATGAGATTTAGAAGAAGTGCTTGACAGGAAAATGAAGCTTTGCTATGATATTCCTTGCGTTTCGCAAGCGTGCGTAGCTCAGCTGGATAGAGCGTCTGGCTACGGACCAGAAGGTCGTGGGTTCGAATCCTGTCGCACGCAGAAAAAGACGATGAAGAAATTCATCGTCTTTTTTAGTTCTTAATGCTCAGCTAATGTAGGATATATCGTTTTACATCAGCACTATAAGATTTGTTTGGATTCTCTCTTTTCTTAGTTCTTACTCGGACAATGCTCCAGCTTTCCTTTGGAATTGCATTGCAGTAAATCCTCCAAGCTATAGCGATTCACTACGGCATAGATGGCTTCGTCTATTTCCTTATATAAGGGGAAGGTGGGACAGCTGGCAGACCGTTCACAATTACTTCCCTCTTTCACACAATCCACAGGGGAGAGGGTTCCCTCTGCAGCATCTAAAATATCTCCCACGGAAATATCCTTTGCTTCCTTTAAAAGAAGATATCCTCCCTTGGCTCCCCGGACACTCTTTAAAAATCCACCCTTCACCATCAGGGCTATAATCTGCTCTAAATATTTTACGGAAATTCCCTGTCGTTCCGCTACTTCTTTAATAGAAACGGGATTTCCTTTCTTTTCCTGTTCAGCTATATCAATCAGGGTACTCAAGGCATAACGGCCTTTGGTTGAAATCATCATATTCTTTTCCTCCATAGCTTTTTTATATCCTAGCATAGCACTGGGAGTTTTGACAAGTTTATTAAAAAAAGCAATGTTCAAGAGAATGGTTTTTTAGTAAAATGGCATTACTGATTTCACAAAAAGGAGAGCCTATGTCTAAAATTGATTTTGCCATAAACGAAGAAGGAAAGAGAATTTCTATTCTTTCCGATAAAATTAACCGTCA
>CAUUJL010000088.1:0-8798 GCA_963545375.1 uncultured Oribacterium sp.
AAATGTAAACAAGAGCAGGAGGAAGCAGGAGATGAAGATTCGTGTAGCAGACTACATTGCCCAAAAATGTTATTCCATGGGACTGAGCAGAAATTTCTCTGTGGTTGGCGGAGGGGCAATGCACCTGAATGATGCCTTAGGACACCATAAGGGAATCAAGACCTTATACCAGCACCATGAGCAGGCTTGTGCCATGGCGGCGGAAAGCTATGCCAGAATCCACAATGTACCGGGGATTGTATGTGTGACTTCCGGCCCCGGCGGTACCAATGCCATTACCGGTGTGGTGGGAGCGTATCTGGACTCTATTCCCATGCTGGTTCTATCCGGTCAGGTGCGTCACGACAATACCGCTCGTTGGTCCGGAAGAACCCTTAGAGCCATGGGAGATCAGGAATTTGATATTCTGCAATCCGTATCCTGCATGTGTAAATATAGCGAGATGCTGATTGACCCTTATCGGGTACGCTACGCCATTGAAAAGGCAATTTACCTTAGCCAAACAGGTCGTCCCGGACCTTGCTGGTTGGACGTTCCTGTGGATGTGCAGGGCTTTATGGTGGAAGAAGAGGATTTGCTGGGCTTCTCCCCGGAGAGTTATGCAGCAGGAGGAGACGGCTGGGAAACAGGCAGCGTAAAGAATAGCCATCCGGAAACCGCCACCGCCCTTAGAAAGTATTTTGCTAAGGAAGAGGAAAAGGAAGCTCTCTTAAAGGCCTTATCTTCTGAGAAGAATCCTCACATTTTGGAGGAAGACAGCAATGAGCAGAAGGAAAAGACCGGGATTCAGAACTGGCAGGATTTCCTTCCTCTGGCAAAGGAAGTTTTAGAGAAGATTCGAAGCAGTGAGCATCCTATCTTCTATACCGGAAACGGTATTCGTATTGCGGGAGCGGAGGGCTTGTTCTTAGAATGTGCGGAAAAGCTGGGAATTCCGGTAGTTTTAGGCTGGAATGCTCCGGACATTTTCCCCACCAAGCATCCTTTAAATGCAGGTCGTCCCGGGGGAAGAGGAGACCGTCCGGGAAATCTGGCGGTGCAAAATGCCGATGTGGTTTTAAGCATTGGCTCCCGTTTGAATATTCGTCAGGTGGGCTACAGCTTCTGGGAGTGGGCGCCCAAGGCCTATGTGATGCAAAATGACATTGATTTGGAAGAGATTGCAAAGCCCTCCGTGCACTGTGACCTGGCGCTTCACGGAGATGCCAAGGCTCTCTTAGAGGCCTTACTGCATTTGCTGAATCAGGAAGAAAAGCTTCCTCTTTTTGCCGGCGGAAAGGGCATTTCCAGAGAAAAGGCAAAGGGCTTTGTGCGGGAAGATGCGGCAGGAAAAATTTTGGCGGAAAAGCAGGATGCCAACCTAACTTGGCTTGATACCATCCGTTTTTATCAGGCAAACTACCCCACCGTGCTCCCGGAGTATCTTGAGCAGCGAGAGGGAGAACTGACCAATGTTTACGCCCTTGTGGAAAAGCTTTCCGAGAGGGCTTCAGAAGACCAGATTACCGTGGTGGGAAATGGTTCTCCCTGTGTTGCCGGCGGACAGAGCTATATCATTAAAAAGGGAACTCGCTTTATCAGCCAGGACGGTGTGGCTTCCATGGGTTACGGATTGCCGGCGGCTATCGGTGCCTACTACGGGGTAGTGGATTTTACCGAGGAAGAGAAAAAGCGTCTTTGGGAGAACCCCTATTGGAAGGGCAAGGGAGAAATTTATCCTCCTTATCAGGGCAAGGATATTCTCTTAATGACCGGAGACGGCTCTATCCAGATGAATTTACAGGAATTGCAAACCATTATCCATCATCAGATGCCCATTAAGATTTTCGTGGTAAACAATGGAGGCTATCATTCCATCCGTCAAACCCAGAACAGCTTCTTCGGAAAGCCCTTGGTGGGAATCGGTGTGGACTCCGGCGTGGAGGGCTGTGACCTGTCCTTCCCGAACCTTGAGAAGCTGGCCCATGCCTACGGCTATCCCTATGTTTCCATTAAGGAAAATGCAGAGCTTGAGCAGGGGATTGAAAAGACCTTAGGACAGAGCGGTCCCGTTATTTGTGAGGTGTTTGTAAGCATGGAGCAGCAGTTCCTGCCCAAGTCCAGTGCCAAGAGAGATGCGGAGGGGAACCTCTTCAGCCCGCCTCTTGAGGATATGGCGCCCTTCCTTCCGGAGGAGGAGATGGAAATGTTGATGCTCTATCCCAGAAAGAAATAGGGGAGAGATAAGGAATCAGGGAGTTTTGTGAAGATATTAATCAGTGGGGTAAGCAGTTTTCTGGGGATTTATACCGCGAAGGAGCTGCTTTCCCAAGGCCACGAGCTGTATGGTATAGTTCGAAAAGAGAGTAAAAACCGAGAGAAGCTGGAGTCCCTTAGGGGGCTTCAGCTCATTTCCGTTGATATGAAGGCGTTTTCCTGCTTTGCAAGGGAAGGGGAACTTGCTTCGGCAGAAGCCGTCAGGAAACAAGAAGACAGTTTCTCCCGGGAAGCAGCATTCTTGCAGGGAGACTTTGCTTTAGCATCTCTACTCCCAAAAGACTTGGATGCCATTATTCACTTTGCTTGGGATGGGGTAGGCTCCAAGGGAAGAGAAAATCCGGAGATTCAGGAGCAAAACCTTTTGATGAGTAAGGGCTTTTACCAATGGGGGCTTCAAAGTGGCGTGAAATATTTTCTCTTTGCCGGCTCTCAGGCGGAATATGGCAGAGGTACACGGAAAAATCCGGAGCCGGTAAGTGCCTACGGGAAGGCAAAGCTTAGCTTTTCCCGCTACGGCCTTTCCGGGGGAAAAGGGGAAGAAGCTTACAGCCTTCAGGAGCAGGAGCCAAAGACCGTTGATTCTTTGGAGAAGACTACGCAAGGGAAGAATCCGGAGAATAGTCAGGAAGAAGGAAGAAAGAGAAAAATGGACTTTTTTGACCTTCGTATCTTTTCGGTTTACGGTATAGGAGACCATGAAAGCACCCTGGTACAGACCTTGGTACAGGCGGTATTGGCAGGACAGTCCATGGATTTAAGCCCTTGCAGTCAAATGTGGAACTTTATGGAAGCAAGAGATTTGGCAAGAGCCATAGCCTTCTTATTAGAAGGAGGCTTCGGAAGCGGTACCTATGACCTTTGCGGGAAGGACAGTCGCCCTCTAAAGGACTATGTGTTGGAGATTGAGGAGTTGGGAAAGGCATTCTTAGAGAAGAAAGAGGGCAAGAAAGCTTGGTCTACGAGTCTTCTTCGTTTCGGTGAAAGAGCTTCTAATGCAGAGGGGCCTGTGGATTTAAAGCCTTCCGTAAAAGATTTATACGATAGGGGATTCCAAGAGAAAATCTCCTTTTCACAAGGGATAGAAGAGCTGTATCAGTATTTTTATCAGAAAAAAGAGGAGGAAGCATGGCAGAGAAAAGATGTTTAGCCTGTGGAGAAAACCTGGAGGAATTGGCTGTTTTTCATAATATGCCTAAATCCGCCCAGGAATTTCCCACAAAGGAGGAGCTGGCTACAGAGAAGGGGATGGACCTTTCCCTTTGCCAATGCAGATCCTGCGGTCTTGTGCAATTTGATACGGAAGCTGTTCCCTACTACAAGGATGTGATTCGGGCCGGGGGTGGCAGCAGTACCATGAAGGCTCTAAGGGAGGATGAGTACGGAAAGCTCCTCTCTTTTTTGGAAAAAAAGGAAGAAAAGCGTCCTTTGATTTTAGAGCTGGGCGCCGGTGCGGGCGAATTTCTGGCCATGTGGTCCGGGGTGGATAGCGGTTCAGATATAGCTTCCAAACTTGAACCCTATGTGCTGGGGATAGAGCATAAAAAGGAGCTGGTGGAAAAGGGGCAGGCAGCAGGCCTTTCTCTGTATCAGGGCTTTCCGGAATCGGGCTTTAGCTTAGAGGGTATGGAAGGAAAGCATTTGCAAAGCGGAAAAACCCGTCCGGTAGAGGGGCTCTTGGATGCCATGCTGCAGTTTAATTTCTTAGAGCATCAGCCTAATCCCGGGGAAATGCTTTCCTTTGTCTATGAACATTTAAAAATGGGGGGATATTTCCTTCTGACCGTTCCCAGTTTTCAGTATATCCTAGACCACCGCTCCTATTATGAGCTGCTTCGGGACCATATTGCCAACTATAGCGAGGAAAGCCTGCTTTGTTTGGTGCAGGATCAGGGCTTTTCCTTGGTGGAAAGCAGGGTCATCAATCGGGATACCATTGAATTTTTGCTGGAGAAGAGTGAAAAAGAGAGCTGTACCGCCTTCCGTTCACTTGGACAGAAGGTAGACATCGGACCGATTTTGGAAAATGAAAGAGCCATTCAAGAGGATATCAAAAAGCATTTGGAAGGCCTTAGGCAGAAGGGGGAGAGAATGGCGGTGTGGGGAGCCAGCCACCAGGGCTTAACCCTCCTTTCCACCACAGCTTTACAGGAGGAAGTGGCCTATATCATTGACTCCGCTCCTTTCAAACAGGGAAAATACAGCCCCGCCTCCCACCTTCCTATTGTGGATAAGAGCCATTTTCAAAAGGAGCCGGTAGAGGAGATTTTGATTGTGGCACCGGGCTATACGGAGGAAATTGCCGGAATTATTCGAAGAGATTTACGGCCCTGCCCCAGGGTTTTAGCCTTAAGGGGAGAGAAGATAGAGGAGCTATAGACTGTTTTTTTAGGAAGATTTGCCTCTTGATAAACGGAAGCTATAGGATAAACGCCAGCAAGAAAGATCAAGAAACAACGAGCTGTAAGCAGTAGGAAAAGAAATAGTAAGTAATAGTAAGCAGTAGTAAGTAATAGAAAGGGAAATGTGGATGAAAGCCTTTGTACTGGAGGGGAGAGGAAAAGTCTCCTTTATCGAAAAGGAAGAGCCTAAGCTTTTGGAAGAGCATGGTGTATTGATTACGCCGGTTCTGGTTAGCCCCTGCACCAGTGATGTGCATACCATTTGGCAGGGATCTCCGAAAAGAAAAGACCTGACATTGGGGCATGAGTGCATTGGCAGAATCCTGAAAAAGGGGAGAGAGGTAAAGGACTTTTCCGAGGGAGAGATTGTGGCGATTTCCGCTATTACCCCGGACTGGGGGAGTTCTGAGGTTTTGGAAAATGAAGCCCATGCTGGGCATCCCTTTTCCGCTCATAGCCTGGGAAAGTCCATAGACGGAGCCTTTCAGGAGTGTTTTTACCTTCCCTATGCGGATCAAAATCTTGGGAAAATTCCAAAGGCTATGGACTTGGAGGACGCCCTCCTTTCTGTGGATGTTTTGCAAACCGGCTTTACCGCTGCGGAAGAAGCGGAGGTAAAGCCGGGAGACACGGTTTGTGTACTGGGGATAGGGGCTATCGGCCTTGGGGCAATCTTTGCAGCAAAGTGCATGGGAGCCAAGAAGATTTTCGGGGTGGGAAGCCGGGAGGACAGCAAGAGGATGGCGGAAAGTCTTTCTTCGGAAAGCTGTCCGGTAGTGGTGCTGGACTATAAGACTTGTAAAGCCTCCCTTCCAAAGGATAAGCACCCTCTGGCAAACTCCACCCATTCCCCTATCGTCAATGCCATTTGGGAGGAAACGGAAGGAAAGGGCGTGGACAAGGTTCTTATCTGCGGCGGAGATGAGTATGCTCTGGCGCAGGCCTTGGACATGGTAAAATACGGTACCGGCATTGTCAGCAACGTAGCCTACTTCGGTTCCGAAGAGGATGTGGAAGCCTTGGAAATGGCGGGACAGGATATGGAGCTTTTACTGGGAGAAAAGAAAAAGCGGAAGAAGGCCATCGACGGGCTATTGCTGCCAAAATTTTCCCTAGGAAAGGGGATGGCAGGGAAGACCTTACGCTTTTCCCTTTCCAAGGGGGGCAGAAAGCATTTGGAATGGGTACTGGAAAAGGTACAGGAATCCGGCTTCCATCCAAGCATTTTCCTTACAAAGCGCTATCACGGCATGGACAAAATTCCGGATGCCCTCTATGATATGAAGGAAAGAAGAGCCATTAAGGTGGCTGTATATATGGAAATTTAGAAGATGCCCCTAAGCAGAACGGGCATTTTAGAAAGAGGTTTCTTTTGAAAAAAACCATTAGTATCGTTGTTCCCTGTTATAACGAAGAGGAAAATGTTGTCCCTTTGGCAAATGCGCTCAGGCTCTGCTTTAAGGAGCAACTTCCGGAGTATCAATACGAAATTCTTTTTATCGACAATGATTCCTCTGACAAAACCAGAGAGAAGATTCGGGAACTTTGCAAGCTGGACAAGGGAATTAAGGCGATTTTTAATGCGAAGAATTTCGGCCAGTTTAATTCCCCCTATTATGCCATGCTGCAAAGCACGGGAGATGCCACCATTTTAATGGCGGCGGACTTCCAGGATCCGGTGGAAATGATTCCCCGCTTCGTTCATGCCTGGGAGGAGGGCTACCGTATCGTAATCGGAGTTAAGACCGAAAGCAACGAGTCCAAAATCATGTACGCCCTTCGCAGTCTGTACTATAAGCTGATTCGGAAAATGTCTTCCGTGGATCAAATCAGCCAGTTTACCGGCTTTGGTCTTTACGATCAGGGCTTTATTTCCGTGATGAAATCTTTGGACGATCCCACCCCCTTCCTACGGGGCATTGTGGCGGAGCTTGGATATAGAAGAAAGGACATTCCCTATACCCAGCCCAAGCGCCGGGCGGGAGTGACCCACAACAACTTCTATACCCTTTATGATGCGGCCATGCTGAGCTTTACCAGCTATACCAAGGTGGGACTTCGTATTGCGGTATTTTTCGGCGGCATCTGTGCCGGCCTTTCCATGCTCTTTGGCCTACTATATTTAATCATGAAGCTGATTTGGTGGGACCGCTTCCCCGCAGGGATGGCCCCCATGCTGATAGGAATGCTTTTCCTGGGCTCTGTGCAAATCTTTTTTATCGGCCTTTTGGGAGAGTATATTCTTTCCATTAACCAAAGGGTCATGAAGAGACCGCTGGTGGTGGAGGAAGAGAGACTGAACTTTTCGGAACAGCCGGAGAAAGTTGCAGGCGAAAGCAGTGCTTCGGAACAAGCAATCAGCGAAGAGAGTTCTTCGAAACAGCCGGGGCAGGATGCCTGTGAAAGCAGTTCTTTAGAACAGTCGGGGCAGGATGACCGTGAAAGAAGTTCTTTAGAACAGCCGGCACAGATTGAAAGTTCTTCGGAAGAGGTGTAAGAGAAAATGAGAGCAAAGATTGATATTGCCTTAGTAAGAGAGGGAAAACTGCATATTCAGGGCTGGGCCTTCGGAAGAGATCCGGAGACTCCTGTGAAACTGTCCGTTCAGGGAAGACAGGGAGAAAAAAGAGAGTTTTCCTATGAGGAAGTGGAGCGGGAAACCGTAAATGAAGCCTATTTCCCGAAGTACGAGGAGGAAAACGGGAAGAAAATCAGGAGGAAGCTGGGCTTTTCCTTGGATACTCCCTACGAGTTAGGGAAGGGCGAAAGAGTAGAGCTTTTGATACAGGTGGATCATCAGCTTCGTCGTTTTGCCTTTGACGATAAAAAAATCGAGTCCTTTAACTCCCATGCCCACAAGAAGATGGAGAAGTTCCTGGCCCTCTTCCAATGGGAAACGGTGGAGGCGGTGAAGGATACCCTGAAAAAGGGCGGACTTTCCGCTCTTTGGCATAAGAGTGTGCGAAAGCTAAAGAGTATTGAAGAGGATTACGACTATAATGAGTGGTACAAAAAAGAAAAGACCGGAGTGGAAGAGCTTTCGAGACAAAGGGCGGAAGTTTGGGAGAATCCCCTGCTTTTTTCCATTGTGATTCCGGTGTACCGTCCCAAGGAGGCTTTTTTACGAAGACTCTTAGACAGCATTTTGTCCCAGACCTACCCCCATTTTGAAATTTGCCTTGCGGATGCTTCCGAGCTTTCCGAGGATTCCTTGGAAAATGGAGAAAAGTCCCCGGTTTCGGTTTTACAGGAGTATCAAGAGAAGGACAGCAGAGTGCGTTTTTCCGTACTTCCCAAGAACCTGGGTATTTCCGGAAATACCAATGCCGCCATTGCCATGGCTAAGGGAGATTTCATCATTTTCTCCGACCATGATGATGAGCTGACGGAAGATGCCTTATATACCATTGCGAAAACCATCAAGGAGCATCCCAAGGCGGAGCTTCTCTATAGTGATGAGGACAAGATTGACTTTGCCTCTGCCTACTATTTTGAACCCCACTTTAAGCCGGACTACAGTCCGGAGCTTCTTCGTAGTGTAAATTATTTCTGCCATCTTCTGATTGCGAAGCGTTCTTTGCTGGAGGCGGTAGCGAAAGAGGGAGAAGAGGGAGAGAAGATTTACGAGCAAAAGGAATATGACGGTGCCCAGGACTATGACCTGATTTTGCGACTTTGTGAAGAGGCGGAAAGAAGAGAAAAGGAAACAGGACTTAGCGAAGAGGAGAAAAAGGCGCAGGAAGAGGCGCTCTTTACCTCTTCCACCATTATCCATATCAGGAAGGTGCTCTATCATTGGCGTTCCCACCAGCTTTCCACAGCTCAGAATCCGGAGGCAAAGCTCTATGCCTTTACTGCCGGAGAGCGGGCGGTTTTCGACCATGCGAAGCGTTTGGGGCTTCCCATTGAAAAGGTGGAGCGGGGCATTACCTACGGCTATTATCATTGCCACTATGCCTTGGAGAAGAAGGAAGGGGAGCTTCCTCTGATTTCCGTGATTATCCCCAGTAAGGATCATAGCGAGGATTTGGATTTGGCGATTCGCTCCCTCTTTGCCGGAAGCTATCCCTATCTGGAAGTGATTGTGGTGGAGAACAATTCCGTAGAGGAAAAGACATTTGCCTACTATGAAAAGATTCA
>CAUUJL010000089.1:0-8784 GCA_963545375.1 uncultured Oribacterium sp.
TGGTACTAACTTCAAGCTTCGCTTTGCTCGCTTTCAGTAAGTACCAGCGGGCTCAGATTACCCCTATTATAGACCCATACTGCATTATTCGCTTCACATATTGATT
The DNA here is from genome assembly GCA_963545375.1 of uncultured Oribacterium sp. Classification (GTDB taxonomy): domain Bacteria; phylum Bacillota; class Clostridia; order Lachnospirales; family Lachnospiraceae; genus Oribacterium. Next base: position 107 of record CAUUJL010000089.1, read on the forward strand.
TTTACAGTTCTCACTTCATCGGATTTCGTAAGTATCGGGCTCAGATTACCACTCATCTCATCCCTATCCTATAGAAAACCTGGCTGAATTTATTGCTTCACCTTTTAATGCTACTGGAGAAACAGTAGTCTAAATGCATTCAGGGTGTTGTACCCCTTTCTTCAGCTGGGCGGCCTTTTCAGCGCCTTCCAGTCTTTCCACTAGTGCCAGGGCGAAGTCTAAGGAGACGCCCATTCCTCTTCCGGTGATGATCTTCTTTCCAACTTCCACGGCTTTTCCGCTCCATTTTGCTCCTTCCACTCCGGAGATGCCTTCTTCAAAGCCCGGGTAGCAGGTGAAGTCTTGCCCTTTCAAAAATCCCAGACGGCCGAAAATGCCGGGGGCTGCACAGATTGCGGCCAGATCCTTTCCTGCCTGGAACTGCTTTTCTAAAGCTTCCAGCAGGCTTTTATTTTCCTCTAAATGGGGAACTCCGGGAATTCCACCGGGTAAGAAAAGTAAATCCGCGGAGGAAAAATCATTTTCCGTAAGCTCGGAAATATTCTTATCACAGAGCACGGTAATCTGATGGGAGCCCTTCACGAGATTTTCCGGAGCAACGGCAATAAGCTCCACCGAAACACCGGCTCTTCGTAAAATATCCACCACCATTAAACATTCAATTTCTTCCGTGCCTTCCGCAAAAAATGCCAGTACCTTTTTCATAGAAACTCCTTTCAACGCTTTTTGTATTTCACTACAGTCATAACTTTCATTACTTTCATTACCGCCATTACTTTTATTACCGCCATTACTTTTATTACCGCCATTACTTTCATTAAAGCTATTATAGCATTACCGCCATTACTTTTATTGCTGCCGGTGCTTAGCTTTCTTACACTACGATACATATCTTACTCCATTTTTTGAAAAAGAAATAGAGTGAGAAGAATTGTGAGCAGAAGAGCAGGAAAATGTTTGAAAAAGCTTTGGAAAATTTTATCTTGCAAAAAAAAGCTTTTTGAATAAAATATTAAAAGTAGTATAAAATTGTAATAATTTCACTAATCATATCAGTAAAATACAGGATTTCTTTGGGGGAAATGTCGTAAAAGTGGAGTGTAAGGGTGATTGGTTGAAAGAAGGGAGAGTCTATGGGAGAAAACAAAGAGATAGTAGAGGAAAGTGGAATGATGTCGCAGAACAGCCCGGATGTAGAGAGAGAAGGCGGCTCGAAACAGAACCCGCAAAATAAGGGAGGGCTTGGAGCCTATAAGGAACCGCTGCTTCTCCTGCTGTGTGTAACGATAGGTGCTGTTTTAGGATTGGTATTTCGGGAGAAGGTGGCATTTTTAAAGCCGGTGGGACAGATTTTTCTAAATCTTTTGTTTACCCTCCTGGTACCGCTGATTTTCTTCTCTATTTCCGCCTCCATTGCCAACGTATCGGATACCAATAAGGTAGGAAAATTGCTTTTTTACCTGATTCTGATTTTTGTGGGTACCGCAGCTATCGCGGCTATATTGATGTTTACCGTAGTGCATTTTGTGGGACTGGATACCAATTTGAATCTGGTATCGGAGGCGGTAGAGGACATCAAGAAAACGGATATGGCTACGCAGATTGTAGACATGTTCACGGTTTCCGACTTCCCCTTGGTCATTAGCCGGGCTCACATCCTTCCTTTAATCGTCTTTTCCATCTTTACCGGAATGGCAGTTTCTCTAATGGGAAAGGAAGGCGAATACGTTGCCAATTTCCTCAGTCAGTGGTCCAAGGTCTTTTATAAGATGGTTTCTCTTTTAATGAAGCTGGCTCCCATTGGAATCGGAGCCTATTTTGCGGATTTAACCGGTACCTATGGAATGGATTTGATTAAAACCTATGGAAGAGCCTTACTTACCTTTTATCCCACGGTTATCGTATATTTCTTCCTTTTCCTTGGCTTCTATGCCTTTCTGGCAGCAGGCCCCTGGGGAGTGAAAAATTTCTTCCGGGTAATTTTCCTTCCGGCATTAACGGCATTGGGAACCAGAAGCTCTGCAGCAGCCATTCCCTTACAGCTGGAATCCTGTGACGAACTGGGCGTTCCGAGAGAGATTTCCTCAGTGGTAATTCCTACCGGAGCCACCTGCCATATGGATGGAGCATGTCTTGCGACAGTGTATGAGATTTTATTGGTTTCCGCACTCTTCGGCCATTCCTTCCATGGAATAGGAGATTATCTTTATGCGATAGTGGTATCCGTAGTAGCCAGCGTGGCAGTTTCCTCCGTACCCGGTGGCGGAGCTGCGATGGAAACCATGATTCTTGCGGCCTTCGGTTTTCCGCCACAGGCCTTGCCTATGATGCTGATGCTGACCCAGCTTTTTGACGCCGGATGTACCTTGTTGAATTCCTGCGGCGATACGGTGGCCTCCATGCTGATCAGTAGAATCATGCTGGGAAAGGATTGGTATAAAAAGAAGGAGATAGGCGGGAAGCTTTACGCTGAAAATGCCTAAAAGCAGATAAAAGTTGTCTAATTCTCCTTCTGAAAATGCCTAAGGGCAGATGAAAAACCGGCTAAACCGGCTTCTGAAATGAGCCGGCAAGTAACGAAAAAATATACCCTTTTAAAGCGAAAAAAAGGACGGTATACTTCATTTATATCTATGCATAAAATGGATTTATGCAAAAAGCTCAAATTGATAATTATTTTAATGAAGAAAACAGGATAAAATGCCCAAAGAGGATTGAAAAAGAATTGACAAGCCGGGAGAAATAGGGTAGAATTGCCTTACTCGAATCGATAAGGATTCGACCTAAAAATTGGCGAACAGGTTTAATCGACCCTTACTACTCTATACAGCAGAGAACCCGACGGAAACGCCGGGTTTTTTGCTGTATATGGGGAAATATAAGGATTTTCCCAAAAGGAGTCAGAAAGAAAAGAAAAAGGTCTTATGCATAAGAAAAGAAATTTTATACAATATTTCTTAAAGCTTAATTATAGTAAAAACGCATAGAACAGAGAGTTTTATAAGAATTCAAAATTAGACTTTAACCATTCCCTTAGATAAAATAGATGCGGTCGGAGAAGAATACTCATCATTGTCTTTCCTCAAAATCACTTTTCCGAGAAACAGAAGTGAGCGTAAAACATTTTCCTTTCATAGACCGGAAAGAGCCTATCAGAAGGGGGAATTTTTTTTATCCCGATAAGCGAAAGAAATTTCGTCAGGGAGATTCTGTTTACTGAATTCAATGTTGGAAAGACGTCATAAAAGGAGAAAAAACATGGAGTCTATTGTTACTTATCATGCAACGAAGGTAAGCCCTCAGGAAGTACAGAGAAAGGCAGAAGAGCAGTATGCCGGCGGATATTTCTGCTGTGAGGCGGTAATGTCCGTAATCCGTGACGCTTTCCAGGCTGATGTTCCGGAGTCCGTTATTGCCATGTCTTCCGGTATGTCTATCGGAGCAGGTCGTTCCGGCTGTATGTGCGGAGCTTTAAACGGCGGAATCCTTGCCCTTGGTATGTTCTTCGGTAGAACAACACCGGACGGTCCTAAGGATCCAAAGGTAAATGCTTTGATGGCATTGTCCAAGGAATTACACGATTGGTTCAGAGATTCCAATGCTAAGCATGCCGCTTGCTGCCGTGTTCTTACCAGAGGCTTTGATATGGCAGGGGGAGAGCATAAGAAGCAGTGTATCGCTTTCACAGGACTTTGCGCCGGAAAAGTTGCAGAGATTCTTTGCAGAGAGTTAGGAGTTGAAAATGTAGATTCCGAACCCATTAAGGGTCTGGAAGCACCTTACCTTCCACCTGTAAAAGAAGTGGTATAAGGAGGAAGTATGGAAAAAATCAAAAGAGTTCCCTTGGCTATTTCCGGTGTGATTTTGGGAATGGCGGCTTTGGGAAATTTATTACAGTCCTACGGTGAGGGGATTCGCCTGATTTTTGGAGGAGTAGCCTTTGTACTGCTCCTTCTTCTTCTGTGTAAGGCGATTTTCTTTCCACAAGTACTCAAAGAAGAATTCAGCAATCCCATTGGTGCCGGTGTTACCGCCACCTTCCCCATGGCTTTAATGCTGTTTTCCGTGTATGCAAAGCCCTTTGTTCCGGGCATTGCCTTTCCCTTATGGTGTGTAGCCATTCTGCTACAGATTCTTTTACTCCTCTATTTCACCAAGACCTACGTTTTACACTTTGAGGAGAAAAATGTCCATACAGTATGGTACATCGTTTATGTGGGAATCGTAGTGGCATCCCTTACTTCTCCTGCTTATAAAATGCAGGCTTTGGGACAGGGAATCTTTTACTTCGGCTTTATCGCCCTGCTGATTCTTTTGGTGGTGATTTCGAAACGTTATCTGAAAATGCCGGTACCGGAACCTGCAAAGCCTTTAATGATGATCTATGCAGCACCTATGGCTCTTTGCACAGCCGGCTATAATCAGGCATTTGCGGAGAAGAATCAGGGATTTGTACTCTTCTTACTGGCAGCAACCTCAGTGATTTACCTTTTTGCCCTGGTAAAGAGCATTTCCTTCCTGAAGCTCCCCTTCTACCCAAGCTATGCAGCCTTCACCTTCCCCTTCGTAATCTCCGCCATTGCTACAAAGCAAAGCGTGATGGTTTTAGGGAAAATGGGAATGAGCCTTGCCTTCATGCAGCCGGTGGTTTTACTGGAAACCATCATTGCCGCAGGCTTTACCATCTATGCCTGCCTGAGATTTTTGGAGCATATCTTCCTTAAAAAGGCTTAACGGAAAGTCTCAAAGGGACTAAGAAAAATAGAATTAAACAGCGTATCTAAGAATAGGTCCGAAGCAGGGGTAATCTGAGCCCATGGGTTCTTAGCTTTTGTTCTTTGAAAGCTTAGAACCCCTATGAGGCGAAGTTAGCGAGAGCGTACCCCGCTTCGGACCTATTAATTCGATACGCATATAGTATTGGTGATAGTCCCTTTGATACACCCGTTAGTTCCTCCTATTTGTTTCTAAAATTCTCTTTATTCTTTAGGGAATTTCTTGTCACGGGAGTTTTTCTCTGTTATCCTAAGGAAACACTTGCAGGGATGGGACAGAAAGACTAGTTGAAGGACAACGGAAAAGAGGAAGCAATGAGCGATTTTTCATTTAATCATTTTAATTTCAATGTGCTGGACTTAAAGAGAAGTATGCGCTTTTATGAGGAAGCGCTGGACTTACATGAATTAAGCAGAAATGAGCAGGATGATTTTATTATCGTTTATCTGGGAGATGATTCTACTGATTTTCGTTTGGAGTTAACCTATCTGAAGAACAGAACAGAGCCCTATGATTTGGGAGAGCAGGAGTTCCACCTGGCTCTGCGAACCGTAGACATCGGTGCAGCTCATGAGCGTCATGAAAAGATGGGATGCATTTGCTTTGAAAATCACGGCATGGGAATTTATTTCATCGAAGACCCGGATGGATACTGGATTGAGATTATTCCGGATAGAACCAAGCCCATTACTTGGCGATAAGGTAATACCTTTTTGAAAAGATACATGTAAATCATTTATCATAAGAGTTACGCGTAACGCCGCTTATGATTAAAGAAAGCGATTTCCAAGGGATTTTTCCCAAGGAAGTCGCTTTTTGCATTTTTATTCTTAACGAGTATCGCTCGCGTAGTGTGCGATATCTCGTTTTAGAAAACCTTCCGCCAGAGCCACGAAAGCGGCACTTCCCTTCCAAAGCACATCTTCATCTACGGTAAACTTGGCGTGGTGGTGGGGATAATCGGTGCCCTTTTCCGGATTGGAGGAGCTTAAAAACAAAAAGCATCCCGGAACTCTCTGCTGGTATAGGGCAAAGTCCTCTCCAATCATACTGGGCTTGTCTATGTGGGTTAGGAGCTTATCCTGAAAGACTTCTTGAAGACAGCCCTGAGCAAAGGCGGTAATATCCGAATCATTGGTAACAGGCGGTGCGCCGAAGTCCATACGGAAATTTACCGTTCCGCCGAAGGCTTTGGCAGTGTTTTCCGCAACTTCTCCAATGCGTTTAGCCAGTTTTTGCCGAATATCTTCTTGAAAAGCTCTGGTAGTTCCTTCGATTCGTACGCCGGAAGGGATGGCGTTGTAGAGTTCCCCTCCCTGAATCAAACCGATGGTAAGAATGGCAGGATCCGTTCCGGCAATTTCTCTGGAAGGAATCGCTTGTAAAGCCAGTACAATATGGGCGGCAATGTTGATGGGGTCAATGCCTTTCTCCGGGGTAGAAGCGTGACAACCTACACCCTGCACCTCCAGGATAAAACGATCATAGGACGCCATTACCGGACCGGAGACACAGACCATAGTACCACTGGGAATATCCTTGCCTAAGATGCTTCCGATATGCATGCCGAAAATGGCATCAGCCCCTTCTAAAGCGTCGCTTTCCAGTAAAATAGCAGCCCCCTTTGCCCGCTCCTCAGCGGTTTGAAAGAGAAAACGGATTTCTCCCCTCAGTTCCTCTCGATGGGGATAGAGAACTCGTATAGCGCCCAATAGCATAGCGGTGTGGGCATCATGACCGCAGGCATGCATACAACCCTTATGCTCGGAACAAAAGGGGAGCTTAGTATCTTCTGTTATGGGCAGGGCATCCATGTCCGCCCGAATAGCCAGAACTTTTCCGGGCTGTTTTCCCTTTAAAGTGGCGATAATGCTGCTGTCCTTTTCAGAAATCTGATAAGGAATGCCGATTTCATCTAATTGATGAGTGACATACTCTCGAGTTTTTGGCAAATGAAAGCCAAGCTCCGGTATTTTATGCAAGTCCCTTCGCATGGCAATAATCTTTGCTTCTATACTTTTGCATTCTTCCCACCACATACATTTTCCTTCCCTTCTTATAAAAATATCGCCATATAGAGGGGCATAGATAGAACGCCTCCTTCTTCGCCAATGTTTCCGTCATGAAATTTATAAGCTCTGGAAACATGCTTCTGATTTATCAGCCAGTTTAAAGAATTTGCTCTACTTTGTCCGCTTTTGACCTCGATAGCCCATATTTCTCCATCTTTTTGTGTTAAAAAGTCAATTTCTTTTTTACTACTTTCGTTTTTGTAAAAATAAAGGGGGAGTTCTTTTTTGATGAGCATATCCGCTATTAGACATTCATATAAGCCTCCTTTTGTATTGGCCAGGAGGGTATTTTCGATAATATGCTGCTTCAAACCGAAATCTTTCATGGCAATCAGTAAAGATAAATCGGTAGTGTAGGCTCTAAAAAAATCCTCCCTGGCATAGTCGGAGAGATCGTACTGCACATCTGTCACCAATTTAGAAAGGGCAATCATATCTGCCGAAAAGAGCCAGTCAATACTGGAATAAAATTTCTGTGCCCTTCCTCCTTTTTCCACTTCTTTATATTGAAACTTATGATTTTCTTTATCCAGAAGCTGTTTTCCTAAAGATAAAAAGCATTTTTCCGCTTTGACTTTTTCCTCAGATCTTGCATAGTGGGCAATATCATAACGATAGCCCATCAGTAGCTCTTTTTGTATTTGATCTGCAATTCGAAAATCCTTATGCTCCATATAATGAGCAAGAACTTCGGGCATTCCCCCCAGGGCAAGATATTCTCGTAAATAGGACATCATGGTATTGTGAACAGCTTCCGAAACCGGTGTCTTCTTTATAAAGAGAGTCTTTAAGTCGGAAAGCAGATCCTCCTGAATACCCTTTGCCCATAAAAACTCTTCAAAGTCTAAACCGAACATTCGCAGATATTCTACATACCCTACCGGATAGGAAGAGGCTCTTTGGTAGTCTATTCCAAGAAGGGAACCGGAGGCGATAATATCGAACTGCCCATCCAAGGTCCAGAATTTTAAAGAGGTGATAGCTTCCGGACACTCCTGGATTTCGTCTAAGAAAATGAGGATTTCTCCCGGAATAAATTGTAGGTTGGGGTAACGAAAGCGCATGGCGGTAATCATGGAAGCAACAGTTAAATCCCCGGTGAAAATAGCGCGATCGGAGCTGCTTTCTTTGAAATTAATATAAAGCATCTCTTTATAAGCTGATTTCCCAAATGCTTGAACGGCATAGGTTTTTCCCACCTGCCTTGCCCCAAGAACCAATAAAGATTTTTTCTTTTCCCGTTTTTTCCAATTCCACAATTGACTCATCACTTTTCTCTTTAACATTCTTTGCTCCTCTTTTGTAAATATAGCCACATTTTGGAATGAAATTTCGTGAGGAAAATCGATGGCTTTTCCATATAGAGCTTGGAATCCTTCCCCAATATTGTCGGATAGATATACTTTTATTCTAAAATGTTGATAGACGGATATTTTTACTTTCTAAAATGTTGATGGATGGACATTTTTGCTTTCTAAAATGTTGATATATGGACATTTTAACCCTCCAAAATGTTGATGTCAAATCAAAAGTAGGAACTTGAGGGCGACTTTAGGACGATTTTATGGACGAAGCTTTCGATTAAGGGGAAGATTAACTATACAAGGACACCCAATCCGCAACAAATCAGCTTAGGAAGATAAGCTTGTGGAAGCAAGGGGAGCAAGCTACAATAAAGTGAAGAAGTACAATACCATAGCAGTATAGTAATCAATCACTTTGCTTCGCAAAGCAGTTTATTTCAACAGTATTGCATTTCAACAGTAATGCATCTCAATAAGAAAGGATAAGCATGGATATCTTTAGCTACCAGGCAGAGAAAAATAAAGA
>CAUUJL010000090.1:0-8461 GCA_963545375.1 uncultured Oribacterium sp.
CGTTTCGCCACCGAGGAAGAATATTTAGAATATATTGCCGAAGAACAGGACTAAAAAAGGAAGGGGCTGTAAAAAATCAAAATAATAAATAGATTTTCGGCAATATAGGTCTAAATGAGGGGTAGTCTGAGCCCGTCGGTACTTGCGAAAAACAAGAGAATCGCAGTTTTTCGCTTAGTATCCGCTACGTGGCGAAGCTAGCGAGAGCGTGCCCCAAATTTAGACCTATATTGCTTAGAAAACTATTTTGATTTTTTACAGCCCCTCCCTTTTTCCCTAGCAAGCTAAGGAAGTATCAGGTCTACCCCAGAAGATCGTTAAAAGCTTCCGTCATCGTGGGATGTGTATAAATCTGAGACGCCAGAACATTTGCCGGAATCTTCTGATCCATAGCCAGCTTAATCAGATTAATCATTTCATAGCTTTCCGGACAATAAAGATGAGCACCTAAGATAAGATTGCTTCCTTCTTCGATAATTACCTTCAGAAGGCCTGCGGTCTGACGTAAAACCTGCGCCTTGGGAATAGCCGCTACCGGAAGCTTTGCCACTCGATACTGCTTACCCTGTGCCTTTGCTTCTTCCTCCGTAATACCCACTCTGGAGAATGCCGGTGTCAGGAATACGGAGTAGGGGATAGCCCCTCTGTTTTCCGTGCTGCGAAGAGCCTCTCCTGCACCCTTGGCTTCCTGCTCTAAAGCTGCCTTTACGATACGGAAGTCGTCCAGGGAAATATAGGTAAACTGCATTCCTCCGGTCACATCTCCCATAGCGAAGATATGAGGTACTTTTGTTCTTAAAGAAGAATCCACAGGAATGGCTCCTCTTTCCGTCAAGGAAAGCCCTGCCTTCTCCAGTGCAAGATTCTCCGCATTGGGCTTTCTTCCGGTGGCTACCAGAATCGCATCAGCGGTAATGGTCTTTCCTTCTCCTCCCTGCTGGAACAGAATCAAGCTTTCCTTTTCCTGATCCTTGATTTCCTGTACAGTTACGCCCTTGCACAGAGTAATACCCATTTTTTCCATATTTTCCTCGATAGCCTTTGCCATTTCCCGGTCTTCTCTGGGGATAAAGTCATTGCTATCCTGAAGAATGGTCACAGTAGAACCGAAGTTTTGATAGTAGGAGGCAAACTCCAAACCGATATAGCCCCCACCGATAATTACAAGGTTCTTAGGCAGAGTATCCAACTCCATCATGCTTTCACTGGTATATACTCTCTTAGAGCTTTCCACTCCGGCAATCTTTGGGATAATGGTCTTAGCTCCGGTGTTAATAAAGATTCGCTCTCCCCGGATTTCCTCATCTCCCTTACCGCTTTCCACAAGAACACGATGCTCGTCCAAGAAGGAGGCTCTTCCGTCGATGACTTCCACACCTGCACTCTGTACCTTTTCCAAATTCTTTCCTCTCAGGAAATGAGTCAGTCTTCTTTTCTCCTCAATAGCCTTCTGATAACGCTCCGCCTTCTCGGAGAACTCTCCTCCCAGTGCAGCGGACTCTCTGGCGCTGTACTCCAAAGACTTTGAAGGAATACAAGCCACGTTAATGCAGGTACCTCCATAACGAAGAGGATTTTCCTCAATCAAAACCGTCTTCTCCCCCTTTTTAGCCAGATAGCCTGCTAATGTTTTTCCCGCCTTACCAAATCCAATAATAATGTTTTGTACTTCCTTCATGTTCTTCCTTTTCCTTTCTTTTCCTTTATCCATCCTTGATTTCTGGTCTAAATCATCAGACTTAAACAATGGCAAAACTATAGCACAAAAACCGGGCTTTGTTTTTCAATTCTTTAGAAAAAAATTCTAAAAGGAATGTAAAAATCTAAAGGAAAAAAGAAATGTCTTGTCTTTTTGATGCAGAAATCCAAAATTAGGGTATAATACAAAAGACACTTAGTTGAAACAAACTATTTTTATAGTATGGATTCCATAGAATCAGCATAGAAAAGGAGAAAGAATTTCCATGTTTTACCAGTTAGTCCATGAAAATGATGCTTCCTTCCGAATTCGTTTAGGGGTAAGCCGGATTACTTCTCAAGAGGAAGAAATCTTAAGTCAGATATTAGCCAGTCACCCCCAGATTACCGGAATTCAGATTTATCCTGCAACATCCGGCATTCGAATTTTTTTTAAAGGCTCGAAACAGGCAATTTTAGAAAGCCTTCGTAAGATTCCCTATAGCAATGTCCGTTTTCTGGCAGAACAGCTTCCCAAGCAGGAAAATATCTATGTTCATCTTCTCCCTTCCAGTCAGGAAATTGTTCAGGAATTTCGTGGGAATAAGAAGATGAATCCGAAGTTAAAGCAGAAGCTTGGCACGGAAGTCATTATTGAAGCTTTGGTAGATAAATTTCTGCCTGAACCGCTGAATCTGGCGTATCACGCCTTCCAGCTTATGCTTCTTTCCAAGGCTTAAACAGCTTACACTTTAGCCCATAGCTTAAACAGCTTACACTTTAGCTCATGGCTTACAGTATGCACTCATGGCTTGTACCCACTGTAGTGAAGAGTGGACCTCTTTGTATTTAAGAATGAAAAATCCCCTTTTCCTCTCCTATGCGCCCTGTCATAAAGGCTACAGGGAAGCTAAGGCTCCGGAAAGGGGATTTCTTTTAGCTCTTCCATATTGTAAAGACTATCGCAAAACCACTGCTCCTCCCCTTTTCCTTCCAGGAAAATGAGGGCATGCTTTGCTCTTGTTACCGCTACATATTCTAAACTGGTGTACTTGGATCTGGCTTCCGCACAACTGTTTCCGCCGGTTTCCATCAAAATCACAATGTTGGCATTCAAGCCCTTGGAAGCATGGGCATCCAAAACCATGTGCTCTAAAGAAGCTTCCGAAAATCCAAAGGGCTTCAAGACTTCTTTGTAGTCGGCTTCTTTCTCCTTGTCATTGGACAAAATCAGAAAATCTCTATCTCGCAAATCCGGATAGGACTTTAACAGTGCTCCCATCAAATCCTGTAAAGCACTTAGGCTATCCTTTTCCGAAGGATAGTGAAAAACACCGTGGAGAGGAGAATTTTGCAAAAACTCCGGTCTTTGGCAAGCCTTCATATCATGATAGGCAGGCATTCTCTTCCGAAAATGTCGATTAATCCACTCTACCAGCTCCGCATTGGAACGGTAATTCTCATTTAGATAAAGAACCTTCACGTTCCGCTTTTTCTCCATGCGCCGCTTCATTTGGAAGAAAACCTGTCTTTCCGCTTCCTCCTCCTGGTAGATGGTCTGTCTGGGATCTCCCACCATAAAAAGGCAATTATGACGCATTTTCCCCTTCTTATCCGTGGACAGAAGGAGAAGAATGTCCAGCTGGGTCTGGTTCAAATCCTGTAATTCATCCGCGTAAATCTTGGTAAAATCCCGTCGTAAAATCTGCAGAAGCTTGGGATTCTCTTTCAAGATTTTATAGCATTGTTCCTCCAAAGGCATAAAAGAATATTCTGATTCCGTAGACTTAAGTTCCGTAGATTTTTGCACTGCTTTCCTGATTTCCTGTAGGCAGGCATTTTTTTCCACCTCTCCGATGTACTGTTCCCTCGTCCAAGCTTTCTGAAAATGCTCCTTTACATGAATAACATAGAGGCAAAAGTCTCGAAAAGTGGTGATATGCATACTGTCAATGCCATATACCTTTCGCTTTAAACGATGACTCATTTCTTTGTTAATCGCAATTTCCCGATACAAATGCTTTTTTATCTTTTGTTTAAATTCCGCTACCGCCTCATCCGTAAAGGCCAGCAAAAGAAAATGGGAAAGCCTTTCACCGCCCATAATCTGATTTAATATTCTTTTTGAAAGAAGGGTGGTCTTCCCTGTCCCCGGGCCCGCCACAATGAAAAGGTTATCCTCAGCCTCCCGGATATACTCCCTCTTCCTCTGCTCAGTCCAAAATTGCTTTCTTCTTTCCATCCATTTTCTTCTCCAAGAATCTTGGCCTTAAATTTTCCTCGCTATCATACCATAGAATTTTAAAAAAAGCTAAAAAAATAGGGCATCGTAAAGCGATGCCCATCCTATTAATCCGCCTTGGAAGACAGGAACAATCCCATACTTTCCAACTTATTTAAAATCTCGTCCAAAGACTTTCTTCCCATGTTTCTCACCTTCATCAGGTCATCCATGGTCTTGGCACAAAGGTCTTCCACCGTATTGATTCCCGCTCTCTTTAAGCAGTTGTAGGAACGAACACTGAGCTCCAGCTCATCAATGCTCTTGTTCAACTCATCTCTTCCTGCCTCCTGACTGGAAACAGCAGCACCCTGCTCCTTTGCAGAGGTATCCATGTGCATAAAGAGCTGCAAATGGGTCTGTAGGATACGAGCTGCCAAAGATACGGCCTCCTCCGGCATCATGGTCCGGTCGGTAGTCACATCCAGAATCAAACGCTCTGTATTCCCCTTCTCTTCCACGAAGACATTCACCTTCTTTACAGGAGAATAAATCGCATCCACCGCAATCACGCCGATAGCAAGATCGCTGTGATCTCTGGTATTGGCTCCATCATAGCCCTTTCCCTTGCTGACCTTCATTTCCATATAAATCTTGGCATCCTTACCGGATAAATGTGCTAAGACAAGGTCGGGATTCATGATTTCCACTTCGGAACTCACCTTAATATCGGAAGCTTTGACTACGCCCTCTCCCATGTAATCCACATAGGCCATCACAGGCTCCTCTCCGCTACCGGTATAACGAAGTGCCAGATTCTTCAAATTCATAATGATTTCGGATACGTCTTCCTTTACCCCGGGAATAGAAGAAAATTCATGATAGACACTATCCAGCTTTACTTCACTGACAGCAGATCCGGGCATAGAAGAAAGCAGAATTCTTCTTAAGGAATTCCCGAGAACCGTAGCCTCTCCCTTTGCTAAAGAATCACAAACGAAACGAGCATATCCCTGCTCCTCTACAAACTCTTTCACTTCCAAGACTGGTTTCATTATGTTTTCCATTCCACACTCCTACTAATCGCTTCTTTACTGAACCTATCTATTATACCTATTTTTCTCAAAATTTCGAGTAGTTTTCTGTAATTCCTTAAAATAAATTTTATGCAGCCAGATGCTTGTCCTTCTCCAAGCTGTCTCCGGACTTTCTCACCAAAATCTCCTCCATGGGAACTTCCAGGAGCACACTCAATGCAAACATATTGTCTAAGCTGGGCAAAGCCTTCCCCTGCTGCCACTTGTACACGGCCTGTGGCTCTAAAAATCCCATAAAAAGGGCAATATCTTTCACCTTCAAGCCCTTTTCCTTCCGTAAACGTTCAATGTTTTTCCCGGTGGCAAAAACGTCTATTACGGGATATTCCACGTTAATCTTTGCTTCCATAACGAACTCCCTCCTGTAAAAATGAGAAAAACCCTGATAAAAAATCAGCGGAAGCTGAACAAGCCAGTCTTCCGCAGTTAAGAAAAAGCTGATGACGGGAATCGGACCCGTGACCTCCGCACTACCAATGCGACGCACTACCGACTGTGCTACATCAGCGCATCCTGAATAAATTCAGAACATTGCTAAAATACCATAAAGCGACAGCACTGTCAATCAGTTTTTTTCACTTTTGCTTTCCATTTTACCTTCCCTATATGCTTTCGAAGGTGTCTTATAATATCGCTATGCTCCTCTTTCCCGAATAATGGATTATTTCATCATATTATAAATTTTAATCACTTTATCAATTACGTTCTCAAATGAAATTCCCTCAGCATAATCATACTTGTTCTGATACGAGCTCCACAAATAATTTAAACCAGTATCATTCACTAACCGCTCAATATTTTCATTTCCAAGACTCAATAAATCAATTGTATTTCTGTGATTACAAGTAGCTATAAATGCCTGTTTTAGGATAATTGGATTAATATTATTCTCATAGCAACTAGAAAGTGCATATACATCATAAAAATCCCTCATTCTTGTATTTAATACCCCTCTAGCAAGAATAGTTTGAATTTTTTCAGCAAATATTGTCTCCACATTATAGGACCACAATTTTACCGAACGATCCTCAAACATCATTTTATAATCATACTTAATGGCACTTGGCGTAATAGCATCTCCTGTAGAAATATCTAATTTAATTGCCGTCACTAATCTATCAAAAAATGCATCTATGCCAATCCGAATTCCCGCGTATTCCATTTCATCCATGATGGTGGAAACATTTTTAACTTTAAATTCTACTCCATCTTGCAAATTAATCTTAGCTATTTCTGAAATAACACCTAAAACCACCTGTTCCGAGAGGTTTATATGGCGAATAGATGTATCTATATCCATTGTTGAGCGCATTGATACTCCCAGCATGGAGGTAACCAGAATACCACCTTTTATAATAAAATTTTCAGCATAAGGAGATACTGCTACTCTCTCAAGAAATCTTTCCATCATATAAATTCGAACCAAAATACGTGCATCTGCATTATTTTTTTTAGCCAAATTTTTTATCTTACCCTTTAATTGCGCTCCGGTTAATGCCATTACAACATCACCTCCATATATTCTCTAATTTTTTTGTCCACATGAAAAACTTGCGCATACTCCATAAGTTTATTCAGTTTCTTATCCTTTCTTGCAACATATGTCTTTAGGGCTGTTTGGAAATCCTGTATCTCGAATCTACTTTTCGATCGCATCAAGTCACATATTGTACGCTCTAGGTTATAAATTGGAATCTCGTGACCCTGACATGTTTTAACATACTCTTTACCGATATCCATCAGCTCTTTCTTTACTGTAAATACCTTTATCCCATCCGCAACCAAGCGCGACGTACCGTACCCAGTATAAATTGTAAGGGTTCTTTGCATGGGCTCCCTATCAATTAAGCCATGATAATATAGTGCCTCATCGTGAGAATATACACCTTGGGGACAACGTAGAGATAATATATAGAGATCATCTTCCCATGTCTCCGGAGAAACATAAACTCCATATGCCACTTTTTCAAACTTTTTTTCTTTTATATACCTATATAAGATATATTTGGGTATGCCTGCCTCTATAGCATCTTTTGCCAGTAAAATTCCCGATTCATCCACAATATTCTCTATGCTCATCATTTATCTCACCTACTTTCGTACTAATATTGTATATTATATTAGTACGAAAATAAATATAAGAATTATTCTATATCCTTACTTTTCCTTTATCTCTATTTTCCCTCCCTCTTGCACTTTCCAATAAATCCTATACAATGTATTTTACCGAAATTCATTTCACTGAAATTGATTTCACCGAAATGAATTTCACTAAAATATTTTTAAACTATTTAATTTGCACACTACCACCGACTATAATATAGAAAGGAAAAAGCCAAAAATGGTGACAGAAATTTTTAGAGGAAGACAGGCAGAACTAAAAATTCTCCGTAAAAAGTTTGCAGTTCCGGGATTTATGATGACCGTCCTTTACGGTAGAAGAAGAATCGGAAAGACCATGCTAATCAATAAGTTTATGCAAGAACAAGATTGCAAATGCATTTCCTTTACCTCTGTAGAACGGAATGATACGGAATTACTTTCCTTAATGACAGAAGCAGTCCTTAGTGCATTGGCTCCTGAACTATTAGGAAATATCAGTTTTAACAGTTTTGAAACCCTGTTTGAATATATAGGAAAACAGGCGGAAAAAGAACGGATCATCTTCTTTATTGATGAATATCCCTATCTCGCTAAGCAATGTCCCTATATTCAATCTGTCTTACAAAAAATCATTGATAGCAAATGGAAGTCTACACAGCTTTTCTTTATCCTCTGTGGCTCTCTTGTAAGCTTCATGAAGGACGAAGTCCTTGCAGAATCTGCTCCTTTACATGGCAGGAGCAATCTGGAACTCAAGCTTAAGCCCTTTAACTATTTGGAAACTGCAGAGTTTTTAGAAGAATATAGCTTGGAGGACAAGGCGATTACCTATGGACTAACGAACGGCGTAGCCAAATATATAGAACAATTTGATCCCGGTCTATCGTTGGAAGAAAATATCTTGGAACAATTCTACTCAATAGGAGGATATTTCTCCGAGGAACAAATTAAAACGATTGTCAGCAGCGAAAGGCAAAACCCGGGACTCTATAACTCCATTATATCCGCTGTAGCCACGGGCCACACTAAGCACAACGAAATCGGAGGATTTGTAGGAAACGAGGATATCAACTATCCCTTAAAAGTTCTATGCAATGCAGAAATTTTAGAAAAAAGGATGGGAAAAAGGCCTTATTATGTTCTGAATGACAGCATGACAGAATTTTGGTTTCGCTATGTAAACCGAGCCACCAGCCTTATTAATGCTGGAAATGGTGCCACCTATTACTACGCCCATGTAAAAAACAATCTGCATGATTTTATGGGTAAAATTTTCGAAAAGATGGCCAAAGAATTTCTAATGCTCCATGCCGGGAAGGATGATTTTCCTATCCTCACGGAAATAACGGACTTTCAAGGCACC
>CAUUJL010000091.1:0-8440 GCA_963545375.1 uncultured Oribacterium sp.
TGCTTATAAAATTTTTTGATTTTTTACATCGCTATCTTTTTGCTCTGCATCCGTCTCCTGCCGATGCTTCACCTTCTCCCACAAAGCCCGAAAAGCCGGCAGAGAGGCTTCAATGGTTTCAAAGGGAATACAGTAGGACAGGCGA
The DNA here is from genome assembly GCA_963545375.1 of uncultured Oribacterium sp. Taxonomy (GTDB): domain Bacteria; phylum Bacillota; class Clostridia; order Lachnospirales; family Lachnospiraceae; genus Oribacterium. The sequence continues at coordinate 146 of CAUUJL010000091.1, forward strand.
AAATAGCCGGGTAGGCCGAAGCCGTCCGTGGGCACCATAATGATATGCTCTTCCTCCGCCATCTTCTGGAATGCCTCCGTATCCTCCAAGGGGGATTTCATAAGAAGATAAAAAGCTCCCTCCGGCGGCAGACAGGAAAATCCCATTTCCGTAAGCTCCGTATAGAGAAGGCGACGGTTTCTGTCATAAAATCCCACATCCACCTTCACTTCCAGACATTCGGAAATTACCTTTTGGAATAGAGAAGGAGCATTCACAAAGCCAAGGGTTCTGCCGGCAATCGTGGCAGCCCGCATCAGCTTTTCTCCGTCTTCCACGTCTTTTCCTATGGCCAGATAGCCGATTCTCTCTCCCGGGATGGAAAGGGTTTTGGAGAAGGAATAGAGGTAAATGCTGTTGTGATAAAGACCGGGCATATAGGGCACGGTTCTGTCGTCATAAACCAGCTCCCGATAGGGCTCATCGCAAATCAGGTAAATGGGGTGTCCCACCCTTTCCTCCGCCTCTCTCAGCATTTCCGCCAAGGCCTTCAGCTCTTCTTCCTTATACACCACACCGCTGGGGTTGTTGGGATTATTTAAAATCACCGCCTTGGTTTTTCTGCGAATCAGCCGGTCTGCCATGCCGATATCCAAAGAAAAATTATCTTCCTTCACCGGTACCACGGTAAGCTTTCCCTTGTAGTGGGAAACGTAGGCATTGTACTCCGTAAAATAGGGGGCAAAGCAAAGCACCTCATCCTCTTCGTCCAAAAGACAGCGCATCAAAATATTTAAGCCTCCTGCCGCTCCGGCACAGAGAAGAATCTGCTCCTTCTCATAGGGCAGTTCAAAACGTCTTGTCAGATGTCTTGCAATCTGTTCCCGCACCTCATCATAGCCGGCATTTTTCATATAGCCGTGAATCTCATGAGGATCCTGATTTTCCAAAAGGCTGATGATGGCATTTTTCACTTCGTAGGGCACAGGAGCCACAGGATTTCCCAGACTGAAATCATAGACATTTTCCTTGCCGTACTTCTCGGCCATTTCCTGTCCCAGTTCAAACATCTTTCGAATGGCGGAATTTCCTTGTAAAAGGGGTTCCATCGTCTTTGCCAGTGCCATAATACCTCCCAAAGAGCATGCTCTTTTTCTTGATTGCTTCTTTAACTCAATTGCTTCTATTTACTACTTCTATTTATTTCTTTGACTTTGTTCCTGCCTGGCTCTCCTTCTTTTGCCTTTTCATTGCCGCTTCCTTTAAGGCCTTAAAGCTTTCTTCCTCGGAAACTGCATCCGGGTTATTGCGAAGCATGGTTTTGGTCCACCAATGCATCTTTCCGCTTTCCGCATTACCGCCATCTTCCAAAACCGCCAGCTCCTCCTCCATTCTCTCCTTATCCTTTAGCAGGCTTCTAAGAAGAGCGCCGGCAGATTCTTTTAAGTTCCCGGCAGATTCCTTCACACTGCTGGCTGCCTGTCCCACGGCGCCTTTGGCGGTATCCGCCGCCAGGCTTGCTGTCCCGATAGTGCTGCTGGCCGCCTGGCTCACCGTATTTTTTGCTAAAGACATTCCGGACTCCATCATATATTTCACGGCAGCCACATTGCCTTCATTTTGCTGTACGGTTCGAAGCTCTTCCGCACCCTGCTCCCACTCCTGCTTGACTTCACCGATGCGGTCATAAAGCTCTCCGATGGAACGACGCAGGTTCTGTATCTCCTCGGAATTTCTCGCCAGTCTTCCCAGGCGCTCCCGAAGCTCCAGAGCCGCGATGACGGAGAATACCACATCTTCCACAAAAAGGGTATAGAGCATGGTGTCAATGATCACAAAGGTAAGATAGCTCCAATCTGCCGGAATGGAGGAGACAAATTTATGCACCACCTGCATTAAAAAAATCGCCATCACTCCCCAGCCTATAGAAGCAAAGAAGCAGATGTAACCGCGAAAGTTCAAAGGATTCTGAGAATAATCCCACCAGCGCATATGAAAGATGTGATTCATCAAAAGCCCGGTGATGAGTTCCAATGCTGTTCCGCCGAAAAATCCAAGCAAAAAAAGATAGAGGAGATGCCCCTCATGTCCATGAGCGAAGAAGACCAAAAGGCAGGATCCCACACCGTACAAGGGAATCCAAGGTCCATGGCAAAATCCTCTATTCTGTAAATGACCGGATTTCAGAGAGCAGTAAGAAGACTCGAAGCACCAACCCAGGATGCAATACAGCATAAAGAAAGTCAGCCACTGTAAAATTGTGTATCCTCTCATAAAAACTCCCTTGCTCTAAAAATCATTTTTAGCTATTTTATCGCAGTTTTTCATTATTGTCGAGTTTTTTGGCGTTTTTCGGAATATATGTTCTGAAATAAAGCGCTATATTCAAAAGTATAGGTTTCGGGATTTACGTCATAAGCTATATGATCCAAGCTTTGAGCATGGAAATCTCTTAGAAAGCCGGAATTTAATCCTACATCTTAGATTTACCATCTTTTCTTGCAAAGACTGTAAAGGGATTTTCTTCCCAAAAGAACGCAAACCGCCACGGAAAATCCCAGCAAAAACAGGAAGAAAAGAATCTGAACCGGCAAAGCCCGCTCATGATGTAGGAAATAGCTGTAGCCTCCAATCTTTAGGAACAAATCCCGGAAGGGGCGATGGAACAGATAAATTACCAAAGAATACTTTCCCCAAAGAGAAAGCTGCTTTTCCAATATTGTCTTCCGAAAAGGACTTTTCCCGAGAAAAGAAAGTAGCCAATAGAAAAAATAGGAAATGCCCAAAGCAAAAGGAATATAGAAGATACGAAGCAGGATGGGAAAACTTTGAAAAAAGGGAAGAATCTCCTCTTTACTCACCCTCCTGTACCAGACTCCATAGAAAATACGGGTATAGTTTTTTAAAGCGGGAAAAAACAGGAGAAAAAAGAAAAAGCAAGCCCCGGCTATAAGGGCAAGGTCTGTCCTTTTTTTCTTTAGGGAAAAAGAGGATTGGGAAAGGAGCATCCCTAAATAGAAAAAGGGTGCAAAGCCGAAGACTCGATCCAGTGCCAGGAAATCCACCAGTCTTCGGTTTTGGTCAAGATATCCTGCAAACAAGGAAAGAAGAATCAGAAAGAGAAGATAGCATTTTTCTTTCCTATCCTCCGGATTCCCCCCCTTTCCGATATAGACCTTGTTTCTCTTGAAAAAGCAAAGAGGAAGGCAGGCAAACTGCCAGAAGAAAAGTCCCAAAAGATACCAGGGAGTAGAGGATTCATGGAGATAATCCGGAAAGCTCCCCTGCCCCCCGTAGCAAAATACATCAAAGGGGTACAGCAAGGTTTTTAAGAAAAAATAGCAGAGAAAATAATACAGTAAGTTCGAAAAAAGAGAGGAAGCTGCTCTTCCTCTCTTTACAAAGCTTTGTTGGAAAAAATATCCGGACAGGAAGATAAAGGCAGGCATATGAAAGCTGTATATCCCGTAAAAACTCCGGGAAAACAGCGCTATACCGCTATCCTTTATCGGCAGAAGAAAATGTCCCAGCACCACAAGGAAAATCAAAAAGCCCTTGTATCGGTCCAATTCCTCAACTCTCTCTCCTACCATACTGCCCTTTCTTTAAGCAAAAATCGGTGCTACCGCCTTTGCATACTTCTCTTTTACCGCCTTGGCCTCATCCTTATTCTTTCCTAAGGTAGTGTAGTAAGCCTTAATCTTCGGCTCTGTTCCGGAGGGGCGCACAATAATGCTGGAGCCGTCCTCCAAGTGGTAAATCAAAACATTTGCCTTAGGAAGCCCTGTCTTCTCTGTATCCAGATAGTCCACACATTCCTTTACCTTGGTGCCGGCAAAATCCTTAGGGCTTTCCTTTCGCAAGGAATCCATAATGCCCTGCATCTTATCCATGCCGGAAAGTCCCGGGAAGGAGAAGCTGTCCACGGAATTCAGATAATAACCGTGTTGTGCATAGATCTGCTCCAAACGCTCCTTAATGGAGGAGCCGTTTTTCCGGTAATAAGCCGCCATCTCGCAAATCAGCATGGAAGCTACCACCGCATCCTTATCCCGCACTGCAGTTCCGGAGAGGTAGCCATAGCTTTCTTCGAAGCCGAAAATGAAGCGATTTTCCTCTCCCTTTTCTTCCAAAAGCTTAATCTGCTCTCCAATCCACTTGAAACCGGTAAGGGTATGGCGAAGCTCGATGCCGTAATACTCTGCCACCTTATCCGCAAGGGGAGTACTCACAATGGACTTTACCGCCACCGGTCTTTCCGGAAGGGTACCTTCCTCCTTACGGCCTTTCGCAATGTAATCTAAGAGTAAAACCCCCATCTCATTTCCGGACACCAGCTCATAGCTTCCGTCCTGACAACGCATGGCAATACCCACACGGTCTGCATCCGGGTCTGTAGCCAGCATCAGGTCTGCATTTTTCTCCTTTGCCAAGGCAAGTCCCTTCTCCAGAGCTGCAAAAATCTCAGGATTCGGGTAGGGGCAGGTGGTGAAATAGCCGTTAGGATACTCCTGCTCCGGAACAATGCTGACGTCCTCGATTCCCATTTCCTTGAAAATGCGGGTTACCGGCTCTAAACCGGTTCCATTCAGGGGAGAATATACCAGAGTCAGTCCTGCATCCTTACAAAGTCCGGGATGCACCTGCTGAGAAAGCACATATTTATAGAAGGCTTCCTTGCAATCTTCCCCTACAAAACGAATCAGCCCTTCATCCACCGCCTTGGCAAACTCCATGGTCTTATAGCCGGTGAGTACATCGGTTTCCTGAATCTTTTTATAAACCTTTCCTGCGGCTTCGTCTGTCATCTGGCATCCGTCGCTGCCGTAGGCCTTATAGCCGTTGTACTCTGCAGGGTTGTGGGATGCGGTCAGCATAATGCCCGCACTGCAATGATAGTATCTGGTGGCAAAGGACAGAGCAGGCACCGGCATCAAAGCATCATACATCCGAACGGTAATGCCATTTGCCGCCAAAACCTTCGCCGCTTCCTTGGCAAAGGTCCAGCCCTTCAAACGGGAGTCATAGCTGATGGCTACCAGCTTCTCCAACTTCTCCTCTAAAATATATCTGGCCAAGCCCTCTGTAGCCTGACGCACCACGAAAAGATTCATTCTGTTGGTGCCCGCTCCCAGCGTTCCTCGGATTCCCGCTGTACCGAACTCCAAAGCTCTTGCAAAATGCTCTTTGATTTCTTCCTCCTGCCCTGCCATGCATTGCAGCTCTCTCTTTAAATCAAAGTCCTCTAACTCCGCTGCCATCCAGCGCTGATACTCTTTTTGATAATCCTGCATCTTCTTCGTCCTTTCTGCATTCTGCTTTTTTTATTGCTCTACTTTACCATGGAAGGCAGAGAAGAGGCAAGAATATCGTATAGAAATGATGGAGCCCAATGATATAGCCCAAAGGTATAGAAATGATAGTATCCTAAAATCTTTCTCCATAGGATGTCTCTCCATAAAATGTCTTTCTATAAAAATGTCACATTCTTCCATAAAAACTGTTTATAAAAAGCAGTATACAAAAAAGCATTCTTCTCTTGTTAGTGACCACTAACTAATGTATCATAATAACGAGCATTTTTATATCATTTAATGATTTTATATAGTTTCTACTAATAGTTTATACCAATAGTATTTACTAATAGTTCTTACTAACATCTTTAGGAGGCACCCATGAACGTTTACAAAAAAGTATTCCGCTACGTTCCGGAAAAAACTGCTTTGGGAATCCTTTCTATCCTGACTTCCCTTCTTTCCGGAGTGATTCTGGTCTACGCCTATATGCTCCTCTACTTCTTTCTGGAAAACCTCATCCTTTTCCGAGATGAAGGGCAAAGCTACGCCATGAGTCTGAAAATTGTTCTCGCCCTTACCCTGGCAGGACTTTGCTATCTCTTCTCCGGTGTTTTATCCCACATCTTTGCCTTCCGCCTGGAGACGAATCTCCGGAAGAAAGGGATTGAAGGACTGGCATCCGCTTCATTTCGTTTTTATGACCTGCATTCCTCCGGCTATATTCGAAAAACCATTGACAGTAACGCAGAGAAAACCCATCAGGCAGTGGCTCACATGATTCCGGACAGTGCCCAGGCTTTTCTTGTGCCCCTCCTTACCCTGGCTCTGGGCTTCTTTGTGAGTCTTCGGGTGGGCATAATTCTCCTGCTGCTGGTTCTCGTTAGCGGCTTCTTCCTCCAGAAAATGATGGGTGGGAGCCAGTTTATGAAGTTGTATCAGGAATCTTTAAACCATCTCAGTGCAGAAACCGTGGAGTATGTTCGGGGCATTCAGGTCGTAAAGCTCTTCGGAAACCGCCTGCAAAGCTTCAAAGCCATGAAAGAAGCCATTGAAAGCTATGCAAAATACGCCTATGAATACAGTTTAAGCTGTAAAACGCCCTATGTTCTCTACCAATGGATCTTTTTAGGCTTAATTCCGATTCTTTCGATTCCCCTGTCCTTTCTCCTGGTAAAAGAACCCCAACCCGAAAAACTGCTTATCGACCTAATTATGATTTTCTTTCTGGATGGCGTCATCATGGTGGCTTTCATGAAAATCATGTGGTCCGGCATGTACATTTTCAATGCAAGCTTTGCCATCGACGAAATGGAAAAGCTCTACAAGGCAATGCAGGAAGACAGCCTACAATACGGCAAGGAAGAAAATTTCCCCAATTACAGCATGGAGTTCCAAAATGTAGACTTCTCCTACGGAGACAAGAAAGTTTTGGAAGGGCTTTCTTTCCGTTTGGAAGAAGGAAAAAGCTATGCCCTTGTTGGGCACTCCGGTTCGGGAAAGTCCACCATCGCAAAGCTTTTCTCCGGCTTCTACAAAGCGGATAAAGGACAGATTCGAATCGGGGATCTCCCCATTGAAAGCTACAGCAAAAATGCCCTTTGTAAGGCCATCTCCTTCGTTTTCCAGGACAGCAAGCTCTTTCATAAGACGATTTATGAAAATGTGCTGTTAGGAAAACCGGAGGCTACTCCGGAAGAAGTACATCGCGCTTTGGATTTGGCAGGTTGCAAGGAAATTCTGGAACGTTTTCCCGAGAAAGAAAATACCTTAATCGGTGCAAAAGGCGTTTACCTCTCCGGCGGAGAAAAGCAAAGAATCGCCATTGCCAGAGCGATCTTAAAAAATGCTCCCATCGTGATTCTGGACGAAGCCAGTGCCTCCATCGATGCGGATCAGGAGTATGCCCTGCAAAATGCCTTTAAGAATCTGATTCAAGGGAAAACCGTGATTATGATCGCCCACCGTCTTTCCAGTATTCAGGGCCTGCATGAAATCCTGGTTTTGGAAGAAGGAAAGATCCTGGAACGGGGAAGCAGTAAGGAGCTTTTACAAAAAGACAGTCGCTATAAAAAGCTCTGGGAACTGTATCAAACTACGGAAGATTGGAGGATAAACAAATGATGAATTGGTTCAAAAAACAGTTCTCCCTTACGGAGCAGGGAGCGAAAAACCTGCAAAAAGCCAGCCTCTACTGCTTTCTTAGCTATTGCATCAACATGGGACCCGTTATGCTCTTACTCTATCTCGCAAAGCTCCTGCTGGAAAATCCGGATAGGACGACCATTTCGCCATGGGAGCTGATTCTTCCGGCGCTCTGTATCCTGCTCCTCCTCTACCTCCTGCTTTCCAAGGAGTATGTCTGCCTCTATAACGCAACCTACAAAGAATCCGCAAACTTAAGAAAGAACATTGCGGAAACCCTGGCAGACCTTCCCATTGCCTATTTTTCCAAGCATGACTTAAGTGATTTGTCGGAAAGCATTATGTCCGATGTGGAGAGAATTGAACACGCTTTAAGCCATTCCGTCCCCAAAATCGTAGCCATGTTTTTCTTCTTCCCGATTATGGGAATCCTCATGTGCTTCTCGAACTGGAAGCTGTCCCTTGCCACCCTTCTTCCCACGATTTTCAGCTTTCTTTTGATTCCCTTATCCAGAAAGCTCGTACTGCAAAACAATCAAAAGTACTATCATCTTTTGCGGGAAAATGCGGAAGCTTTTCAAGAACACATCGATCTGCATCAGGAAATCAGCAGTTTTCTTCCTGACAGGGAAGTTAGAGAGGCCTTATTTCAAAAAATGGACGTGCAAGAAAAGCTCCACTTGAAGACGGAAATGGGTTCCTTTATCGTCATGGGATGCTCATCCATTTTTGCTTTCTTAAGTGTTGCTACGGTGATTTTCGTCGGTTTTCCGCTTTATCAAAATGGCAGCCTTTCCCTCCTCTACTTCTTGGGCTTTATCATCGCCTCCATGAAATTAAAGGAAATCTTCGACATTTCCAAGGAAAGCCTGATGGA
>CAUUJL010000092.1:0-8401 GCA_963545375.1 uncultured Oribacterium sp.
TTTAGCCGATATTAAGCGAATAAACAAGGAGCTGTAGAAATCAAAAGCTTTTTCTACCCCCGGCGAAAAGCTATGATTCTTACAGCCCCTTGTTTATTTTACTTTTAAAATGCTTTTATAACCCCCCATCTATCCATTATTATGGGGGACTCAAACCTTCTCTGTCCACTGATATGGGTACAGTATAATTCAGCCTATCAAATGACTTTATAGGAATAGGAAAGCAACATCTACGTCCCAAAATCAAACTTATTCCGTACTGATACCGATCTGTACCTTCTCATCCTGTGTCAATGTTCTTCCTGCAAGAATCTTATCCACCTCTGCAGAAACCTCCTCATCGCTCAGGATATGGTACACCGCCGCAGTCATATAGTCCTGAACTCCGGAGTTGTCCGTTGCGGTAATGGTATTAAAGCTCTGATCCACCATAATCACATTTCCCTCCGGCGAGATATGCCCATTGACAAGATAGCGCTTTACAGAAGGAGTGAAGCTCATCATCAGGTGTCCCGTGGCAAAATCCACCACATAAGCCTTTCGTTCCGTATCGTTATTCCGAATCAGAAGAAGCAGATTTTCCTTTTCATTATACAGATTTACATCATCGAAGCTTACCGGCGTCTGGGTGAGCGCTTCATCCATGTCCAGACTCTTAAGACCGGTCTTGCTGCTCCAAGTAAAGTCCGTATTGTTCTGTATGCCCTTTAGGATGATTTCCTCCTCTTGATGCTTAAGGTTTAGCACCTCCCCCGGAATATCCTCTAGATGCTGCTTACTTTCCAAATCGTACAGAGAGGCTGTTCCTGAAAATTGATTGACAAGTAGTATCTTGTCGTCTTCGGAAACCAAGATATTCAAAGAAGAATCCGTAATTTCCGGGATAGTATCCAGCAGGCTTAAATCCTCAACGCTATAGATCTTTAAACCTTCCTTCTTATCCTGCAAATAGATTTTCTTTCCATCATCGGAGAAGCGTAGAGCCGGATAAGCAGAAGGGATTTCCACGGTTTTGGATTCCCGACTTTCCACATTGTAAAGCACCAGTCCGGGATTTCCGCTATCCATTTGCCCAACATAGGCATAGTATTTTCCGTCGTTGGACAGAACGTTTTGTTTTGTACTGGTCATCAAGCCGTAAATTACCGTGTTCTCATTGGTGATGGTTTTCCCTGTCTTCCCGTTATCCGTGGAGAGCAAAAAATCCGTCCCGTTAAAGAGAAGAAGCTTGGAGGAGTCATTGGAGGATGCAATAATTCTGCCCTGCACCGGCTCCGAGGAAATTCTGGACTTGGTATCAATAATCTTAATGTTTTGGCCTTCATGGGAATTGGTCAAAATCTTGCTGCCATCCTTTAAGAAATAGATTTCAGAAGGTGCTATTCCCCCCAGATACAGCCTGTCATCCGTAATCACCTTATCCTTCCAAATGGAGTAAATCCCTGCTTCTCCAAAGCCTGCAACCATGTTTTCTACCGCATTATACGCAAAATATTTTAAATCCAAGTCACCAAAAGATACTTCATCTACGGTGTCTCCGCTTTCTCCATTGAGAAGCAGAATCTTGCCATAGCTGTTTATAGCAATTTTTTCCCCATTCTCACTTTCCACTAAGGGCTTATTCAAGGTATTTGCAGTGCTGATCTTCTCACTGAAGAGAACTTGATGATCTTCCAAAGAAATCTTTTGAAGCTCGTCATCCGTTAACAAAATGATAGACTTCCCGTCATTAGAATAAAAGGCGGATTTGTAAGGAAGCATAAAATTGGATCCATCTAAAGAGGTTCTTCCTATCCGATCAATAGTAGAAATAACACTGCCATCCTTAAGGCTTCTTCTTGTCAGCTGATTTTCATCATTGTTGCCTAAAGTGATAAGCACCTCTGAACCGTCACTCTTAATATCCGCATACTTGACCGTTTCCTGAATAGAAAATGTACTAAGCTGCTGCCAGGTATTGGCATCAAAAACATAAAAGTCCGCAGAAGTATTGGTAAAGCATACATAGAAAAACTGTGAATTATCCCCGGAAAAACGCCCCAGCATAGGAACTCCCGGAATCTCTATCTTGGCCTTTTCCTCTCCGGTCTCCACATCATAGACAATAAAGCTGTTATCAAAAGCAGAGGAAACCAAAAGCTTATCATCCTTGGAAAATGTTAAAAGCTTTACCTGTTGGCTATGCCCCGGTAATCTCTTGATAATTTCTCCATTTTCCACCTTGGCAATGGCAGTTTCATCATTTCCCAAACCGAAGGCCACCAGCTTTTCATCATTGCTGAGAGCCATAAAGGTCAACTTATTTTTCGTAGAAATGGAAGTCAAAGTAGAAGCACCACTGTGATAAATCACATCATTGAAAATGCTCATCTTCTCGGATTGAAGCTGCTTATACGCTTTCATGCCCTTCCCGATAGGCTTCATCGCCTCCTCCGCCACTAAAGCGGCCTTTAAGTAATCCCCTTCCTTGGACATATCCTGGGAGCTTTTCATCAGGATACCGGCATTGGACTGCACCGCCTCCTGTCTGGCCTGCTCCGCCTTTTGGTAGGCATTAAACATAAAAATACCGAAAAGCAGGAATATCGCTCCGGATAGGGAGGAAATGGTCAGAATAAGCCGATTCTTTCTTTCCTTATCCCTTTGCTTAAGGTCTCCAAAGGTACAACCTAAGATGGTTGCCATAATACGGTACTTTTCGGTTTTCAGTAAATGAAGGGCCTGCTTTGTCAGGCTTTGCAGCTTGGCACTGTCCTTCTTCTGAACTTCCTCATAGCCGGGGAAATCCTTTCGCAAAACTTCATCCGGACGGATATCCGCCGCCAGTACATCCGCAAGACTTTGATCCACCCCTCGCTTTAACTGCTTTAAGGGTGCGGGAAAGGCTTCATCCGGTTCTCCCTCAATCAGCACCGGAATAATACGCTCATCCCCATGAAGCTGTCTAAATGTACGAATTTCCTTCTCACACCACTCGGAGAGGGGCGTTCTTTTGGAGCAAAGCACAATCAGATAACGACTTTCCGCCAGGGCCTCTTCAATGGAGCTGCTTAGGTCTCTTGCCGCCAGCTCCTCTCTATCTCGGAAGACACGGAAGGTTGTTTTCTTACCGTCCTGATAAAATTCCTTTGGAGGCTTAAAGCTTTCAATCATCTGATGCAGCTGCTTCGCAATACTCTGATCCGGCTCCACATGACGATAGCTGATAAAGGCATCAAACTTATATTCCTTTTCCTTAAACTCCTTTGCCGCCTTCTCCATTTCCTCTGCATCATCATCTTTTCTGTAGTTTTGCAGCTTTTCTTCCTCAACGATTGGAGCATTTTGTTCCAATTTTTTTTCCATTCTCTATCCTCATTTCTTTTGATTCTTTTTTTACTTTTGATTCTTTTTATTCTTTTGATTCTTTTTATTCTTCAAGGCTCTACAATTACCCTATTGCTAAATCTAAGCTTTAAAGTCTAATCTTGACGCTGTGACATTAGAGCTCTTCTTCCTCTTTTCGGAAGAGAGTAAAGACAGAGAGCAAGTCATATTCCGGATGACAAATGTCAAACTTCTCCCCGATAATCTCTCCCCAGTCTTCAATTAAGCAGGGGTGGGTCTTTAGATTTTCATCCTTCTTCTCTCCATAGCGGAAGTTCATGGCATAGTAGCTGTTACACCACCTCTTATGCTCCAGCCTGGAAAGAAAATCCAGTAAGGGGTTTTCGGAAAGGTAGCTTCTAAAGCTATGTTGAAACTCTTCTTTTCCCTCATCTCCACCAAGCCTTTGGGCTTCCTGAAGCTTTTTAAACTCTTCCAGCTTTTCCGATAAATATGCTGAAATCTCCTGTTCTGATTTTCCGGAAAGTACTCTACGAATAATTTCCTCTTTGATATCGGCATGTGTGGCAGACTGTCTGGAGGAGTTCTTCTTTACATAAGACAACTCATTCCAAGCTGTCCCTTCTCCCATACCGGCTACTCCCGAGGCCTTATTGTAAGCCTCATTAAACTGCTTTGCCCTATTGTCCAGAGCTTCCCGAATCAATATCTCCCCGGTCATAATCTCCGAAAGATCCCCGAAAACCTTGATCTGCTCCTTGGTTTTGGGAAGCACATGGGTCAAATCTACATTGGAAATATTCCGAAGAACCTTTGGAACCTGCCCGAAGTACCGATTCATCAGCTTAAGCGCCTTTAGGCTCTTCACCACATCCTCCTGCATCAGGAAAATAAGACTTGGACTTTCTTCCTTTCCCAGTCCCTTAAGATAATTTTGTAAATTCCTTTGTTCATGGCCTAAGTCTATGCATTCTATCTCCAGAGCTCTTAGCAAGCCTTCCCTTTCCGGAGCGTTTAAATCCAAAAGCTCCTGCATTCTTTGGGAAGCATTTTCCTCTAAAATGCTGATTTTCGGATTTCTCGCTAAGGAAGTGGTGGCATCGTTGGCCAGCTGCTTCAGTAACGGCAGGGTCAAATCATTTACGGAAAAAAGCAATACATGGAGAGGCTTGATGCTGTTCTCTATGGAGTCCACTGTATGGCTATCCTCTGAAATTCCCTCCAGACTTTTTAAAATACTATGCTTCACAGCGGGCTCAGCCAAAAGCATACGTACGGTCAAATCCTTTTGGTTAAAATGCACCGTGTCTATCTTCTTGAGAAGCTCTTCCCCCTTTCTTTCCTCGGAAAGCAGCTCTTCCATATAGCCCACCACCGTATTGGAACTACAGTTGGCATAGCAAGTAATAGGTCTTCTCGGTTTAATGCGCTTAATCACATTGGCATAGAGGGCATAGTTTTCCAAATCATTGTCAGAGCAGAAAAAGATATACTTGGCATGATGGATATGCAAAGCCGAAAAAAACTCCCTAACTTCATTTTCATCGCAATGCTCAAAATCAATCTGATAGGTGGCAATCCCCTTCTTCTCATATTTGTTTTTCAAACGGTCATCCAAAAAATTCTTGGTAATCAAAGAAATTTTATAGGGCGTCCTCTCCTTCATCAGATTACCAATCAAGGTCTCCCCCATCTCCGTGTTTTCAAAAACCAGTACATGATGCATACTGGCTCTGTTCAGAAGCATATTTTTCGCATGGAGTAAAATGTTGGATATCTGAGTAAAGATGAAGGCAGACGTTAAAATCGGCGCCATCCACTTGGCAAACTCATAAAAAATGCTGGATTTTTCCTCCGCAGAAATGGGAGAAACAAATAAGAACAGCTTGATGGTGCCGTATAAAACCGCGGAAAGAAGCTGTAAAGGATCTGAAATCTTGGCACTGTAATAGCTGTAAAGGGTTTGAAGTCCGAAAATCACGGTAATAACAAACAACGCCAGTACGATTTTCTTTTTATAGTAATTTCTATTTTCCTGCATAGTTCCATCCTTATAAATTAAAATTTGTTTGCTTTTTTTAAGGGTTATTATCGCAATTTTTACAAGAACTTGCAAGGAGTATTGCATAAAAGAGATGGTAAATTAAATATGAAAACGCATTTACACAGGATAGGTCTCAAAGCGAGGCACGCTCTCGCTGACTTCGCCCTTTGTCATAGTGAAGGACTATAATTATATAAGATACGCTTTGATGCAGCATATCCCTGTAAGTGAGGCACGCTTTCGCTAACCTCGCCTCGTAGCGGATACGACTGCTGCCTCCGAGAAAATGAAATAATTATAAAGTCTCTTCCCTTTCTATTTCATTTATTTATCTCCCTGCTATAATTAATTTTATACAATTTAATTTCAAACATCTTTTAACATTGAAATGGAGGTCATTATGAGTTTTAAAAATATTACTGTTGCAGGTGGTGGAGTTTTAGGATCCCAAATTGCTTTTCAAACTGCATTTTCCGGATTTTCCGTAAAGATTTGGCTAAGAAGTGAGGACTCTATCCAGAGAACCAAGCCGAAGCTGGAAAGACTTTATACCATTTATAAGAATGAGCTGACAGAAGCAAAGAAGAACCTGGGAAAGGGACTAAGCTTCTCCAGAGGGTTGATTCCTGACTCTTCCTCTGTGACAGAGGCGGATATCGACAAGCTTTTGGAAAATGTAGAAAGAGCGCACAAAGAAATACAGCTTACCACCGACCTTTCCGATGCCTGCAAAGACACAGATTTAATTATTGAAAGTATGGCAGAGAATCCTGAGGCAAAGAGGGAATTCTATAAGGCTATCGATCCCTTCCTTTCGGAAAATACCATTGTTGCCACAAACTCTTCCAGCATGGTGCCCAGCCAGTTTAGAGACTGCCTCTCCAGACCTGAAAACTATCTGGCTATCCATTTTGCCAATAACATCTGGAAGAGCAATACCGCTGAAATCATGGGTCATGATGGCACTTCCAAAGAAGCCTATGAAGCAGTGGCGAACTTTGCCTCTGAAATTAAAATGATTCCCCTCCGTTTACATAAGGAACAGCCCGGTTACATCCTTAATTCCATGCTGATTCCCTTCTTAAGTGCCGGAGAAATGCTATTGGCCAAGGAAGTGGCAGACCCTGCCACCATTGACCTGACCTGGAGGCTGGGTACGGGTTCTCCCCTCGGGCCTTTCCAGATTTTGGATATCGTTGGCTTAAATACCGCCTTAAATATCGTATCCAACAATCCCCAGTCTCAGGATCCGGACAGCATTCCCGGAAAGATTAAGGCTATTTTAGAAAAGTATGTGGCAGAGGGTAAAATCGGTGTAAATGCAGGGGAAGGATTTTATAAGTATAAATAACTTTTGACTTAAAATTTGTTTTGCAAAATTTTGATTCGAAGCTTGTTTTTTAATTTTTTTAAAGCTTTTTTCAAATTCTTTTCTCTAAAAAATATAGAAAATAGCTCCACTTTGGGATATTTATTTCCTAAAACGGAGCTTTTTTTCTGTATTATATTCTCTCAAGCTCATAAGCCTGATAAGAATCCACCTTACCCCCATCATACATGGACACCATGATAAGGCTTCCGTTTATATCGATAATGCGACCTTCCGTCTGGCTATATCGTACCAGAACCGGATCACCGACACGAAATTCTTCCATCTTCTTTCCGCTAAACAAACTGAGAAAAGCAAAAATCCTAATAATCTTAAAGAGCAGAGTAAAGGGAAAGCTAATCAGAGCAACAAGTAATGTCCACAAAGAAATTCCCGGGGCTTCTCCCTCTGTATTGCTATCTGTATTGCTATCTGTATTGCTATCTGTATTGCTATCTGTATTGCTATCTGAATAACTATCTATTTTGGCAGCTTCATAAAGGCCTTTACTCTTAGCTTCCGAAGCTTTATTTTTTTTCTTTGCAGGAGGCTTCGCAAGCTTTCTATATTCTCCGTCCACTTCATAGAGACCGTTTTTCGCACAAAGGGCTCGGTGCACTCGAGGGCTCAGTACATCCTCTAAATACGCCATGTCATCTCCGGAAAATTGCAGTGTCGAAGCCAGAGCAGCCCGATCTATCACCGACTTGGATACCACACCATCCAAGTCAAGTAAATCATCCGCGTTAAGAGAAATCTTTCGATTCACCATAGAATGAAGCAGCATATCCAAGGTGTCCTGATTTACGATTCCTTCAAACCCCAAGATTTCATCTGTACTTATGCTTTCTCCATGATTTAGAGCATAGTCTATCATTTGACAAATCGTTTCTTTGGATACCAGGCCTTCAAAGCTCACAATATCCTCAAAGGGAAATTTCGCTCCTAAAGACATCGCTTTTTTAATCAGCTTCGCATTTAATTCCTGATCCTTTATAAGTTCGGCAATATCAGAAATCTCCCAAGCCTCTCCAATCGTCTTCAAAGAGGAAATTCTTTGGCTTAAAGTGGATTTGCTCCAGTTTTCAGCCCTTTCATAAAAATCATCCCATTCCATAAGCAAATACCTTATTCCGCTTAATACGAATACTTTCAAAAACAAATTCTTTTTACGACCATCGTATCTCAAAGGATTCTTATTCCACTTTCAGCTCTATTCCCATTTCCAAGGCACGCTCCTGATAGACTTCGTTGATTTCTGCCGTTACCACCAGTCGCTTCTTGGCATATTTTCCGCCAAAGCGATGTGCCACCGTATCCAGTTCATAAAGGGCATGCAGGCACTGCTGGGGAGATAGCTTTCCGCTCTTACAGGAAATAAAGCTGGGAATATAGCCCTGAAGAGACAGGACATCGATTTCATTTAACACATCAATTCCGGCAGGGCCTTCCATCACCCCATCCCAATCCAGATGCACTCCTACCCGGCACTCATCGCTATGCCCCTTTTCCTGCAAATAGGTATAGAGTTCTAAAATGCTGCCTCCATCCCAAAGATACCCCTTAATTGCCTTGTTCTTAAAGCGAAATTGGTATTTTCCCTCGAAATGTTTTAAATCAAGAATCGCTCCTGCCCGAGCCAAATCCTCCATGATTTGATA
>CAUUJL010000093.1:0-8179 GCA_963545375.1 uncultured Oribacterium sp.
CAATTATGGACTCAGGTCAGGGTGAGAGGGGTTGCATCTCGTTTTACAAGTGAGGAGTTATTAAATTTATAACTCTCATACCTCCAACATTCCAAGTAAGATAATCATATTTTTATAGTATTCCTAAAATAATAAATAGTCTACTTAAACATTATTTGTATTATATTTCCTTATTTTCTATGTCATTAAACTGTATAAGAAAGAAGATGTTTTTAAACATTATAAAAGGCAACCTAACGATTGCCTTCTATTTCATTTTATTACTTTTTATAAACCAAGTAATTGCTTTTTCTTCGCATCAAATTCTTCTTGTGTTATTACTCCTGCATCTAATAAACCTTTGAACTTTACTATTTCATCTGCTGCAGAAGTTTGTTGCAATACTGTTGCTTGTGGTTTCGACAGCTCAAGTATTCGACTTTCTATATACTCTTTTATTATCTTTCCTGTATTACTCTGTTCTCCCATCATAAGCATTACAGTATTTTCATCTCGTACAGCAGCACGTACTCCACCTTGTCTTTCTATTCCCCCCAATACTGCAAACTGAATAAAACCATTTGCTAACATTCCTCCTTTTTTGAACTGTACAGACTGAATTGCGCTCATTGGTATTGTCTTATCTCCAGCTAGCCCGTGTGTAGAAAAACCCATTAAACCTTTCCTTGTAATAACAATCTTATCTTCAAACACTTCAATCTGACCATTTACACCTTTTACATAATACAATGCCATTGCTTTTACCTCCATGCTGTTTTAATTTTTACCAAGTAAAACAAATCACTATTTTATGCGGTTTGTGGATTTAGGAAATTATTCCATCTCAATCGTTCCTGGTGGCTTAGAAGTCAGATCATAGAACACCCTATTCACTCCCTTTACCTCATTCACGATTCGATTCATCACTCTCTGGAGTACGCTAAAGGGAATATCCGCGCATTCTGCGGTCATAAAGTCATCGGTAATCACCGCACGGAGAGCCACCGCATAGTCATAGGTACGGAAGTCTCCCATAACGCCAACGGAGCGCATATTGGTGAGGGCGGCAAAATACTGGCTGTAGGAACGGGAAAGTCCTGCCTTCTCGATTTCTTCACGGTAAATGAAGTCCGCATCCTGTACCATGCGAACCTTCTCAGGAGTTACCTCTCCGATGATTCTTACCCCAAGTCCCGGTCCCGGGAAGGGCTGACGATACACCAAATGCTCCGGAAGGCCAAGCTCCAGCCCTACCTTACGCACCTCGTCCTTAAAGAGCAGGCGCAGGGGCTCTACGATTTCCTTAAAGGAAATGTTCTTGGGAAGGCCGCCTACATTATGGTGAGACTTAATCACTGCGCCCTTTCCGAGGCCGGATTCCACCACATCTGCGTAAATGGTTCCCTGGGCAAGGAAGTCCACTGCCCCGATTTTATTGGATTCTCTTTCAAAGATACGGATAAACTGCTCTCCGATAATCTTTCTCTTCTTCTCCGGATCTTCTACACCGGCTAATTTCTCAAAATACTCTTCTCCTGCATTTACACGGACGAAGTTTAACTCGAAATCTCCCTTTTCTCCGAAGATTTCCTCTACCTGATCTCCTTCATTTTTCCGAAGAAGGCCGTGATCCACGAATACGCAGTACAGCTGCTTTCCGATGGCTCTGGAAAGAAGCCCTGCTGCAACAGAGCTGTCCACACCGCCGGAAAGAGCCAAAAGCACCTTGCCGGAACCGATTTTATTTTTCAAAAGGGAAACCTGCTCCTCCACGAAGGACTCCATTTTCCAGTCCCCGGTACATTTGCAGACGTCATAGAGAAAATGATGAATCATCTTCTGTCCTTCTACGCTATGCTGTACCTCCGGGTGGAACTGCACCGCATAGATCTGTCTCTTCGCATCTTCCATTCCCGCAACAGGACAATGCTCGGTATGGGCGGTAATCTGAAAGCCCTCCGGCACCTTGGCAATATAATCGGTATGGGACATAAAAACGGTGGTCTCTTCCGCTACATCGGAGAAAAGCACGGAGGACTTCTCCACCTTGGTTAATGTCTTTCCATACTCGCTGACAGGGGCGGTAGCCACCTCTCCTCCAAGCTCGTAGGCAATAAGCTGTGCTCCATAGCAGAAGCCGAAAATGGGGATGCCCAGCTCGAAAATTTCCTTTCCGATATGCTGGCTTTCCTCTTTGTACACGGACTGAGGTCCTCCGGTGAAGATGATTCCCTTGGGACTTAATTCTTTAATCTTGTCTATGCCAATGTCGGAACTGTAAACCTCTGCATAAACCCCTTCGTCTCTTACTCTCCGGGCAATCAACTGGTTGTACTGTCCACCAAAATCCAATACGAGAATCCGCTCATGATTCATTTTTCTTTCCCCTTTTCTTCAGTTCGTCCAACGGCAACAAGATAGATAAACTGCCTTTTTAAAAGGCTCACACAATTACTCATTATAGTGCCTAGGAAAAGACTTATGCAAGTCCTTCTTTATCAAGCTATATAAGACTACTTTAACAAGTTTTTCGCTCTGCTTCGACAAGCTTTTTAAGTCTGTCTTGACACGCTTTACAAGTCCACTTCCTCTCCCAAGGAGAAGGAATAAAGAACTCTTCGTTTTACTTTTTTTCCTAAAATCTGCTCTAAGGCTTCACTGTATAGCTCGATTTGCTTTTGATAACGATTCCTTAGCTCTTCCCCATCCTTCACCCGGTCGGTCTTATAGTCCACAAGGATAATGCCGTCTTCCTCCATAATAAAGGCATCGATGATTCCTTGGAGGATTACCTTTTCTGCAGTACCTGCATTGCTTGATGCGACTTCTTTTGCGCCTTCTACCGCAGCTTTTTCTGCGCCTTCTTCTGCTTCTTCTACGCCTTCTCCTACTGCGCCTCTTTCTACTTCGCCATCTACTACAGCTCCTTCTTCTGCTGCCCCATCCTCCGGAAAGAGCTTCTCATAGTCTACTTCCTGCATAAAATGCTGTTCCCGATAAAGCGTATTCTCCATATAGGCCTTGACAAATAGCTGTCCTAAGGGAGAGTCCAAGAACTTCTTAAGCTTCTCTTGATGCAGTAAGCCGTATTCCTCCGGAGAGAGAAAGTCGGAGAGCTGAGAGATATCTTTGGAATAATCATAAAAGGCTAAGGCGTGGTGATAACTATCACCTATTGCCGCCCCGATATTTTTGCCTTCTTCTTTCATTTTCTGAATCAAGGGGCTGTCGAGTTTTTCCTTGTCCTGCTGCCGTGCTTCAGTATTGCTCTCGCCCTTATTCTTTGTGTCATACTCTAGACTTTGCTGCCCCTCAGCTATCTCTCCCGCTTTTTCAATCTTCTCTTCATCCCATTCCGGGGCAACAGCTCTTCCTTCCTGCCCAATTTCAGAGTTAAACGGTTCTCCTAGCTGTTCCCCATGCTCCTCCATAGCCTTCATTTTTAGTAAAGATACGGAGTATTTGGGGCTTCTATGGGTGCTCTTCTCAAAGGGATAGACATAGGAAAAATGCTCTTCCATAAGCTTTTCCGCCTCCGTCTTTTCCCGCCCTGTTTCCAAAAACTCGTAGAGCTTTTTCTCAAGGGAAATGGCTTCTCCCATGGCTTTTCCTTCATTTTCCTCTAAATCCTCTTTCGAGAGAAAACGAAGGGCGATTTCTTCGGTCTTGGTACTTTCAAAAAAGCTCCGGGAATAGGCCATTAAAATCCAGGCAAGATAAGAACTCGCACCTCGAATATCTTCCAGAGATAGCCGTTCTTGCACCGGGAATTTCTTGATTAAATCCTCTTCATTTTTGCAAACGCCGGTGAGAATCAGCTTTTCCTCTGCTCTGGTCATGGCAACGTAAAGCACCCGAAGCTCTTCCCCAAGGCTCTCCCGCTCCCCTTTTTCCTTAATGGCGATTTTGTGGAGGGAGGGATACTTTATTCTTGTCTCCAAATCCAAGTAATCGGCGGCAAGTCCCAGCTCTGAATCCATAAGCATTTTCGCCTTACTGTCCATCTTGTTAAAGGTCTTATGCAGCTGGGAAAGGAAGACCACCTTAAACTGCAGTCCCTTGGAGTGGTGAATGGACATAATCCGAAGCAGGTCGTCCTTTTCCGAGAACACCGTAGCCTCGCCCTGATCCTGCTCCTGCTTTTTCACCTTTTCTATATAGCGGATAAAATGGAATAAGCCGCTGTAGCTTCCCTTTTCAAACTGCTTGGCATCCTCTAAAAGCTGGTCCAGATTCGCCTGCCGTTTCTCCCCCAAGGGCAGCGCCCGCACATAGTTATAGTAATCCGTCTCTTCATAAATCAAGGTCAGTAAGGAGTGGAGCCTCAGGGAACGGGATAGTCTACGGTAGCATTCCAGTTTATTTTGGAAATTCTGCCATTTTTCTTCCAGTCCGGGGGACAATTCTTTTTCTGCCTGTAAGGATAGATTTACTGCATTTTCCTTGCTCTTATCATAGGGCTTTTCGTATAGGCTACCCTTCACCAATACAATCTGTCCCAGCTCTTCATCCGTAAAGGAAAATAAGGGGGAGCGCAGTACTGCTGCCATGGGGATGTCCTGTCTTGGATTGTCAATGATGGCAAGGAAGGATAGAATGGTTTCCACCTCTACTGCAGAATAATAACCGGTTTTTAGCTCCGCGTAGGCAGGGATGCCTTCCTTTCCGAAGATATCCACCATTTCTCTGGAAACGCTGTGGGGAGAACGAAGGAGAATCACCATGTCCTTATAGGCATAGCCCTTTTCCAAAAGCTCACGAACCTTAGCTGCAATCATCTTACATTCCAGTTCCAGCTTACTGAGGGATTTTCCGGAGGCGCTGTTGGAGGTGCTGTTACCGTCCTCCCCTTTACTATCATCCTCTTTACTATCTTCTTCTCCCTCTTCCCCTGTAGAGGCAGTTTTTTCCAACTCCAAGAGAAGCAGTTCCGTTTGATCCCGTCTCTGCTTTCCTGTAATTGGAGCCTCACCCTCCGGCTTATCTTTATGCTCTTCGCCACTTTGCGCTTTATCTTCTTCGCCTTGATTCTCTCCTGAACAATCTTCCTGCCTTGCTTCTTCTGTTCTTACCTTCCCCAGGAAAAGACTATTCTCCAAGTCATACTCAATTCCTCCGAAGTCCTTTTTCATAATCTTAAAGAACAGGGTGTTTACCGCAGAAAGCACCCCTTCATCGGAACGGAAGTTCTTTCGAAGAAAAATCTTGGGATAATTTTCATCATGGTATTTTTGAAGGAATAGCTCCGGTCTTGCCATTCGGAAGCGATAAATGCTTTGCTTTACATCTCCCACCTGAAAGACATTGGGCTTTCCGAAGCGCTCCTGAGATAGGGCACGAACAATATATTCCTGCACAAGGTTTGAGTCCTGATACTCATCCACCAGGATTTCCCGATAGGATTTAGCCAGCTCATCCGCCAAGGCACTATATCGGACTTCCTTCTCTTTCCCCATCTCTATCTCTTTAGTACCATATTTACTGGCTTCTATCTCATGCTCGGTTTCTTCCTCCGCCTCGATTTCCGCCTCTCCCTCGATAGCCCTATCGTCTCCATCCTGATACAAAAGCTTCAAGGCAAAGTGCTCCAAGTCCGAAAAGTCCAGCACCGCCCTTTCTTCCTTTTCCTTTTGATACCGCTCCAAAAAGAGAAGGCAAAGCCGCACAAGCTCCAGGATTCGCTTCTGACCCTTTTCCTCCACTTCCTCTTCCAGCTCTTTTGGAAGCAGTTTATAGTTCTCCTGCCAGGTCTTTAGAGTCTTCTTTCCTCTTTCTCGAAGGGACTTTACCAACTCCTTTCCCTCGGACTTAGTGCTCTTTAGGCGCCCAAAGGAAAGATTCTCCAGTCCTCTTACCAAGTCTTCCAGATTATCCGCATTGGCAAGGGCAAGGCACTGATCCCTTTCTTCTAAAATCCGTTCTTCATACTCTATAGGGCCGTTTGGCTCTCGGCATAGGTCCAGGGCGTCTTCGTAGAGGAGAGAAAGATTTTCCAAACGGCTCTTCATATCTTCGTAGAGGTCCTTTTCCCATTTTCCCCTACGGGAATGGGTGTCTTCCTCTAAAAGCCCCTCCAAATAGTCCTTGGGAAAGGGCATGGCGCTGGCCAGGTTATAAAGCTTTAGAATTAGCTCCTCTATGCCCTTATCCTTCTTTCCCATGGAGAACTGATCCACAAAGGCTAAGAAGGACTCTTCCTTCTTTTCGTACTCCTCTTCTAGAAGTTCCTCTAAAATATCCGATTGGAGCAGGGACATTTCCCCGGTATCCCCAATCCGAAAATGGGCGTCTATGGAAAGGCCTGCATAATTTTCCTCGATCAGTCGCTTACAAAAGGCGTGGATGGTGCTGATATTTGCCGTAGGAAGCAGGGCGATTTCCCGAAGAATCCGCTTGTCATAGCCCTTTTGCAGATGCTCTTCCAGCCGCTTTTTGATTCTCTCCTTCATTTCCTCCGCCGCAGCCTCGGTAAAGGTCATCAAAACCAAAGAGGAAAGGGAAGCATTTTCCTCTAAAATCAGGGACAGCACATGTTCCACCAGCACTGCCGTCTTTCCGGAACCTGCCGCCGCAGAGACCAGCAAATTTCCTTCTCTATGGGCGATTACCGCCTTTTGCTCTTCCGTCCACAATGCCATTTTACTGCCCTTTCTTTTGATACTTTCACTGGCAATACCATCTTACTGCCCTTTTTCCGATACTGCTGACTGTACTGCTATTGTACAATTGTCTCTTTTGAAACTTCCATACACACGACTGCTTTACGAATCTTTCTTTTGATACTTCTCTATCCACTCGTCCCAAATCGCCTCTTCCTCGCCTTTTTCCAGACTTCTATAGGAAAATCCGGGGAGGTCCGAGTCAAAGCCGCAGATGCTGTGATAAGGGCAATAGGTGCAGGCCGTCTTATCCATGGTCTCCCGGATAGGGGAAATGGCCTTCTCCCCCTCCAGGATTCTCTTACAGTCCTCTTCCACCCTCCCCCGCACATAGGAAAGCATGGCCAGAATCTTTTCTTCCTTCGCAACTGAGCCCTTTTCCTCTACAGAGCCGTTCTTCTCCTTTACCGGAAGCAAAAGGCTGTCTCCCTTTAGATCTCTGTCCATTCGGAAAATGATGTCCTTATCCCCGTTGATTAGGCCCTTCGGTCTTGAAGCCTTCAGCTTCTCCTGAAAAAGCTCCTCCTCGGACTGCCCCTTAAAGCTTAGACTGGGGTTATCCATAGTGAAATAGAAGAGTCCTGCAGGATGAAGCTTATACTCCGGATGTCTCTTTTTCTCCTCCTCCAATAAGATGGATAGGTAGAGGGGAAGCTGAATCTGCAGTCCAGCCTTTAAAAGATCCAAGGAAAAATCCGTGTTCCCGCTTTTATAGTCCAAAACCTTTAAGTAATAATTCTTCTCTTCGTCCAGGTAGCTGTCCACCCGGTCCACCCTTCCCCGGAAGGACAGGCTATCGCTTTCATAGTTAAAATCCCGCTCCAAAGCTTCCACCTGAAAGTCTCCGCCGGAAAGCTGCCGTTCCAGCGCCCAGAGGATGGTTTTCGCATTTTCTTTAAACTTATGGAGAAAATACTGGTTCCGTCCTCCCTCTAAGAAGGGAGCAAATTCCGGATCCTGCTCACTTTCCGCTATGGCATGATTCAGATATTCCTGAAAATGCTCGGAAAGCGCCTCGCCCTTGGCCTTTTCTTCCTTTACCTTCTTAAAAAAGCTTTCCACCAGCTTATGGTAGAGCTTTCCCAAATCGAAGGCTTGAATCTCCGCCTCTTTTCTTTCCTGTAAATGTAAGCCGTATCGTAGAAAATGGGAAAAGGCGCAACGATTTAGCCCATCCAACCGGCTTACGGAGCCTTTGATTTTTTCTCCGTAAAGTCCCTTGGACAGTTCTTTGCTTAAGGGCAAATGTCGGTTCTCCCAAAAGATGGCTTCCAAGAGCTTTTCCAAATCCTTTTTGTACTCTTCCTTTTGCCAGAGGCTATGGAGTAGCTGAAAGGATTCCAGATGAAAATAGGGAAGAACTTCTTCTTCCGAACGGAACAGGGCTTCCTTTTTGCAGAGTTTCGGTAATTCCTTGGAAAGACTGGCCTTTGCCTGGGAAAAGCTCTGCATTTCCTGTATTTCCCGTTCCAGCTTTCGAATCTTAAGCTTGGGGAAGAGCCGCAATACTTCTTGTAAAATAGGAGAAATTCCTCCTCTTC
>CAUUJL010000094.1:0-8169 GCA_963545375.1 uncultured Oribacterium sp.
CGCAACTTGCTTACTCTTAGGCTTCTCTTTCAGATAGATTCTTGGCAACTTTCTAAGTCTTTCCTCTTCTTCCTCTATAAAAGCTTTAGAAAAGGGACAATCCTTTGTCTCCCGTATTTTTTTCCATAAAAACTGGCTACCCCTTTGTCCGGGGTAGCCTAAAAGAAGGATTTTTTCTCTTCTCATTTTACATTCTCGAAAGCAATGGTGGCAATACCATGGTAAGTACCATCAATGCAATCAAAATCACAACGATCACTGTAGTAATGGTTTTTTTCTGTTTTGGACTAAACATAGTTTCTCCTTTTCTTTCCTAATCCTTGCCATTGTAATTCCAAATGAAAGGATAAGCAAGAGATTTGAAGAATCTTCTGCCCCATAGGCGGATCTCCTTGTGAAAATCCAAGCTACAAAGACAGCATTTTGATAGAATTCCGGCTTTCTACATATAGGTCTTCTTGTAGAATTCCAGTCTTCCCAGGGCTCTGGCCAAAGCCGCCTGAGACTTCTTAAACTCCTGATAGCTCTGCTTCTGGCGAAGCTCTTCCTCCGCCCTTTCCTTGGCCTCTTCCGCTCTGCGGATATCCATCTCTTCCTTGGTTTCCAGAGTGTCCACCAAAAGAGTAAGACGGTTGTTAGCAAATTGCAGGATACCCTTTCCTACTTCCACATGCTCCCAAGAGCCGTCCGGCTTCTGCATGTCCAATACGCCGATGTCCACCGCTACGACAACCGGGGCATGGTGGGCCATAAAACCGATTTGTCCGTCCAGTGTTCGAACGTTCAGATATCGCAAACGGTCATCATAGTACACTTTGTTGGTGGCAATGACCTTTGCGCTAAATAAGTTTCCGTTTCCTCGCATCATAGAAAACTCCTTAGCCCTTTAAGAGCTCTGCCTTCTTCTTTACGTCCTCCAGATTTCCTACATTGAAGAACGCAAGCTCCGGCACATCATCCATTTCTCCACTGATAATAGCCTTAAAGCCCTCGATGGTTTCCTTCAAAGGCACGTAGCGTCCTGCTACGCCGGTAAACTGTTCTCCCACGAAGAATGGCTGAGAAAGGAAGTTACGAATCTTTCTGGCACGATATACCAAAAGCTTATCCTCCTCGGAAAGCTCTTCCATACCGAGGATGGCGATAATATCCTGTAATTCCTTGTACTTCTGTAAAATCTGTAAAACGCTCTGGGCAGTGTCATAGTGCTCTTTTCCCACAATGCTTTCTTCCAAAATACGGGAAGAAGACTCCAAAGGATCCACCGCCGGATAAATACCCTGCTCAACAATCTTTCTGGAAAGTACTGTTGTGGCATCCAAGTGGGCAAAGGTGGTTGCCGGTGCAGGATCGGTTAAGTCGTCCGCCGGAACGTATACCGCCTGTACGGAGGTAACGGATCCCTCCTTGGTGGAGGCAATTCTTTCCTGCAGCTGTCCCATTTCGGAAGCCAGGGTAGGCTGGTATCCTACCGCGGAAGGCATTCTTCCCAGCAGAGAAGATACCTCGGAACCTGCCTGCACAAAACGGAAGATGTTATCGATAAAGAGCAACACATCCTTCTTCTGCACATCCCGGAAATACTCAGCCATGGTAAGTCCTGTCTCCGCTACACGCATTCTGGCTCCGGGAGACTCGTTCATCTGTCCGAATACCAGCGCAGTGTTCTTAATAACGCCGGATTCCGTCATTTCCATATAGAGGTCATTACCCTCACGGGAACGCTCTCCTACTCCGGTGAAAATGGAGTATCCGCCGTGCTCTGTTGCCACGTTTCGAATCAACTCCTGAATCAGGACGGTTTTTCCTACTCCGGCTCCTCCGAAAAGACCGACCTTTCCGCCCTTTGCATAGGGAGCAATCAGGTCAATAACCTTGATTCCGGTTTCCAATACCTCCTGCACCGGGCTTTGATCCACAAAAGCAGGCGGTTTTCTATGAATTTCCCATTCCTCTCCATCGGTAATGGGATCCTTTCCGTCAATGGTTTCTCCCAATACATTAAAGAGACGACCGAGAGTCTGCTCTCCCACCGGAACGGAAATTCCCTTTCCTGTGGAACGGACCTCCATGTCTCTTTCCAATCCCTCACTGGGGGCCAGCATGATGCAACGGACGGTATTCTCTCCTAAATGCTCAGCTACCTCCATGGTTCCTGTTACGCCGTGGTTATCTACCACCATGGCGGTCTTAATCTTGGGAAGCGGGGCTTCCATAAACTCCACATCCACAACAGGTCCCATAACCTGGACAATTTTTCCTGTCTGCATTTCCCCCTTCTCCTCTCTTTATACAATCAAACCTCTTGTTTATTTTTCTTTTTGGCCGCCTTCTGTGCCTTGGCACCTGCGGCTATCTCCGTGATTTCCTGGGTAATCTGTGCCTGTCTGGCACGATTATACTGAATACGGAGCTTCTGCTTCAGCTCGTTTCCGTTTCGGTTTGCCGCATCCATGGAGGTCATTCTGGCCTGTTGCTCTGCACAAAAGGCCTCCACCAAAGCACTGTAAATATAACCGTTAATATAATCCGGAATAATATTGTCAATCAAAGCATCCGTACTCGGAAAAATATTAAAGGCCTCATAGTTTGCGGTAATAGGCACCTTAACAAACACCGGATGAAGCTTATCCAAGGGAAGAAGCTGCTCCTCCTCACATTCCATTTCCAAAGAATTTTTCATTCTGGTGAAAACGATATGGAGTTCGTCAATCTCCTTATCCTCGAAAAATTCCATCATTTTCCGGGTAATCACACGGGCTCTATGCAGGGTAGGATTCTGGGCGGTGTAATGAAAGGCCTCTTCAATGGGAATATTTCTGCTGTGAAAATAGCTTCTTCCCATCTCTCCTACCACAAAAAGCCGATAGTTTTGATACTTCGCTAAAAGCTCTTCCGTTTTCCGGATGACATTGTGGTTATAAGCTCCTGCCAGTCCCTTATCCGCGGTCACACAGATAACGGCTACCGTTCCCTGACCGTTGGCTACCCCCTCTCGAAGATCCAAATAAGGGTGGGTATAATCCTCCGGCAAATGTCGCATAACTCTGGCCATCATAGACTGCAGGGTATAGAAGTAAGGCTCGGTTTGCATCAAACCCGCTCTGGCCTTACGCATCTTTGTACTGGAAATCAAATACATGGCATTGGTAATCTTCATGGTGTTATCAATGCTGTGAATTCGGTCTCGTAATTCTCTTGTTGTAGGCAAGGTCTGCCTCCTTTATGAAAGCTTTTCCTCTTCCTTCTTCAGAAAATCATGGTAAAGCTGAATAATTCGCTGTTCCATATCTTCCTGCAAAAGGCCGGAAATCTCTATGTTCCTGATTAAATCTCCCTCCTGCTCGTTAAAGAAGGCTAAAACTTTGTTCTGTAAGTCCTTCACATCCTTCTTCGGTGTACCCAGGAATTCTTTATGAAGGGCAAGAACCAAAGTTACCACCTGCTCTCCCAAAGAAAGGGGACGGCCAAGGGGCTGCTTTAACAGCTCCATCAAAATCGCTCCCTGTTCCAGCTGAGTCTTGGTACTTTCATCCAAATCCGAAGAGAACTGAGTAAATACCGCCATTTCTCTGTACTGAGCCAAGTCGATACGCAAAGAACCTGCCGCCTTCTTCATGGCCTTGGTCTGGGCTGCACCACCCACACGGGATACGGAAAGTCCTACATTTACCGCAGGTCTCTGTCCTTCAAAGAACAGGTTACTTTCTAAGAAAATCTGTCCGTCGGTAATAGAGATAACATTGGTAGGAATATAAGCGGAAACGTCTCCGTCCAAAGTCTCGATAATCGGAAGAGCGGTAATACTACCTCCGCCCAAGGCATCGGACAGACGGCAGGAACGCTCTAACAAACGGGAATGGAGATAGAAAACGTCTCCGGGATATGCCTCACGTCCCGGTGCTCTTCCCAAAAGAAGAGACAGGGCACGATAAGCCACCGCATGCTTGGAAAGGTCATCATAAACAATCAGTACATCCCTTCCCTGGTACATAAAGTACTCCGCCAAAGAGGTTGCCGCATAGGGGGCAATGTACTGAATCGGTGCCGGATCCGCCGCTGTTGCCGCTACCACACAGGTATAGCTCATAGCTTCATTTTTCTTTAAGTTCTCTACCAAAGAAGCAATGGTGGATTCCTTCTGTCCGATGGCAACATAAATACAGATACAATCCTTTCCCTTCTGGTTCAAGATGGTATCTATGGCAATGGAGGTCTTTCCGGTCTGACGGTCTCCGATAATCAACTCACGCTGTCCTCGTCCGATAGGGAACATGGAGTCAATGGCTAAAATTCCGGTCTGTAAGGGAACATTTACAGACTTTCTGTCAATGATTCCCGGAGCCGGCTCTTCAATAGGGCGGTATTCCTTCGTGTTGATAGCCCCTTCTCCGTCAATGGGCGCTCCCAAGGCATCTACCACACGGCCAAGATAAGCGTCTCCCACAGGAATTCCCGCCATCTTGTTGCTTCGTACCACTCTGCTTCCCTCGATGATTCCTTCTTCATCACCGAAGAGGATAACACCGATTCGGTTTCTTTCAATGTTCTGTACCATACCCCGAACACCGTTGTCAAAGACAACGATTTCTCCGTACATAGCATGATCCAGTCCGTTGATGATAACGATACCGTCACCTACAGAGCTGACAAAACCGATTTCTTTCTTCTCCGCCTTTAAATCAAAGTCCTCTACGGAGCTTTGTAAAATGCTGATAATATCCTGCTGGCTGTTGGAGAAACGTTTATTCTGCATTTCCTCCAAAAACTGCTCTCGTCTTCCCTTGGTACTCCAATCATACTGGTCATGGCCTACCTCCAGGATAAATCCGCCTCCCAGACTCTCGTCCTCTTCCAATACGACTTCAATGTTCCGGGAATGATATTTGTTATAAACAAATTCCCGAATTCTCTTTAATTGTTCTTCCTCCGGCTTGGTTACATACCGAAGATGTACTTTTAATTTGGTGGATTCTTCATTGGAGATTTTTTCATACTCCTCTGCCACCTCACCCCATGCACTGAGAAGGCCGTCATTGCACAGTACCTTCAAGGTATCCCTAACTTCCGTAGGGAAAATGCTATCGATGATAGACATTCTCTTTTCCAAAGGTATTGTGGCGTCGGAAAGCTGTCCTGCCGTCTCCGGTAAAACTTCAAAAATCCGACTGGTCTCCTCTATAACGCTTTTCGGAACGCGCATTCTGAAAAGCTGTTTTGCATACTCTACCACTTTTTGCAGCATAGTCCTTACTCCTTCTTCTCCGCATCTTCTAGGAAGGTATCATACAGCTTTTGATTGTTTTCCACGGAATCCTTGCTGGCTGCAATCTTATAGGCAGCCTTTGCCACAAGCATAGCCACCTCTTCTTCCATCTCATGTTGCTTCTGTTCAGCCTGTCTCTGCGCCTCTATCTTGGCTTCCGCAATAATCTTATCTGCCTTCTCCCTGGCATTTCCGATGATTTCATCGTATTCAGAAGACGCCTGCAAACGAACGGCCTCTAACTTTTCCTGCCGTTCCGTATCAATCTTTGCCATGCTGTCTTCATATTGTTGTTTCAAATCTCTGGCCTTTGTATTGGCCTCTTCCGCTTCTCGATAAGAAGTGTCCAGTTCGTCCTGTCTTGCCTTCAAAGCGGCACGAACCGGTTTAAACAGAAAGCGATGCACAAAATAAACCAGCACCAATAAATTAATGACTGTAAAAATAATACTACTTAGATTGAGACTAAGCATCGTTTTCCCTCCTTCGATTCCAAAACCTGTTCCTTACTTCAAGAAGAGGATGATCATAAGTCCGATAACGAAACCATAGATGGCTGTTGCCTCTGCCAGTGCACAACCAAGCAAGAGAATCGTCATAATCTTAGAACTTGCTTCCGGCTGTCTTGCTACCGCCTCTGTTGCCTTTCCTGTTGCCAAACCGATGCCTAATCCTGCTCCAAGACATGCCAATGCTGCAATTGCTGCTCCTAATGCTACCATAATTTTCTCTCCATTCTGTCGCTAAGCGACCATTTTTACTGCGACCTACACTACTCCACTCTACTCTACCGCTTCCGCAATATAAAGCGATGTTAAAAAGACAAAAACATACGCCTGTACCAGACCGTCAAAGAGGTCAAAGTACAAGGACAGGATTGCCGGAACTCCTACCGGAATCACCAGTTCCACCAGTTCCATAATAACGAAGGCTCCTAATACATTTCCAAAGAGACGCATACACAAGGATAATGGTCTGATAAAGACCTCCAGGATATTAATCGGCGTCATAATGGGAATGGGTTGTGCGAAGCGCTTTACCCAGCCTCCGGTACCGAAGGCACGTATTCCTGCTACTTCCACAAGAATAATGCTCATCAGGGACAGCGCCACAGGAACATTAAAATCCTTTGTGGGCGGCTTAAAGCCGAAAACACCGAAGAGGTTGGCTATACCGATAAAAATCAATACCACAGCCAGATACGTACCGTATTGCTTGCCCTCTTCTCCCAGATTGCCTTCCATGAACTTGTCCAGCTTAGTCACAATCAATTCTGCGACCTGCTGTCTCGTCCCCGGTGTACGAACCTTGCAATCTCTACCCAACAGGTAAGCGCCAAATATCATCACCGCCATGATAATCCAAGTCACCACAACAGATTCGGAAACCGGAATTCCTCCAAAAATCGGAATTGTAAAGACAGTTTCCACATTCAGCTCTTCCAGCAGGGATGCTGCAAGCTTTTCCATGGTTTTCCCCCTTTCTTCACTC
Source organism: uncultured Oribacterium sp. (assembly GCA_963545375.1). GTDB lineage: Bacteria > Bacillota > Clostridia > Lachnospirales > Lachnospiraceae > Oribacterium. The sequence continues at coordinate 6,758 of CAUUJL010000094.1, forward strand.
TCAAGTACCTTTGAGATTATAGGCACTCTCTCCGTGATTGCAAGTATTTTCTAAAATTAAGCTAAAAATATTTTCTACACTATTTTTTTGTTGTTTTCCCCCAGCAATCTCGGATTCACGAAAGCTAATTTTACATTTCCCACAAGCAAAGTGCAAGTTATTTTCAGTTTTTCCTTTCATAATGGATACAATACGCAAAGTTTTTTTCTATTGGAAAATGATATTCATATAGAAATACCATAATTTTTTAAGTAAGGTAAATAACAAATAACCTGTTCATCTTGAATCCCTCTCTGAGATAGTGTGTAAAGTGGAAAAAGTGCGTTCAACTTTCCACACATTTCACAATTATCTCATTTTTGTGGAGGGAAATAGATGACAGGTTATTTACCATTGACATCATCTTCTATAACTTGTTTTAAAGTTTTATCTAAATTATTCAGTTTAGCTGAATATAATAATGGATTTTCTAAATTTTCATCATAGTGTTCATCATAATAAATACACATATAAAAATAAAGAGGACCAAATGCCGGATCATCTTTTACCATTTGAGCTAATGGATAAGTATCTCCATTAAACATTTTTGTTACTAGTCTATGAAACTCTACACTATCAACTTGAATACCACTATAATGTTCATTTAAATATTCCTGTGCAGACTCTTTTAATTGAGAAACTGTCATTTCTGGAGTCAAACCCCAATCCTCCAATAATGTTTGCTCAACAGAAGTATATTCATTACTCAAATCTTTTTTGCTAATCTGTTGTTCTATTGCCACTGCGATTAATGGTATGCCTAAAATAAGTATCGACAAAACCCAAACTAAGGTTTTTTTCCACTTTCGATTCATAAAAAGCCTCCTCGCATTTTTAAATTAACTATTTGATTCTTTCTATTTTCTTTTGTACTAAGCTCTATGAAAAACATAATCTTCTGTTATTGTCGTAGAAATCTCTGAGACAATAACTACCCTGGTATATCGCCATTTTTGTACCTTTGAGGATTTAGCTTTTTTATGCCATTTCCCTACCTTTCTGAACTCATAAGGTGTTTAGTTATCCCTAATTTTACTTCTGGTAGTTAAGACAGCAGTAATCTCAAAATGTCTAGTATTTATACCTAATCTAAATATCTAAAAACTCATAAGGCTTTTCTGAAAGAGAAGATTCGCAGCACTCGGCAAGATATGCATCCTTCTCCTTTAGGCTCTTTATGTCCGGATATACGTTTAACACTCTGTCCCCCAGATTCCAAAAATCATGTGACCAAGACTGTGGGTTTTCCCATACGTGTGGATTTCCTTTCGCCCAATTCGGAAGCTCCTTGCGAACCTTGGTTGCCACTGCAAGCTGCCCTTTTGCAGTTTTATAAATCGTGTCAATCCTTATTCCACCGTCTACCGGACGTT
>CAUUJL010000095.1:0-8168 GCA_963545375.1 uncultured Oribacterium sp.
TTTTCCACTCTTTTTTCCTGCTCGTATAATTCATGGATGCTCCAAAAGCAGGAGATGCCGAAGATGGCCAGACTTCCGGAGAGGAAAAGAGAAGGAAGAAAAAGGCTGGCTATACAAGCGGATAAACCTATGAGGAAGAATAGCCAGGCTATTTTCTTGCTAAAGTAATACTCCGCATAAACCACAATGGGATGAAATGCCCCTATACAGAGAAAGCAAACCAAGCCTAAGAGTAAACCTTGAAAGCTCATAGTTTAAAATACTCCCGAAGCTCTCGAAGCAGGGTATCCAAATCCACCTCTGCCCGTTCACTCATAATCTTCACTGTAGCTTTAGGCATCATAATGCGGGCAAGAGGGGTGTTTAAGGCCTTAAAGCGGTCGCTTAATCGGAAAAGGAGAGTCTTTACATTGGGATCCGCTTCCAAAATATCCTTTAGTAGGGTGTCTTCAGTGATTTCTGTTAGCTTGCCGGCTTTCAAAGTCCCTGTGTTTTCTCTATTGCCTTCAGCTTCCAAAGTTCCTATGTTTTCTTTATTGCCTTCGCCTTCAGAAGTCTCTGTGTCTTCCCCCTTTTCCTGTTGTTCCCAGGTGAGAAGGGTTTGAGAACCTTGTAAGGAACGGATATGAGTGCAGTCCTGCATCATTTCCAGTACACCCCGGAACTTTCCGTTTTCATCCCGAACCGCATAGTAAACGATGTAAATAAAGAGGTCCGGCTTGTTAATCCAAAACTCCGCCTTGTCCTGCTCTCCGGAACGGAACTTCTTGATAATTTCTTCAACGATATGTACAGAAGCCTTGGGGTGACAGTTTTTCACATCTCTTCCGATGACATTTTTACTTCTGGGAAAGACTCTGTGCTTGGTGTCGGTATAGAAGCAAACCAGTTCATTTTCATCTACATAGGAAAGATCCACCGGCATATGCTGGTAAATCAGATTAATCTGCTCCAGAGTAAGCTGACCGGTAGTAACATTCAATTTTTCTTCTTTATTGTTAAAGCCGTATTTTCCTAGAAGGCCGGCAAGCTCTTCCGCAAAGCCGGGAGCAGAGGAAAGACCGGAGAGGGGAGAGGTACTCTGAGAAGCGGTATGGGAGATGTTTTGCTTTGGAGATTTTTCCGGCTCAACGGTAATATAAGCAAAGCCGATTTCCCGGTCTCCCTCAGCCATATAGCGAAACTCTTCGTCACTTATCATTTCTAAGGAAGTGGGAAAGAGGATATTTTCCTCCTTGTCCATCAAATCCCGAACATCCGCTACAAGCTCTGCCTGCTTTCCGATAAACTCCTCTTCCTTATCCTCTAAAAGAAGCTTGTAGCACTCTGCAATCTCATCCCGGATAAAGTCATCCAGCGTCCACATGGTGGTGGTAGGGCGGGTAAAACCCTTTTTCTCCAAAACCGGATAGAGCTGATTTTGCTTTCTGGACAAATGAATCTTGAATTTCAACAATTCCTCGTAAAGCTCCAGCCATTGATTTTTAATGACAGGATACTGCACCAGATCCTCTACAGAAAGCAGTAATTCCTTCATTTTGGCATTTTCTCTACGATAGCAGGAAATGGGATGATTTTCCGGAAGAGACTGCTCCTTTGTGACCAATACATCCTGAAAAACCTCCAGCATGGCCTGAATGTCTTCCTTTACACATTCATCCTCGGTTTCCTCCACCATTTCCTGCTCGATAATGGCAATTTCATAAGGAGCCAAATGCTGTACCCTATCTTTCAGCGCTTTTCTGGCCTCTTCCAAACTAAGCTTTCCTTCATCATAGGCGGACTTTATTTCGTGTACGATTTCCAATTTCTTTCCATCAATATTTTGAAAATTTTCTCTCATAGCTTCCTCCTTAAGGGGACTTTTCTATCTGCTTATCCATAAGAGTAGAGTCGATAAGCTCTTCCAATCGGTTGAGTTAGAAGATTCTAACTTACATCATCATAACAAAAATGAAGAAAGAATAACAATGAAAATTCCATATCAAAATCTAAAGAGATTTTCAGAGGATTTCTCTAATGCACAGCTTCTTTAAAGAGCAAGGCTTCCTTCCAAGTGCACACTGCTTCTTTAAAGAGCAAGGCTTCCTTTCAAGCTATTCGGGAAAATAAAATATAAAATATATTAATGGAATTCATAACGAAGATTTTATTTATTATTCTTAAAAACAGCATTATACTGCTTGGGTAGATATGGCTAACCGATTTAAATAATAATAATTGAAACAGGCGAGTTCGACTAACTTTTCTATTCAAATGATTTCTTATCATTTTTAGAATATGCCGGCAGAGAAAAGCTAAGAACTAACTTCATTTTTGGATAAACCGGAAAGCATGGTAAGGGGCGTTAAAAAAATAAACCTGGACGTGAGTCGTAAATCACAGTTTTGAAAAGAGGTTTAAAATGAAGAAGATGACGAAAGGGGTTATTCTATCCCTTGCTTTTGTTTTACCCACAATTCTGGTGCAGGGAAAAGCTTTTGCTGCAGAGGCAGGAAATTCCGGTGAATGGAAAGCCGTAAACGGAAAATGGTTCTATGAGAAAGAGGGCAAGCCTGTAAAGGATTGGCTTTTGGATAGGGGAAATTGGTATTATCTTTCTCAGGACACAGGAGAGATGCTTCTGGGAAGTCAAGAAATTAAGGGTGTTAACTATTATTTTCAAAATAAAAATGAGGCGGTAGAGGGTTCTATGGCCAGGGGCTGGCATCAAGACAGTAAGGGTGCCTATCGTTTTTATGATAATCGGGAGGGAAGCCCTACAGAGGGGCAGGAGCTTCGATCCTGGCAATGGATTGACGGATATTGCTATTATTTTGAAGAAGAAGGTGAGAAAAAGGGAATTCTCCTGCAAAACGGCATTAGCAAAGATGGTTATACCGTAAATGCAGAGGGACAATGGACTGTGAACGGTGTAGCGCAGTTCGTTGAGGGAAAAGGCTTTATCACAAAAAAATCCGATGTAAAGGGTGTTTCCAGAACGATTGAAAATACGGAAGCTCGTCCGGAAAGAACAAGTTCTACACGCAGTCTCTCCGGAAGAAGCAGTGGAGCAGGAAGTAACGGAAGCGGTACCGTGACAAACGGAAATGCCGTAGCACCCTCCGGCAGCGTAAATGAGCAAGATAAGAAAAATTCCAAGACTGAAATGCCTCAGGAGAATCCTAAAGTAGAAAATCCTAAAGAAAATCCGGATAAGAAGGCAGAATCCTTGCTTGCAGACGGTATTTTCTACGGTACGGGAACCTGGTCAAGATATTATGAGCAAACCGGTCCCGACATTGTAAAAGTCAGCATTAAGGATGGAAAGATTGCCGAAGTCAGCAATGTGAAATACACGGAAGATGACAGCTATCAGGACAAGACCTTTAAGATTTTTGATTACCTTAAAGGCTTAGAGGATGTAAAAGAGCTGGAGAAAAATCTGAAAGAGAAAAAGGGCGAGGCCTATGATGCGGTAGCTTCCGCAACCCAGTCCACATTAGGAGAGGTCAGCGCAGTGGACAATGCCCTTGCTCGTTCCAGAAAGCTGAAAAAAGACGGAAAAGAACAAAAAATTGCCTATTTTGATTTTACAAGAAAGCCAAATGCCAGAGCGGTAGGAGAGAACTTGGATATTTCCGATACCATTCTTGATCTGCATTTTGCAGACGGAAGCAGGCAGGATCTTCCCTATGCAGACTTTGCAAAGTATGGCATTACCGTGGATAAAGAACAGGGAAGCCCCTTACCGGAGATTGGAACAACTTTTCCGGTATATTTCCAAAACGAAGACTCTTTGATTAAGCTCCCAAGCTATATTCAGGTGCAAAAGGATTATAGATGGGCTTATGCGGATGAGATTCGTTTGACCTATGAAGATGGAGAGGTGAAAACACTTCCGACAGATAAGGAGCATTTTGTCTACCGTGCTGTAGAAACAGGGAAAGCCATCACAAAGGCGGAGCTGCTTCGGGAGAAAAAGGTCCTTGTAGAAGCTGTGTATGATGCAAATCGCTCTGTGTGGGATTTCCAATTAGATGATAAACAGCTACCGAAAAACTATGATGCTTGGAGATATAAGGATATTCAATTAAAAGAGGTTATGGATGAAGGAAAAATCCCTGCTTCCGTAGAACTTCTTTATGATGGAGAGTATATTCTGGAAGACACAATCAATCTGGAAAAAGAAGCCATTCTTTCCGGAGAAGTTCTTGAAAAGGACGGGGATGTAAATATTGATTATTTTGAAGAAATCGAAAAAAATCCTGCTTTGTTAATCGGAGAAGCGGAGAATGAAAATGAAAAGCCTGTAAAAGTGGAATTACGCTATATTCCCGATAAGACAGAGAAAAAAGTCTCCGAAGAAGGAAATCCTGAAAACGGAGAAGGAGAAGAAGAGAAAAATGCGACCGTAGAACTAAGTTTTCCGGATTTAATCATCAAAGGAAAGACAGCGAAGGTAATTCTTCATCTACACTATATTTCTATAGAAGATGAAGGAGAAGATGGAGCGGCGGAAACAGAGTAATGCGTATAGGAACCTTCCTTTTGTGAGCATCTAAAGAAATCAAAAACGTTTTCCGTACAGCATAGGCCTGAAAGTGGGCACGCTCTCGCTAGCTTCGCCGCGTAGGGGATACTAAGCGAAAAACTGCGTTTCTCTTGTTTTTCGCAAGTACCCACGGGCTCAGACTACCCCTTTTTCAGGCCTATACTGCCGGAAAACGATTTATTTTTCTGATTGCTCATTAATTTTAAAAAGGAAGATTACTAAAGCTGAATTCCGTTTTTCCGCCCTTCTTATCGACACTAATATCGAAATACATTTCTTTGGAAAGCTTGCCGTTTCCATAGAATATATTCTCTTCCTCCACTTTTTGTTGGAAGGGAAGTTTCTTTTCCAGTAGCTTTATATTGTCTTCCATATTATCAATAGTAAAGAAAAACTGGTACTGGTATTGTTCTGTATTTCCCTCTCCGTAATGAAAAAAGCTCATATCATAAAGGGAGGTCTCCGGAAAAATATTAAGGGCTTTTTCTATAGCTTCCCGGGAACTGTCCGGAAGATTTTCGCTGTAGGAATGCAGAAAATCCGCCCCTTGAACCTCTGCCTTGGATAGAAGAGCGGAAGTCCTTGAGCAGTAGAGGGGGAAAAGAAAGAGGGGAAGGGAAGAGAGAAGGGATAGAAGAAATATCACTATAGTCCCCTTACGAAATAGCTCAAAAATTGCCAGTTTTTTGGCATAGGAAGCCAAAAGTCCCAGCCCTCCGTAAAGTAAGGGAAGGACTGTGAAAAAGAAGCAAAGGGACAGCAAAGGAGAAGTAGGAAGCAAGAGCTTCGGACTTTTATAGCTGTAGAGCAAGACGGGGAAAAGAAACAGAAGGCATTGTAAGCCGATTCCGAAAAGAATCAGTGGAAAAAAATGATGAGAAAAAAGCAGTCTTTTGGGACTGCCTTTTTCCGTTGCAAGCTTTTGTTTCTTCTGAAAGAGGGCGCCTAAAAAGGACTTTCCGCTCTTATTTTTATTCTCGGTGAACTGTAAATCCTTTGACATTTGCTTAGATTTCCCATGGCAGGTTTTCCTTACCGAAGTGTCCGTAAGAAGAAACCAGGTTATAGTCTGTGTTTAAAAGATTTAAGTTGGAGATAATGCCCTTTGGAGTAAGGTCGTACTTTTCGATTACGGAACGCCATAAATCTCCAACATTTTCATGCTCGGTACCGAAGCAGTCCAGATAAACGGATACAGGCTCCGCCACACCGATGGCATAGGCCAGCTGTACCTCACATCTGTCGGTCTTTCCGGCAGAAACCAAATCCTTTGCAATCTTTCTGGCCATATAGGCAGCAGAACGGTCTACCTTGGAAGGGTCCTTTCCGGAAAATGCTCCGCCGCCGTGGTGAGCGGCTCCGCCGTAGGTATCGGCAATGATTTTACGTCCTGTAAGACCGGAATCCGCAAAGGAGGAGCCGAGAACAAAACGTCCGGTAGGGTTTACCAAGATGCGGAAGTCGGTATTTAAATTCATTTCCGCAGCGGTTTCCACCATGATCTTCTGAATAATCTCCCGAACCTGAGACAGGGAAACGGATTCACTGTGCTGGGAAGAAATCAGGAAGGTATCAATACGATTTTCCTTATAATCATAGCTTACCTGAGCCTTGGCATCCGGTTTCAAGATAGAAAAGAAATTTTCCAGGTTAAAGGCACGAAGCTTCTGCAATGCTCTGGTGGATAAAACATAGGGAATAGGAAGCATTTCCTTGGTTTCGTTTGTAGCATATCCGAACATCATTCCCTGATCTCCGGCACCGTCATGGTCTACACCCATAGCAATATCGGGAGACTGTACAGAAATCAACTCCTGAATCTTATAGCGATCCAAGTCCTCCAAACCAATATTCTTCAACACGTTACGGCAAAGAGTATCGTAGTCCGGGGTATGGCTGCTGGTGATTTCTCCCAAAATCACAATATCATAGTCTTTAATACAACATTCTGCAGCGATTCTTCCCTTGGGATCGTGCTTTAAAATGTCTGTAACGATGGCATCACTAATCTGATCGCAAATTTTATCCGGATGTCCGTTGGAAACCTGTTCTGATGAAAATAACATAAAATAATCCTTTCTATTTTGCATACAGAGTGGGAGAGGCTCCGAAAAGACATAAAAAAACCATTGGGCTCGCCAATGGTCGATAATCTTCTTATTGATCGAAACAAATGGTTCGCTCAGGTTAGCACCTTCCGTTTCCGGGGTTGCTGCGGCTTCTTAGCTCCTATGTAGCTCCACCGACTCTGAATAAGCTATGAAATTTTGTTCTGTAATACTAGCAAAGTGGAGAGGAAAATGCAAGATAAAGTTCGGGAGAAGAATATAAAAAAATAATAAATTTAAGTTTTCTTTACTTTCCGGGAAGAATGAGATATAAGAGAGAGCACGGCTTTGCCGATATAAGATAAAAGGTAATAAGAAAAATAATACTGTCAAAAGGAAAACAAATGGGTTTGCCGATATTGCATAAAGCGTTATCAGAAAAAATCATGATAGAAAAGGGAAAAGAACATACCGGGAGATGAGGAAGGGAACAATATGTTTAAAGCGATAGCATTGGATTTGGATGGAACATTGACCAATTCGGAAAAGAAGGTCAGCGAAAGAAACAAAAAAGCTTTGCAGGAGGCTATCAAGAGGGGCGTCAGCATTATCTTGGCTTCCGGAAGACCTACCTATGGGATGTCCGAGGTTTGGGAGGCTTTAGATCTGGAAAGATTGGGAGGCTATGTCCTTTCCTATAACGGAAGTCTCTGTATGGATTGTAAGACAAAGGAGGTTTTGTTTGAGAAGACAATTCCCCGGAAGTATTATGCACCTATCGCTCAAGCGGTAAGAGAGGCGGATTTAGGCCTCCTTTCCTATCAGGGGAAGGAGATTGTGACAGAACGGCCGGAATTTCCCTATATGGATAGAGAAAGCACCATTAACAAGATGCCCTTTCGAAAGGTAGGGGATTTTCCTAATGCTTTATCGGAGGAAGTTTGTAAGCTCCTGGCTTTAGGAGAGCATGAGGAGCTCCTTCCCTTAAAGGAAAGACTGGAGAAAGAGTACGGGGAAGAATTAAGCATCTTCTTTTCCGAACCCTTTTTCCTGGAAATCTGCCCCGTAGGAGTAGACAAGGGAGAATCCTTAAAAAGACTCTTGGAGAAAAAGGGCTGGAAGAGAGAAGAGCTGATGGCCTTTGGGGATGGAGGAAATGACCTGACCATGCTGGAGTATTCCGGAAAAGGCATTGCCATGGCCAATTCCCAAAAGCATGTTCTGGAAATAGCCGACGAAATCACACTCAGCAATGACGAAGATGGAGTAGCGGTGATGGTGGAGAAATATATCTTGAACAATACTTAAGAAATGCTATTGCTCCATCAAGGATTCTTCCACCTTCATCATAATGGCGCATTCCATTCTCTTTCGGAAAAGCTTGCAACCATACTCATAGGTGCCGGCAATGTCTCCGGTGGAGTGGTAGGCATTTGCAGCACAGCCTCCGGCACAGTAGAGCTTCGCCCAACATTTTCCGCAGTCCTCTCTGCTATAGACATTGGTATTTCGGAATTCTTCCCTAGCTTCGTCTTTAGTGATACCGTTCCAGATATCTCCCAGCTTATATTCCTTGTCGGATACAA
>CAUUJL010000096.1:0-8145 GCA_963545375.1 uncultured Oribacterium sp.
TTAGCTTTATTCCTTAGCTTTTTTCCTTGGCTTTGTTCCTTGTCTTTATTCCTTAGCTTTATTTCTTGGCTTTATTTCTTAGCTTTTCTCCTGTTCCGCTCTCCGATAGGCTTCCCGGTAGAAGTAATCTTGAGAATCCAATCGTTCCTCCGGCATAGGATCCGGATCGTGATAAAGACCGTCGGAAAGAAGCCATTTTCCTTTTTCCGTATCTTGGAAGCCTAAGTCAAAGATTTTCCGAACCCGATTCTTATTCTCAGGATCCCAGATGGGCACAGCCACCTCCACCCTTCGAAGGGTGTTTCTGGTCATGCAATCCGCGCTGGCAATGTAAAGCTCCTCTTCCTCTCCCTGTCCAAAGCGATAAATCCGAGAGTGCTCCAGATACCGGCCAACGATGCTTCGAACGGAGATATTCTCCGTCTTTCCCGGAATTCCGGGGATGAGACAGCAAATGCCCCGTACCAGAAGCTGAATCACTACACCGCTTTTGGACGCGTCAATCAAGGCATCAATAATATCCTTATCCGTAAGGGCATTTAACTTGAAACCGATATAGCCGCCTCTGCCCTCTTCGCATTTCTTCTTTTCTCCCTGGATTTTTTCCAAGATGCGATTTTGTAAACCGTGGGGAGCTACCCAAAGAGCCTCCGTAGATTCTACAGTTTCTCCCAAAAGAAGGGTACGGAAAACCTCTGCCGCATCCTTTCCGATGCTTTGGTTGGCCGTCATTAGGCAAAGATCCGTATACAAAGTAGCGGTTTTTTCATTGTAATTACCGGTTCCGATCTGGGTAATGTAGTGGATGCCCTGTTCTGTCTGTTTTGCGATTAAGCAAAGCTTGGAATGTACCTTATAATTGGGCAGACCATAGATTACCTGACAGCCTGCATCCTCCAAACGATGGGACATTTCGATGTTGTTGGCTTCGTCGAATCTTGCCCGAAGCTCCACCAAAACCAGGACTTCCTTTCCATTTTCCGCGGCTTCACAAAGGATATCCACGATCTGGCTATGGCTGGCTACCCGGTACAGGGTAATCTTAATGGAAACCACGGAAGGATCTCTGGCTGCGTCCTGCAACAAGCCTAAAAATCCCTTCATGCTTTCGTAGGGGTAGGACAGCATCAAATCCCGGCGTTCTACCTGAGAAAGGACGGACTCGCCTTTTTGAATGTAGGCAGAGCTTCTGGGGCTGTACTTCGGGTAGAAGAGCTCCGTCTTCTCTCGAAAGCTGTTCTGTAAGGTAAAGAGGAAGGACAAATCCAAGGGTGTTCCGCAGTGCAGGATGTGCTTATGGGAAATGCCAAGATGCTCCGCTATCTTTTTCTTCACGGACTTATGCAGCTCTCTGGTAAATTCCAGTCGCACCGGATTCAAACGGTTTCGCTTCTTTAAAAGCTGCTCCATCATACCGCGATAATCCAAGTCTTCATCATAAACATCCGTAGCATCAATATCTGCATTTCGGGTAATGCGAAGAATGGACTTTTCCTTAATCTGATAGCCGGGATAAAGCTTGGAAACAAAGTGTAAAATTAACTCCTCGGAAAGCATGTGGTAGCCTTTTCTTCCCGGAATTTCAATCAGTCGTTTGAATACCGGGTTCCAACAAGGCACAATTCCCAACTTCTTTTTTCCATTCTTGCTTTCCAGACGTACCACCGCATAAAGCTCCCGATTCTGTAAGAAGGGGAAGGGTTGCTGTTTTCCCACAATCATGGGAGAAAGGTAGGGACGAATGGCCTGATCAAAGTAAATTTCCAACTGACTTTGCTCCGCCTTGGACAGTCTTTGGAAATTAATGATGTGGATGCCCACCGGCTCCAGCTCTCCCATGACCTGTTCATAGATTTCTTTTCTTTTCTGCTCCAGGCGTTGAACTTCTTCTAAAATCAAGTCCACCTGTTCTTCACTGCTCAGATCCGTTTTATTATCTCTGATGGTCTTTTTCGAGCGCATTTGCTGCATCAAAGTCCCCACCCGTACCATAAAAAACTCATCCAAATTGGTCTGGTAAATGGAAATAAAAGGCAGACGATCCAAGAGGGGAACTCGAGGATTTCCTGCCTCATCTAAAACGCGCTCATTAAACAACAGCCAAGATAGTTCCCGGTTTTGATACGCTTCTCTTCCTTCCTTCATTTTCCATCCCTCTTTTCTCTCTATAGCGGCAGGAAAGAATTTTCTCTTATCCGACTCCTGCCTGTCCATGTGGCTGTCTCTTCCGTTATGCAGTAAGGTCTGCTTCGTTTCTTTCCTATTCCTTAAAGATAATAAATCTTCCCTCCCCCTCTGTACAGAGGGAAGAGGGAAGAAATTCATTTTTCTTTGGAAACTAAAGCTTCTGGAATGGTGATTTTTCCGCTCGGTCCAAGACATGGCTTAAGCCTTTTCGTTCTTTGCCAAAATAGGCAAAATCATGCCTAAAACTGTAAGTACTATCGGCGTGATGATGTTCAAAGCCATGGTGAATGGATCATCGGAGTGCATACCCATCAAACAGCAGATTGCCGTAAGGGCAAAGCACCATACACCGAAGCCCAGAGCCACTGCATTGTTCTTTACAAAGTAATACTCTCTTGGGAACTTGTCTCCGGCCTTTCTTAAAGCAATGTAAGCCACGAATACCCAAAGGTAACGAAGAGGCATACATACGGAATTTAACTTAGTCAGCTGCTTTAATACCGCCGCTGCTCCCGGAACGAAGGACTGTGCCAAGATGATGGATCCGGAAAGCACTGCTACCATGATGATACCGTTTACATAGCTTCCTTCCTTGTTCTGCTTTAAGAGCTTCTTGGGGAAGTATGGACGAGTCTCTTCGTTGTCTAAAAGCATACGAAGAGGAGCGTCAATACTGATAATCAAAACTGCAAACTGTCCGATTACGTTACAAAGAGCATAAATCACCAGTAAAGCATCTCCAACATGATAGTACTGGCCAAGCTTCTGGAATGCCCAGTAGGATCCGTTTGCCGCATAGGAGTCAAAGGCTTCCTTGCTTTCGTTGATTAATGCAGGGTCAAACATCATACCCATAGCGATGGTTCCCAGCATAGCACATACCACAACCATGATCGCCAGGGCAATCATACCCTTGGGGAAGCCCTTACTGGGGTTTTCTACCTTATTTACATAAGGAGAAATCTTCTCACATCCGCCTACCGCAAATACCAGGATGGAAAGAGAAGTAAAATACTCCAAGCGGAAATTCGGGATAAGATTCTTTAAGCTAAAATCCAAAGAAACATAGTCTCCCTGAGGATTAATAGCGGGGGCCGCAAACATCATGACAATGTATAGCAAAGACATCACAAACATACTGGAACCTGCCAAGGTAGCCATCTTCTTTAAGGGGTTTAAGCCCTTGCTGGCTACGAAACAGAACAGTAACAATAAAGCAAAAGTAATCAACTGAATCATGATGGTGGGCAGTTTGTCATAGAGCTCTGCGTTACGGAAGATTACCCAGGACAAGGCCTTTAATCCGCCACTTGGCTTACTGGCAATATAGGTAATGTGACAAGCCCAATAGGTCCAACCTGCATAGTAAGCAAGCTTTGTGCCTAAGGTTTCTCTGATCCAGGAGCTCACACCGCCTCCTGCATGCTTGAAGGCAGAGCCCAGCTCGCCTACCATTAATGCATAGGGGACAAAATAAAGGGCAAACATGAAAATCCAGCTGAAAATAACCTGAATTCCATTGAACCATACAAAGCCGTTGGTTACATTTCCAAATCCCCATACTGTGGAAAAGGCCATAAACGCCAGCATTTTCCAACTAATTTTTTTCTGATCCATACTTATTCCTCTTCAATTCTAAGTGCTGAAATCGTGTCACGAATCTGCCGTAACACAGGTTGAGCGTTTTTTCCTCCGGCCCTATTCTCCAATTCAGTTCCGAAGAAAAATCATTTTTACGAAAAGAGAATTTCGTAATTGCCATCTCCCCGTCCCAAAACGGAGGAGGAGTAAAATAGCTTAGCCACTTCCACCATGTATCTTGTGTCCTTCACCCCTGCAGTTTCAAAGGGGGAGTGCATAGCCAGCTGAGCCAAACCGATATCCACCGTATTCAGAGCTACCTGACTATTGGAAATATTTCCAAGGGTAGAGCCTCCCAACATATCGGACCTGTTGGTGAAAATCTGGAAGGGAACCTTTGCCTTTTCGCAGAACTGCTTGAAAATGGCGCCGGAAATTCCATCCGTGGTGTACTTCTGGTTGGCACTGTACTTAATGACAATTCCCTTATTGATATAAGGACGGTTTGTGGGATCCGCCTTATCCGGCTGGTTGGGATGTACCGCATGAGCATTGTCCGCAGAAAGCAGGAAGCTGTTCTGCAAAGCCTGCAAATACTCGTCTTCGGTCTTTCCGAAGGCACGGATAATCCGCATTAACACATCCTTTAGGAAGGTGGAAGCCGCACCCTGCTTGGTACCGCTACCTACCTCTTCATTGTCATAGACACAATGAACCGCTACGCTATGCTTTGGCTTTGCTGCAAGGATTCCCTGTAAGGAGGAAAACCCGCACTGCAAATCATCCAGTCTTCCGCTGCAAAGATATTCTTCTTTTGCCCCTAAGATGCAAGCCTTTTCCCTGTTGTAAAGGAAGAGGTCCGTATCCAAAATATCCTCCGGCTTAACCCCCAGTTCCTTTCCGATAAATTCCAGAAAGGCTCCCTTCTCCTGGAAGGAGGAAAATAAAGGCAGCATATCCTTTTGGGCATTGAAGGTATAGCCGTCGTTGACTTCGCGATTCATGTGAATGGCAAGGTTCGGGATAATCATTAAGTCTCTATCCACATTTAAGAGCTTGGTCTCTACCCCTCCCTTTGTCTTGCAAATGACTCTTCCCGCCAAAGACAGCGGTCTGTCCAGCCAGGGGGAGCAAATCATTCCGCCATACTTCTCCACATTCAGCTTCAGATACTCCTTGTCAATCCCGATTTCCGCATTGGCCTTGATTTTGAAAACCGGAGAGTCACTGTGGCTGGCCATCATCTGGAAGCCCTTGAAGTCCCCCTTGGGCAGGGCAAAAGCAATCAGAGCTGAGCCGTTCCTTGTCACATAGTACTTTTCTCCTGCCTTTAGTTTCCAGGCCTCTCCCTCATAGAGAGCTTTAAAACCGCCCTTTTCCAAAGCCTGCTTCATATTTTCCACAGCAAAAAAGGCATTGGGACTTTGGTCCAAAAAGTCCATTAATTTACGGTTTATGCTTTGTTCTTCTTTGTCTATCGGCATATAGACTCCTTTCTAATCTTGCAAGAACCGGTGGTCACTGAAATACATCGTGACACCCGAATGGCATTATACCGTAAAAGCCCGGACAATGAAATACTGTCCGGGCTTTTCTTTTATGCTATTTATGCAAAACTATTTGTTTAATGCTGTTTCTATTTATTCAAAACTATCTGTTCTGAGAAATAGCTTCCAAGCAATTTGACAAAGGAGATATTATAGTGCAGCTTCTACAGCCTTTCTTACCTCTGCCATGTCTGTAGTGGGCTCAAAGCGAGCGATAACATTTCCCTTTCTATCCACCAGGAACTTGGTAAAGTTCCACTTAATCTCCGGATTCTTCTCATAGTCCGGATCAATCTTTGGAAGCATATCCCGAAGAAGATCCGCCATTTTTCCTTCTCCGAAGCCCTTAAATCCCTGCTGCTCCTTTAAGAAACGGTAAAGAGGAATCTGGGTTTCTCCATTTACATCCACCTTCTTCATCTGAGGGAACCGGGTATTGTAGTTTAAAGTACAGAACTCATGAATTTCCTCATCCGTTCCGGGAGTCTGTCCGGCAAACTGATTACAAGGAATGTCCAGAATTTCCAATCCCTTGTCATGGAATGCCTCGTACATCTCCTCCAGCTCCTTATATTGGGGTGTAAAACCGCAGCCTGTTGCAGTGTTTACTACCAATACTACCTTTCCTTCGAAATCCTTTAAGTCCTTCTCTCCGCCCTTGGTGTCCGCTACCTTGTAATCATAAAATCCCATAAAAAACTCCTTCCTAATACTATACTAACGTTCTATTTGAATTCCCTTCCGTCTTTGGCTTTTTGAAAGATTTTTGACAATTCAATTTTTTACAATTTTTATTGTAGTGAGGGCAAACTTCCCTGTCAAGGAAAAGAATCTAAAAATTCAAGAAAGTCTAAAAATCCTCTATACCTATACTTTTTCTCCAAATGTTGCAATCGCAACAAACTTTATTTTTTCTCTTTGCTATACTTTGCTCAGATTCAAAAATTGTAAGTCAGAGTTTACAGGAGGATAAAATAATGGCACAGATTACTAGTGATATGTTGGTAGGACAGATTGTAAATGAGTATCCTATGTTAATTGATACTTTACTGGAGGCAGGAATGCATTGTCTTGGTTGCCCAAGCTCTCAGATGGAGTCCCTGGAGGATGCTTGCATGGTTCACGGATTAAATCCGGATGCTCTTGTTTTGGCATTAAACAGTAAGTTAGGAGAGGTAGAGGCGTAATGAGTGCATTTTTAGGGCCGATTCATTATTGGTTATACAACAAGATTCAGCTACAAGAAGAGCTGATTAAGGATATTGTAGCTTACGGCGAAAAAGAGCAATGGAAGGCTTTTGCTGACGGAAGCTTGGCTGAGAAAACGGTAAATAAAGAGTTACGTCCTTTAAATGAATTGATTGACGTAATGAACATTCACGGATGGTTGCAGGAAAGAGTACAGGATGCGGAAGCTCGCTACGCACTTTTGGTGACTACCGTTCTGGCAGAGGATTCTTCCCGTCTTTCTTCCTTAGAGGATATCGCCTTTCAGTTTGGACAGAAGCACGCTTTGGAGCCGGACTCCGATGCCAGTGATGCCTACAGAAAGATTGATGATTCTCTTTTAAACGGTATGCCCTGTGACAGAGTAAATGTCTTAACAGAGCAGGATGTGGACAGAACCTCCTGGCAGCAGGAAGAGGATATCCATGCCCCCTTCTGGGAGGCCGTTTCCGGAGATCCCAAGGTTTACTATCAGTTGAGAAGAAAGATTATGGAGGGTATGTTAAAGGATACTAAGCTCCATTTGGATTCTCCTGATGAGAACCATTACAGCATTTATAGATAAAGGGAAATGCTGCCGGTTCAGATTAAAGGCTGGCGTAATGCCATAGCACCGGCGATACTATATTTTTATAGGAATCTTTTATTGAGGGGTCAGCACTTTGAAGAAACCCTTCTCCTATTACTATTGCAAAAATTTCAGAAAATACGAAAAGAGGAAGTTTATGAATCAAAGTGTAATTCTTATGGAAGAAGACCATGCCAATATCAACAGAGCCTTAGGCGTTATCCGTAACATTTGCCTGCAGCTGATGCAGGGAGGGGAAGTTCCCGATGAGGACTTCCGGGAAATTATCCAGTTTGTTCGAGAATATGCGGATAAGCATCACCACGGTAAGGAAGAGAAATTTCTTTTCCCTGTGATGGTCAAAAAGTTGGGACCTGTTGGAGACAAGCTGGTAACCAATGGTATGCTGGTGGAGCATGACTTGGGAAGAGCGGACGTGTTGTCTTTAGAAACTGCTTTGAACGAGTACAAGAAAAATCCCCGTTTGGAATTAAAGCTGGATATTCTGTCTTATGCTATGGCTTACGCCCACCTGTTACAGCTCCATATCGAGAAGGAAAACAGTGTGGTATACCCCTTTGCCGAAAGAGGCTTAAGCGAAGAGGACTTCAAGGAAATCAACGAGAAGAGCCAGGCCTTTGAGGATGAGCAAACGGCCAAAGGTGTACAGAAGCATTACCTGGATATTTTGGAGAAGTTGGAGAAGAAATATCCGGCAAGCGCACAGGCGTAATATCGAAATTAGAAAAAAATGAGCTGTGAAAAATCATACCGGTTTTCTACGCAATATAGGTCTAAATCGGGGCACGCTCCCGCTAAGTTCGCCCAACGGGAAGGGTACTAAACGAAAAACTTCATGCTATTCGTTTTTCGTAAGTACCCGCGGGCTCAGATTACCCCATTTCAGACCTATATTGCTGAAAACCTGCTTAATAATCTTGATTTTTTATAGCTTCTTTTTTATTTCATCGGATATCACGCTCTTATGCTCTTTGTTTTGCATTTTCTTTTTCCTTTATCTATACTTGAAGAAAC